>JBGPEJ010000142.1:0-8114 GCA_041482775.1 Gemmatimonadota bacterium | reverse complement strand
GAACCACTACCGGCAGAAGGGCCTCAAGAACCTCGCGGTGGTGGCCTCCGATGTCGGTGGCGCCAAGATGGCGCGCGGGTTCGCCAAGCGACTCGACGCCAACTTCGCGATCATCGACAAGCGGCGGACCGCCGCGAACGTGGCCGAGGCGGTGAACGTGGTCGGGGATGTAGAGGGCCGGGACTGCATTATCCCGGACGACATGATCGATACCGGCGGCACCATGGCGGAGGCCGCCCACGCGCTCAAGCGCCTCGGCGCTGGAGACATCTACATCTGCGCCACCCACGCCCTCCTTTCGGGGCCCGCGGTGGAACGGTTGACCCAGGCGCCGGTGACCGAGGTGGCGGTGACCAACACCATCCTCCTCCCGCCGGAAAAGCAGTTCGACAAACTCAAGGTGCTGTCCATCGCCGGGCTCCTCGCCAAGGCGATCGGCTACACCCACAGCGACCAGTCGGTCAGCTCGCTGTTCGATTGATGGAAGGAACCGGAACCATGGCACAGCAGGCGACCATTCAGGCCTCCCCCCGTGCCGGCAGCGGCAAGGGCGTGGCGCGCTCCCTCCGCCGGGAGGGCAAAGTCCCCGCGGTCATCTACGGCCGGGGGCGGGAGCCCGAGCCCATCGCGGTGGCGACCCTCGACCTGACCAGGCTGCTCAGCCAGGTGGCCGCGGCAACCACCCTGGTGGAGGTGACCGTGGCGGGGCGCCCGCCGGTCAAGGCGCTCATCCGCGAAATCCAGCGGAACCCGGTGCGTCCCTCGGACATCATCCACCTGGACCTGTACGAGGTGCAGGCCGACCAGAAGGTCACGGTCGATGTGCCGGTCAAACTGGTCGGAATCCCCGAGGGGGTAAAGAACTTCGGCGGCGTCATCGACCAGACCATGCACGCCATCCAGATCCGGGTGTTCCCGGCGGACATTCCCGAGAACATCACCGTGGACGTGAGCGCCCTCAACATCGGGCAGTCGATCCACGTGCGGGAGCTTACCGTCGAGAAGATCGAAATCATGAACGACGGCGGGCAGACCGTCTGCACGGTGGTGGCGCCGCGGGCCGAAGAGGTGGTCGCCCCGGTGGCGGAAGCCGCGGTGGTCGAGGAGCCCGAGCTGATCCGGAAGGTGAAACCCGAGGAAGGCGAAGGCGAGGAAGAGGCCGCCCCCAAGGCCAAGGGCAAGGAAGCCAAGGAAGGCAAGGACAGCAAGGAAAAGGAGTAGCCGCTGCGCACCATTCTGGGCCTGGGGAACCCGGGCCCCGAATACGAGGACACCCGGCACAACGCGGGGTTCCTCCTGGCCGACCGGCTCGCGGAACGGTGGAAGCTCGGCGCATTTCGCCGGAAGGGATCGGCGCGGATCGCCGCTGGCACCCGGAACGAAGTCGCAGTCGAAGTCATCAAACCCCAGACTTACATGAACCGAAGCGGGGCCGTCCTGGCCCCGCTTCGCGCGTCGGAGAGCTTCGATCCCAGCCGTGATCTGCTGGTGATGGTGGACGAGGTGGCGCTCGACGTGGGGCGCTTCCGCCTCCGCGGTGCGGGGAGCGCGGGCGGCCACAACGGGCTCAAGAGCGTGGAGGGCGCGCTCCGCCGGCAGGACTACGCGCGGCTGCGGATCGGAGTGGGACCGCGCCCGATGGACTACGACGATCTGGCCGACTACGTGCTCGATCGCTTCACGCGGGAGGAGCGCGCGATCATCGATGGGCTCCTCGATCCGATGGCCGAAGCCGTCGAGTGCTGGCTGGAAGAAGGGATCGAGCGCGCCATGAACCGATTCAACAACTACAAGCCCTGATGCTCCGCCTCGGCATTGTGGGGCTCCCCAACGTCGGCAAGTCCACCCTCTTCAACGCGCTCACCTCGGCCGGGGCGCTCGTGGCCAACTATCCATTCGCCACGATCGAGCCCAACACCGGCGTTGTCCAGGTGCCCGACCGGAGGCTCGACGTGCTGGCGGACATCGTGCACCCGGAGCGCAGCGTCCCCGCCACGGTCGAGTTTCTGGATATCGCCGGACTGGTCAAGGGCGCGAGCGAAGGAGAGGGCCTGGGCAACCAGTTCCTGGCCAACATCCGCGAGGTGGACGCCATTGTCCACGTCGTACGCTGCTTCGTGGACCCGGACGTGCAGCACGTGATGGGCGCGGTGGACGCCGTGCGGGACCGCGAGGTGATCAACATCGAGCTGGGCCTGGCGGACCTCGCGGCGGTGGAAAAGCGGCTGGACAAGGCGGTGCGCACCGCGAAGAGCGGCGACCCCCAGGCCAGGATCGAAGCCGGACTGCTTCCCCGCCTGCGCGACGCCCTGGCCGCGGGCAAGCCGGCTCGCTTCGTGGTGCCCACCGAGGAAGAGCGCCCCGCTTTCCGGAGCTTCAGCCTCCTCACCGCCAAGCCGGTGCTGTACGCCGCCAACGTCGCCGAATCGGAGGTCGCCGGCGGCAACCCGTTCACCGTGGCGCTCCAGGAGGCAATCACCCGGGACGGCGAGGAGGCGGAGATCGTCACCTTCTCCGCGAAGGTAGAGATGGAGCTGGCCGAGCTCCCGCCGGCGGACCGGGCGCCGTTCCTCGAATCCCTCGGCCTCTCCGAGTCCGGCCTGGACCGGCTGGCCCACGCCGCGTACCACCTCCTCGGCCTGATGAGCTACTTCACCGCGGGAGAGAAAGAAGCCCGCGCCTGGACCATCCACCGGGGCGACATGGCCCGCGTCGCCGCGGGCGTGATTCACTCCGACTTCGAAATGGGGTTTATCCGGGCGGAGACGGTTGCCTATGAGGATTTCGTGCGGGTGGGGGGGTGGAAGAGTGCGCGAGAGCAGGGGCTGGCCCGGGCCGAGGGGAAGGAATACGTGGTCCAGGATGGAGATGTGATGCTGTTTCGCTTCAACGTGTAGCCAGCTTCTCCCTCCAGTCGATCTGCAGCGCCGGACAGGCCGCGAGGAGCCGGGCCTCTTCCGGCATATCGGAGCGCATCCGCTTGACGGTCGCGGCACGACGGATGGTCCACTGGGGATAGGGCCGATCGATCAGCGAGAGCTCCATCCCGGCCTCGAGCCACCCTTCGTGCAGCACTCGCAGGTACCACCCGGAGCGGTGGTTCGCGACGATGGTCTTCACCAGATCGGGGAGCTCGTGGCGGCGGGAGAGGTTGCTGCAGGGGGAGCGGGGCGAGGAGATCTCGACCCGGACCTCCCCGATCCGGAATCGGTCACCGACGCAGGCGGTGTCCTCGTTGAGGCCGGAGACCGTCAGGTTTTCGCCGAAGGCGCCGGGCCCGACGTCCTTCCGGGCCCACTCGGCTCGCCAGAGCGGGTAGTGTTCGGCCGAGTACATCAGCAGGGCCCGATCGGGACCCCCGTGGCCCTGCCGGTCATACTGATGGTCGCCGGACAGCCCTTCACGCCCCGCCCAGACCTGTCCGTCCACGGGGTCCTTCTTGATTGCGCTGGTCCAGGGGCGCTGATCGGGGTCCGGGGAGCCCGCGGTGCCATAGGTCCGGGGCTGTCCTACCTGAATCGATTGCAGGCGCATGTCCCTAAGCTAACCCCTACCAGTAACCCCGCCCTGCGGCTAGATTTGCCCCCTCAAATCATCCTCCCCGCGCCCCACACCAGGGCCGGGGCGCCTACGACCAAAGGAAGGTGTCATGGCCCGTCCGTACGAGGTGGTCTACATCTTCGATCCTGCCTTGGACGAAGAGACCATCAACCAGAAGCTCGCCCATTTCCACTCGCTGGTGCAGATCCCGGGCGGCGCGGAGCCCCAGATCAATCACTGGGGCAAGCGTACCCTCACCTACGACATCCGGCGGCGGGATACCGGCTACTACGCCATCGCCACCTTCGACGCGGAGGCCGCCGCACTCCCGGAGTTCGAGCGGGCCGTCAAGCTCGATGATGGGGTGCTCCGGCACCTCGTGGTGCTGAACGACGAGCCGCCTACCCCCGCGCAGGCCGCGCCCGCCCGGACCGAGTACGAGGAGGACGAATGAGCCGCCAGAAGAAGGGCGATCCGATCGCCGAGCTGCGGATCCGGGTGGTGGACTACAAGGATGAGAAGCTGCTGTCCCGCTTTCTGACCGAGCGGGGCAAGATCCTTCCCCGGCGTCTGTCCGGCGTGTCGGCGCGGCACCAGCGGCAGCTCGCGGTGGCGATCAAGCGCGCCCGCTACCTCGCCCTGCTCCCCTACATCAAAGGTTACAAGGGCTGATGAGCGCACCGGCGGCGCCCGCGCCCGGGCGCCGCGCGAGCTTCGGCGCGACGGCGGTGCTGGCGGGATTCTTCCTGCTGGCGCCGCCGCTCTATCTCCTGGCGCCTTTCGCGCTTCTGACCCTGCTCTCCCGGCCGCGGAGCGTTCGAGAAATCGTCTTCCTCGCGCTGGCCGGGCTCGGGATCGCCGTGTCGCTCACCGGGAATCTCGACCTCGGCTCCCAGATCCTCCGAGCCAGCGCATTGGTGCTCGCGGGAGTCTTTGCCCTCCTCAATCTTCGTCCCCGGGGCCCGGTGTTTCCCCGCGCCCTCGGAGCGGTGGCCCTCACCGCCCTGGGCCTTTCGCTCTGGGCCTGGGCCCACGGCATCCATTGGCCGGCGGTGGAGCAAGCCTTCACCGACATGCTGCGCGCCAGCTATCGCGCCATGGCCGACGTGGCGGGCCCGGATCCCAAGAGCCGGCAGGATGTCCAGAATTTCGTGCAGCAATTCGTGGAGGCCGCCCCGGACGTCGCCCGGGCGATGCCGGGACTGCTGGCCCTCGAAGGACTGGCGGGGCTCCTGCTGGCGTGGCGGTGGCACCATCGCATCGCCGGGACGCCGCTCGGCTTGCCACCGGCGCCGTTCCGGGAATTCCGCTTCAATGACCACTTCGTATGGGGTGCTATCTTTACGCTCGCCCTGCTGCTGGTGCCGCTGCCGCCCACAGCCACCGCGGTCGCGATCAATCTCCTGATCGTCTGGATGGGGCTCTACGCAATGCGCGGGCTGGCGATCGTCTCGACGGTTCTCGCGGCGACGCCCGGGCCACTCAAGCTGCTCGCGGCGGGGCTCGCCCTGCTGCTCCTCCCGGTGGCCCTAGGCGGGTGCCTCGCCCTGGGGCTCGCCGATGTCTGGCTCAACGTTCGGGGACGCCTGGTTCCCCGTGATTCCCAAGGAGCATGAGACGATGGAAGTGATTCTGCGAGAAGATGTGCAATCCCTGGGGAAGGCCGGGGCGCTGGTCCGGGTCAAACCGGGCTACGCGCGCAACTTTCTCCTTCCCCGCGGACTGGCCTATGAAGCGACCGACGGGAACAAGAAGCGGATTGCGGCTGAATCGAAGGCGCGCGAGGCGCGGGCCACCCAGGACCGCACCGAGGCGCAGGGAGCGGCCCAGCGGCTCGCCGGGGTCGCAATCACCATCGGCGCCAAGGCGGGCGAGGGCGACCGGCTCTTCGGCTCGATCACCGCACAGGACATCGCGGAGCGATTGGCCGCGGCGGGGCATCCGGTCGACAAGCGCAAGATCGAACTGGAGCACCCCATCAAGCAGCTGGGCGAGCACACCGTCCTGGTGCGCCTCCACGCCGAGGTTCAAGCCGCGGTTCGTGTGACGGTGGTTCCGGAATAACGCCCGGATGCCGATCGGCATCGCCTATGTGGACGGCCCCCGCCTGGCGCGCGCGGTGTACGCGGCGGCGGACTGGGTGGCCGCCGGCAGGGACGAGATCAACCGTCTGAACGTCTTCCCGGTCCCCGACGGGGACACCGGCACCAACTTCAGCTTGACACTGCGCGCCGTCGCCGATGCCTGCCGGGCCCTCGGCGACGCGCCCCTCTCGGAGACCGCCCAGACCATAGCGCGCGGGGCGGTGCTCGGGGCGCGGGGCAACTCCGGCATGATGCTCGCGCATTTCCTCCTGGGATTCTCCGAAAGCATCGGAGCGCGGGACACCGCTACAGCAGCGCAGATCGCGGGGGCCCTCCGGCGGGGGGCCGACACGCTCTACAACTCTCTCGACGAGCCGCGAGAGGGAACCATCCTCACCGTGGCCCGGGAAGCCGCGGCGGCCGCCGAGCGCGCCGCCGCCGACTCTCCCGACGTCTCGGAGTTCCTGCGTCGGATGCTCTCCGAGGGGGAGCGTTCCCTGGCTCGAACCCCGGAGCTGCTCGCGGTGCTCAAGGAAGCCGGCGTGGTGGACGCCGGCGGTAAGGGCTTCGTGCGGATGATCGAGGGGGTGGTCCGATTCATCCAGGGCGACCCCATTCTTCCCGCTGTCCCCGGCCCCCCCAGCGACTTCGCCTTCCCTGCCTCCGAGATGACGGTCGCGGCCGAGCGCGACTACCAGTACTGCACCGAGTTCATCGCCCGGGGGGAGCACCTCCCCCCCGCCAACGAGGTCCGGGCGGCCATGCACCAATTCGGTGGATCGGTCGTGGTGGCGGTAGTGGCCGACATCCTCAAGGTTCATGTGCATACGGATACGCCGGAGGCCGTCTTTACGTATGCCGGTCGATGGGGCACCGTCGCTTCCACCAAGGCCGACGACATGCGGGCGCAGCACCGGGCGCTGCAACATCTGCAGCGCCGCCCCGTGGCCGTCGTCAGCGACACCTCGGCCGACCTGCCTGACGCGGTGCTGGATCGTCATCACATCGCGCTGGTGCCGCTGCAGATCGTCTTCGGCGACACGGTGTACCAGGACCGGGTGGGCATCAAACCGGAGGAGTTCTACCAGAGGCTTCGCGGCGCCAAGGTGCTGCCCACCACCTCCCAGCCGACCCCGGGTGATTTCGTCCGGGTTTTCCGATCGGCGCTCGAGGAAGCCGACGAAGTGGTGGCGGTGCTCCTTGGAGCGGAACTTTCGGGTACCTTTCAGGCGGCGCAGGCGGCGGTTCGGGCGGCCGGCCTGACGCGAGTCCACCTGGTGGACAGTCGTGCTGCCTCGCTCTGCCTGGGACTCCTGGCGCTCCGGGCTGCGGAGCTGGCCGAATCGGGATGGCGCGCCGGGGAGATCGCGAAGGAACTGGAGCGGATCCGAGGGCAGTCGGGTGTCCTCCTTACCGTGGACGTGTACGACAACCTGATCCGATCCGGACGGGTTTCCCGGGGAAGAGCCTGGCTGGCGGGAATGCTCGATGTGAAGCCGATCCTGGCGCTGGATCCCAACGGCCGGATCCAGCCGGTGGATCGGGTCCGGGGCCGCGAGGCGGTGATGGCCCGGATCCTTGCCCTGGTGGACCAGGCGCTCACTCCGAGACCGAAAGCGGTCCGGTTCGGGGTGGCCCATGCGGAGGCTCCGGAGGTCGCCGAGCGGATCCGCACCGCCCTGGTCGCGGCGTACCGGCCGCGCGACTGCTTTGTTTCGCTGGCCACCGGGGTCCTGGGCACCCACGTGGGGCCGGGGGCATGGGCGCTCTGCTGGCAGGTGGAAGACGGGACCCCGGAGAAGCCCGGATCTGGAGCGGCCGCCCAGTGACGCGGCGGCATGGCGCCGAGGTCCGAGGAGGACAGTCGGCCCGGCTGGTGGACTTGGCGTTCCGGGCGGCGGATGACCTCAGGGCGCGGGAAATGGTGGCGCTCGATCTGCGCGGCATTAACGACGCCACCGACTGGTTCGTCATCGCCTCGGGGACCTCCGACGCGCACGTACGGGGGATCGCGCAGGCGGTGCTGGAGAAGCTGGAAGCGGCAGGGGCCAGGGCCCACCACGTGGAGGGGCTCCCCACCGGCCGCTGGGTTCTGCTGGATTTCGTGGACCTGGTCGTCCACTTGTTTCACCCCGAGGCCCGGGCCTTCTATCAGTTGGAGCGGTTGTGGAGCGACGCTCCGAGGCGGCTGCCGGCGGTTGAAAGGAAGTCTCCATAATGCGTCGCATCGGCGTGGCAGCTCTCCTGCTCGCGGCACTCCCCGCGGCCCTGTCGGCCCAGTATTTCGGGCGCAACAAGGTCCAGTACGGCCGCTTCGATTTCAAGATCATCCAGACCGAGCACTTCGACGTCTACTACTATCCCGCCGAGCGGGAAGCGGCGCTCGATATCGCCCGGAGGGCGGAGCGCTCCGACGCCAAGCTCTCCCGGGCGCTCAACCACCAGTTCACCGAGCGCAAGCCGATCATTCCCTCCGCCTCCCACTCCGAG
>JBGPEJ010000141.1:0-8233 GCA_041482775.1 Gemmatimonadota bacterium | reverse complement strand
AGGCGATCTACGTTCCCGCCGACGACCTGACCGACCCGGCACCGGCGACGGCGTTCGCGCATCTCGACGCGACGGTGGTGCTCTCCCGCGCCATTTCCGAGCTGGGGATCTACCCGGCGGTGGACCCGCTCGACAGCTCGAGCCGGATCCTCGACCCGCAGTACGTCGGGGAACGGCACTACAACGTGGCGGTGGGTCTGCAGCGGACCCTGCAACGCTACAAGGCGCTGCAGGACATCATCGCGATTCTGGGGATGGACGAGCTCTCCGAGGAGGACAAGCTGATCGTCGGGCGGGCCCGGCGGCTGCAGCGGTTCCTCTCCCAGCCGTTCTTCGTGGCCACGCAGTTCACCGGCTTCGAAGGCAAGTACGTCAAGCTGGAGGATACGGTGGCGAGCTTCGAGCGGGTACTTTCCGGTGAGTTCGACCACCTGCCGGAGCAGGCGTTCTTCATGCAGGGCGGTATCGAGGACGTGGTCGCACGGGCCAAGGAGCTCGGGGAGTCGTGATGCGGGTCCTGGTCATCAGCCCGGACCGGGCGGTGTACGATGGCCCGGCGGAGAGCGTCATCGCGCCCGCGTTCGACGGCGAGGTGGGGATCCTCCCCCGCCACGCGCCGTTCATGACCCTGCTGGGCACCGGAACGCTTTCGGTCCGCCGCGGGGGCGCCACCACTCGATTTCGTGTGCAGGGTGGATTCCTTCAGGTCGTCTCCAACACCGTCCGCGTCGTGGCCGAACACGTACAGGGAGATCAGGATGCCGCGTAAGCTTGCAGCCGCGCTTCTCCTCGCCGCCGCACCGCTGGCGGCCCAATCCACCGCCACCCCCGTCTTCCACGCCCCCTACCGGGTCTTCGACCGCTACGAGATCGGCGGGAACGTCTCCGACGCGGGCAACATCTCCTTCGAGGGCTTCTACGGCTTCAGCCAGGCCGGGGCCAAGTGGGACGTCGCCCTGCGCGGCGGGATCCTCGACACCGGCGGGTCGAAGACGGCCCTCCTGGTCGGCGTCGACGCCCGCTACCGGGTCATTACCCAGACCGAGGATTTTCCGCTCGACGGGGCGATCATCAGCGTGGTCGGGGCGGCGCTGGTGAGCGGCGGGTCCCGTCTCTACATCCCGATCGGACTCTCGCTGGGCCGGCGGGTGACCTTCACCAACTCGAAGGTGAGCCTGGTCCCCTACGCCGAGCCGGTTATCATCCCCAACTTCGGTGACGGCGGGAGTGATACCGCCGTGGCGCTCGGCCTGGGTGGCGATCTCCGGATCAATCGGCGCTTCGAGATTCGCCTCGGGATCGGCGTCGGCGACATCAACAATTTCTCGCTGGGCATCGCCATCGCCCGGTAGTTTCTCCGTCGGGCGTCGAGCCCGGGAGCCGTACATGATGCGATACTCGCGGGTCCTCGCGCTCCTGGCGCTCGGGGCCGCCGGAAGCACCGGCGGCCTTGTTGCGCAGGTGGTCGGCATCCCGGTGCGCAACGCCGGCATCGGGACCGGCATCGGGATCGCCGGAGACGTAGGCTTTCCCAACCGTGCCGCCGGGAACGGAATCGCCTTCGGGGGCACCGGCGCCATCGGGCTGGGTCCGGTGGGCTTCAGCGCGAGCGTAGCGAGTTACGATCCCAAGGGGTCGGGAGACAAGATCCGTTCGGTGGGTGGCACCGGCAATCTCAAGGTGTTCGGCGGGCCGCTGGTGCCGGTGTCCGTCACGCTGCAGGGCGGGGTGGGCTACCACAGCGAATCGACGGTCGAGGGCGGGAAGGTCACCAGTCTGCACGTTCCGGTGGGCGTCGGGCTCGCCCTGACGATTCCCAATCCGGTGTTCAGTATCAAACCCTGGGTGGCGCCGAGGGTGGACCTGACCCGCACCAAGGAATCAGGCGGCAGCGTGACCGGGAGCAATACCGACACCCAGGCCAAGTTCGGGATCAGCGGCGGGGTGGACTTCGGCTTTCTGAGCGGCCTGTCGGTGCGGGCCATGTACGATCAGGTCCAGCGAAGCAACGGGGTTCACACCGCCGTGGTGAGCGTGGGCCTCGGGTTCCGGGTGGGCACGTGAAGGCGGGCCGTCTCGCGCTCGCCGCGCTTCTCCTCTCCGGCGCCGCCTGCAGCCAGACTTTCGACACCGCGACGCTGGGCGTGCCGGTGAGCATGGCCGGCCCCGCGGGCCCGGCGCCCGAAGGCAAGGCCTTCAAGACGACCTCCCACACCGTGCACACGCTCTTTGGGCTGGTCCTGGTGTCCCAGGCAAACCTCCAGAAGGCGCTGGCCCGGCAACTGGTCGGCGGACAGGGCATCACCCAGCTCAAAATCAAAACGAAGAGCCGGTGGTTTGATTTGCTGGTGTCCGGCGTCACCCTCGGGATGATTGTGCCGAGGACGGTGGTGTACGAAGGGGTGATTACCGGGCGCTAGCGATCCCCAGGGACATCAGCCGTTCGACGAGGCCGGCGTTTCGGGTGGCAGCCCCGAGGCCGGCCTCGACGCATTCGAGTGCGCGGCGTCCCGCGGCCCGGGCGTGGCCGGGATTCCTGAGCAGCGACAGCCAGATTGCGGCCAGCGGACTTGCCCCGGCGAAGGTGGAAGTGCGGTCCAGGTCGAGCCAATCGGGGAAATCCGCGGAGACCACCACCGCCGCGCGCTGTCGGAGGAGGAGACCCGCTTCCCGACTGTTCCCCCACTTCGGCCCGAAGAGCACCGGTACGCCGCAGGCCGCCGGCTCGATGACCGAGTGCAATCCCGCCGTTCCGAATCCGCCGCCCACATACGCCAACTCGGCCGCGGAATAGAGGGTCGAAAGGACGCCCACGCGATCGACTTCCAGAAACGGTGCCGCGCCGGAGGCGCTGCTGGCTCTGAGCGGTGGATCGAGTCCCGCGGACCTCGCCCTCTGGTCGAGCGCCGCCAGGTGGTCCGGCGTGGGCTCGTGCGGGGCCACAATGAGGCGGACATCCGGCCGCGCCGTGCGGACCGCCCCGAAGGCGCGGAACAGCACTTCCTCATCTTCGGGCCAGGTGGAGCCCGCCACCAGCGTGGGGGCTCCCCGGGTCAGGGGGAGAAGCCGGTCGCCGGGAGAGATGGTGCGGACCCGGGCGAGCGCGCTGTCGAAACGCGGATCGCCGGTGATCTCGATGCGGTCCCGGGGTACCCCGAGCGTCGCCAGCCGCTCCGCGTCGGCCTCCGAGATGGCCCCGGCGAGCGCCACCGCCCGGTACCCCGGACGCAGCAGCGCCCGCGCCGGCCATTTCAGCCGCCCCGATCCCGGGCTGACCGTGGCGGCGATGATCCCGACCGCGATGCCGCGTGCCTCGGCCCGGGTGGCGAGCTCGGGCCAGAGGTCGAGCTTGCTGAACACCAGGGCCGCGGGGCGGAGCGCGTCGAGCGCGGCGGAGACGTCCTCGGGGCGGTCCCAGGGGATGTACTCGGCGAGGTCGGCGGCCTGCCGGAGTGCCAGATCTTCGGCGGAGGGGCTGAAATGGGTGTAGACGATCTGCCACTCGGCATGCCGGGCGCGCAGCAGCGACAGCACCGCTTCGGCCTGCAACCCCTCACCGACCGAGGGGGCGTGCATCCAGAGCAGCGGGCGCGCCGGATCGCGGTGGGCACGAGCCCAGGCGGTGATCCGCTCCCGCCCACCGGCCCGCGCGGCCAGACCGGTCCTGAGCTTCGGGCGGCCGCGCGACCAGAGCGGGGCCAGAGAAATGCCGAGGCGCACGAGGGCGCGATAGGGAAGCGATGTGGAAGGCACCACACAATATGCGGGGAGTGGCGGGGAGCCAGTAGGGAGGCGACCATTCAGCATGGCTTCCTCCGCCGGCGGCTACTGGACCGCCTCCCGCGCTCCCCGGTACAGCCTCCTCTTCGCGCTGCCGCTCCTGCTCTGCTACGAGCTGCTGGCCCTCGCCCTGAGCGGCGACCAGATGGGCGACGTCCGGAACGGCGCCGACGTGCTGCTGAAGAGCGTCTTCGTGGCGCTGGGGGGCCGGTACGGGGTGACCATCTTCGGCGTGCTTCTGCTGGGGATCGGCGGGTGGCTGGTGGTGCGGGACCGCCGGGCGCACGGAGTGATCCGCCCGCGCCTGTTCGCGGGGATGCTGGTCGAATCGGTGCTGTACGCCATGGTGCTGGGCTCGGTGGCGAGTGTGCTCACCAGCCTCCTGCTCCACGGGCAGCTGGGACTGGTGGCGCAGTCGGGGGGTGGACCTGGCGGAGCGGAGGGTTTCGGGCTCTCGACCCAGCTCATGATTTCCCTCGGGGCGGGCATCTACGAGGAGCTGCTGTTCCGGGTCATTCTGGTCACCGGGCTTGCCGCGTTCGCTCGCGGGGTGCTCCGGTGGCATCCGGGCGCCGCCAGGGTGTTCGCGGCGCTGATCGGCGCGTTGGTGTTCTCCTTCTTCCACTACATCGGACCCTACGGCGACGAGTTCACCCTCGGCTCGTTCACCTTCCGGGCGGTGGCGGGGCTGCTGTTCAGCGGGCTCTACCTCCTCCGCGGGTTCGGGATCACCGCCTGGAGCCACGCCCTCTACGACGTATTCCTTTCCCTCCTTCGATAATCAGCCGCCGGGGACCGCTTACGGTTTCTTGGGGCTCTTGACCCGAATCAGGGAGTCGAGGATCGGCCGCCACACCTCCACCGGCCACGCGCCCGCGAGGATTCCGCCTTCTATATAGAAGGTGGGGGTGCTCTGCGCGCCGGCCTTGACCGCCCCCTCGGAATCCCCCCGAACCTCATCTCTCGTTTCGCCCCGCTCGAGACAGGCGGTGGTCGGTGCCTTGGGGAGCTTCAGGGAATCGATCAGGGAGAGGAGGAACGGCGCCGGATTCTTGAGCGGCGCCCAGACCTCCTGCTGGCGGTACAGGAGGTCGTGCGCGGGCCAGAACTTGCCCTGCCGGGCTGCGCACATGGCGAACTCCGCCGCGGCCACGGCGTTGGGGTGGATCGAGGTGAGCGGCATGTTGATGAAGATCCAGCGGACCTTGCCGGTGGCGATGTACTCCTTCTCGAGGGTCGGGAAGGTCAGGTCGACGTGCTTCTTGCAAAAGGGGCACTGGAAGTCGGACATCTCGTACACGGTGACCGGCGCCGTGGCCGAGCCCTTGGTGCGTACGGCAAGCGGATCAGTCTGCGCCGCGGCGCCGAGTGCGGCGCCCAGGAGCACCGCGGTGGCGGGGAGGAACATTCGCATGATTCAATACCTCGGAAGGTGTCGGCCGGTGGCCGGACTGAGGCGCAGGGTGTCTCCGGTGACCGGCACATTCCAGTACCAGGTAAAATTCGGATCCTGCGGATCGGGCGAGCGGACGTAGATCCACCAGCTGCCCTGGGGCAGCCGGAAGGCGGCCCATCCGGTCGGGCCGGTGGTGTCCGCCACCGCGTTCCGCATCCGATCGCGGGTGAGCGTCCGCACGATGGTATCGTATCCGGCGTACGTGGTATGTTCCCACTCCCGCGCAGCGCCGCGGAGCGGCTCGATGCGGGGCCACAGCGTGTCTCGCGCCGTGGCGAGCTCGGTTCTGGCGCGCTCCAGCGCGGGCGCCAGACGGAGCAGCGAGTCGTCCAGGGCGCCGAGCCGGCGATCCAATTCCTGGGCTCCCGGCGAGTTCGCCGCCGCCGCCGCGCGCTGTCCGGCCAGGGTGGCGCGCGCCCGAGTGGCGCGCTCCACCTGCCAGGCCAGCCGGGCGAACGCCATGAAGGGAGCTCGGAACGCCTGAAACAGGCTGTCGAGTGTCTGCGTACGGGGGCGCCCGGAGCTTGCATGCCGCTCGAGCACTGCGAGGATACTGTCGCGATCGTAGGGCAGCGCTGCGACTTCGACGCCGGGAATCGGCGTTTCGGCGCCGTCGAGATCCGGAACCACGACTTGAACCGTCACCTCGCGCGAGTTTCCGCACGCCGAGGTGACCAGGAGCGCGAGTGCGGCGAGTCGTAACATCGGCCAAAGCTATCCTGCTCCTCACGGCGCTCCAAGCCGCGCCGGAGGCGCTTGTCGCGCAGCGTGGAGACTTGGGCCGGCTCTTTCCGGCGCAACCGACCGGATACGTCACCGACGCCACCGGGACGATCGACCCGGCCGTGGTGCAACGGCTCAACGCGCTCGCGGAGCGGCTGCGCAGTGTGACCGGCGCCGAAATCGCGACGGTGGTACTGCCCACGATCGGCGACCGCGCCGCCGTGGACGTGGCCGTGGCGATCGGACGGGCCTGGGGCGTCGGTGCCAAGGCCGCCATCGGAGATCAGCGCCGCAACGCCGGTGTAGTGCTGCTATTGGTTCCCCGGCGGCCGGACGACTCCAACTCGGGGCAGGTCTTCATCGCCACCGGGCAGGGGGTCGAAGGCTTCGTGACCGACCTCGAGGCGGGGCGGGTGCGCGACCTCATGCGCCCCTACTTCCAGCGGGGTGACTATGGCGCCGGGCTCGAGGCCGGCGTCCGGGCGCTGGCCGGCATCATTGCGCGCGGCATGGGGGTCACGGACAGCGCGCTGACCTCGGGAGCGCCCGCACCGGAGGAATCGCCGACCCGACCCAGGAGCCTCCCGCAATTCTGGATCCTGCTCATTGTCGTGGTCCTGTTCATCGTAATCAGCATTGCCGCGAACGCGGGCCGCGGCCCCGGGTCCCGGGGACGCCGGGGCCCGGGCATTTTCTGGGGCGGAGGATTCGGGGGGGGCGGGTTCGGCGGTGGATTCGGCGGCGGTGGCGGATTTGGTGGTGGCGGGTTCGGCGGATTCGGTGGGGGCGGCGGATTCAGCGGCGGCGGCGCCGGGGGGAGGTTCTGATGGAGGAAACGATCGGTCGTATCGTCACCCCCTTCCTGGAGAGCGCGGGGCAGGAGCTGGGCGGGGGATTCGCCGCCGTGCTCTACGGGTCGGGCGCGCGCGGGGAGTATCTGGCGGGTGTGTCGGACATCAACCTGCTGGTGGTGTCGCAGTCGCTCGGGCCCGAGACGCTCCGGCGGTTGAGTGGAGCCCTCCAGGGACTCTGGCGCCAGCATCAGCGGCCACCGCTCCTGGTAGATCGGGCGGAGTGGGAGCGCGCCACCGACGTCTTTCCGATCGAGATTACCGACATGCTCCGGAACCGCGAGGTCTTGCGGGGGGAGGACCCGGTCAAGGGCCTCACGGTGGATCCGGCCGACCTCCGGCGCATGCTGGAGCACGAGCTCCGCGGAAAGCTCCTCCGGCTGCGGCAAATCTACGCACTCCACTCCGCCGACCCCCGGGCCCTCGGGGAGGCCGGCGTCCACACCGCGGCGTCGGTGGCTGCCCTGTTCCGCGCGGCGCTCGCGCTGCATGGGCGGGAGGTGCCGCGCTCGACGCCGGCCTGTCTCACCGCGGCGGGCACCGCCCTGGGCATTCCCACCTCGCCGCTGGCCGACCTCTGGCGACTCCGGGGCGCCAAGGATCCGGCGTGCCCCCCGGCCACCTTCGAGGGATATCTTTCCGCCGTCGCGGCGGCTGTCCGCGTCATCGACCAATTCACTCCAGGAGGCAACTGATGGCCACGCTCCGTCGTTCGCTCCCCGTGCTCTGGGCGGCGACGCTCCTCGCCACCGGGTGCGGCTACAACACGATTCAGACCAAGGACGAAGCGGTGAATGCCGCGGGCTCGCAGATCAAGACCCAGCTGCAGCGCCGCGCCGACCTGATCCCCAATCTGGTCGAGACGGTGAAGGGCTTCGCCAAGCAGGAGACCACCATCTTCATCGCCGTGGCGGAAGCGCGGAGCAAGCTCTCCGGCGCGGTCCAGGGCGGCAACCTCCAGGAGATGGCCACGGCGAACCAGGCGCTCAACGCGCCGCTGGGCCGGCTGCTGGCGATCGTGGAGAATTACCCGGATCTCAAGTCGAACCAGAATTTCCTGGACCTGCAGAATCAGCTGGAAGGGACCGAAAACCGGATCAGCGTGGCGCGGCAGGACTACAACAAGACGGTCGAGGATTTCAACGCCTACATCCGGCGGTTTCCCTACAACCTGACCGCGAAAGTCTTCGGCCATGGGAAGCCGCGCGAGTACTTCGAGCTGACCACGCCGGCCGCCGGTGAGGTGCCGAAGGTGAAGTTCTAGTCGGTCACCACCGCGGGGAGAATGTAACGCCGGGGGTCGACCGGCCGGCCATTGACGTGCACCTCGTAGTGCAGATGCGGGCCGGTCGACAGCCCGGTGTTTCCCACCAGTGCGATCCGGTCGCCCCGGCGCACCCTCTGGCCCACCCGCACCAGAATT
>JBGPEJ010000140.1:0-8339 GCA_041482775.1 Gemmatimonadota bacterium | reverse complement strand
AGGTGTCGCCGCCGCAGGAGCACAGCATCACGCCCAACCATGACTGGAGCGAGCGCTACCAGCCGGTGAGCTACAGCCTGGAGCGAAGCCGCTCGGGGACGGACCTGGAGTTCCTGAGTATGGTGAGCCGCTGCAAGGCGGCCGGCGTGGGCATCATCGTCGACGCCGTGATCAACCACATGACCAACTTCCCGAGCCCCGGCGTCGGGAGCAACGGCACGCCCTACTCGAAGTACAACTATCCCGGCCTCTATACTCCGAACGACTTCCACTCGCCCTGCTCGGTCAACGACTACCAGAGCGCTGCCAACGTGCAGGACTGCGAACTGCTCTCGCTGCCCGACCTCAACACCGGACTCGTCTCGGTGCGGGACAAGCTCGCCGGCTACCTGATCGCGCTGGCCCGGTCCGGCGTGGCGGGCTTCCGCATCGATGCGGCCAAGCACATCCAGCAGGCGGAGCTCGACGCAATCATCGCCCGGGTCAACACGACCCTTGCCGGCGAGGCAACGCCGCTACCCTACTTCTTCCTCGAGGTCGTAGGCGGAGCGGGAGAAGCGCTCTCGCCGCGGGACTATTTCGGCGAGGGGTACGGTTCGGGGGGCGCCGCCGACATCACCGAATTCACCTTCGTCGGGGTCGGCAACAAGTTCCGGGGCATCAATGGCGAGCACATCTCACAGCTCAACCCCACCGGCACCCCGGGAAACCAGTTCTCCGATGTGGCCTGGGGGCTGATGCCTTCGGACAAGGCGGTGGTGTTCCTGCAGAACCACGACACCCAGCACGACTGCGGCATCAGCTATCGCGACGGCAGCACCTTCCGCATCGCCAACGTCTGGATGCTGGCGCAGCCGTACGGATACCCGTCGATCCTCTCGAGCTACTACTTCAACTGTCCCTCCGGAAATTCGGTGGGCCCCCCGTCGGACGTGAACGGGTGGACCCTCCCCGTCGTCTGTGCGGGAAGCCTCGAGACGGCCATGTTCGGCCAGTGGGTGTGCGAGCACCGCGATCCCTACATCCGGAACATGGTACGCTTCCGCCGCGTCGTAGCCGGAACCGACATCAATCACTGGTGGGACAACGGAGTCAACGCCATCGCCTTTACCCGCGGGGACAAGGGGTTCGTGGCCATCAACAATGAGAGCGCCGTGGTGGCGGCCGCCATCCCGACCGGCCTGCCGGCGGGAACCTACTGCGACCTCCTGACCGGCGGGCTGGTGGGCGCGGCGTGCGCCGGCACCTCGATAGTGGTCGATGCCGCCGGCATGGCGCCGGTCAACCTCCCGGCCCGGTCGGCGATCGCCATCGACGCCGCGAGCAAGCAATGAAGTCGCTGCGCTGGGCGCTGGCCGGGACTGCCCTCGTTTCCGGCGCGCTGCCGGCGCAGCAGCCGCCGGCATGGACCCGCGGCGCCGTCTGCTACGAGGTGTTCGTCCGCTCCTTCTCCGACAGCAACGGCGACGGCATCGGGGACCTGAACGGGCTCACCGCCAAGCTCGATTATATCAGCGGCCTCGGCGCCTCCTGCATATGGCTCATGCCGGTAGCGCAATCGCCCAGCTACCACGGCTACGACGTCAGCGACTACTACCGGGTGGAGCCGGCCTACGGCACCAACGACGACTTCAAGCGCCTGGTCGCGGAATCGCACCGGCGCGGCATTCGCGTCCTGGTGGACATGGTGCTCAATCACTCGTCCAACGAGCACCCGTACTTCCAGAAGGCGCTCTCGGACACCGCGTCGCCCTACCGTGCCTGGTACCGCTTCTCCCCGACTTCCTTGGGCAAGGGGCCCTGGGGCAGGGAGGCGTGGCACCGCTCGCCGGTGCGGAACGAGTACTACTACGGCGTCTTCTCGAGCCGGATGCCAGACCTCAATTACGACACACCCGCCGTCCGGGAAGAAGCCAAGCGGGTAGCCACGTTCTGGCTGCGCGACATGGGAGTGGACGGCTTCCGGCTGGATGCAATCCCCTACCTGGTGGAGGAAGGAAGCTGCCTCTCCGGGTGCGCCGGCACCCACGCCTTCCTGCACGAGTACGCCGCCCACATCGACAGCATTACGCCCGAGGCGTATACGGTGGGAGAGGCGTGGGGCAACCTGGCGATGGTGCTTCCCTACTACCCCGACCAGCTCACCTCCTCCTTCGCCTTCGAGCTGGCCGACTCGCTGCTGTCGGCGGTCCGCACCGGCTCCGCGGCAGGGCTGCTAGGCGGATACTTGACGCTGCAGGACACGCTGCCCGCGTATCGCTGGTCGCCGTTCCTGAGCAACCATGACGGCACCCGCTCGATGACCGCGCTGGGCGGAGACGTTGCCAAGGCGAAGCTCGCGGCGACGCTCCTGCTCACCCTCCCCGGGCTGCCCTTCGTCTATTACGGCGAGGAGATCGGGATGACCGGGGACAAGCCGGACCCTCGGCTTCGGACTCCAATGCAGTGGAGCCGGGGGCGCGGCGTGGGATTCACTTCCGGTACCCCGTGGGAAAGCACCCAGCCGGACACGGCGACGGTAAACGTCGAGGCCCAGAACGCCGACCCCGGTTCCCTGCTCAATCTCTACCGCCGGCTGATCCACCTGCGGAAGGAGAGCGAGGCGCTGGCGACCGGCCGGCTGGTTCCACTGGTGTCGCAGAACTCCGCCGTCACCGCCTACCTCCGCCGCGCCGGTGACCATGCGGTGCTCGTGGTGGCCAACCTGGGTGCGACGGCGGTAACCAGCCTCTCGATCAGCTCCTCCGCCGGTGTGCTGCCGCCCGGCCGCTACCAGCCGCGGAACCTGCTCGGCGGTCCGAATGGCTCCGTGCTGGAGGTGAGCCCTGAGGGGCAGATGCGGGACTACGTTGCGATTCCCGGCGCTCTGGGCCCCAGAGCGAGCCTGGTGCTGGACCTCATTCACCGTTAGGCGCGCGGTGGCCGCCGGCGCGCCGCACCAGCACCACGGCACCGTAGGCCGGGAGGGTGACGGTTTCGCCGAGCTGGGTGCGGTCGGAGAGCAGGTCGCGGAAGCGGCCCACGGCGACGCCGGTCACGGTGAATCGCACCTCGTGGGGCCGCGGGTTCACCAGTACCACCGCGCCGCCCCGCTGATAGGCGATCACATCGTTGGTGTCGCTGGTCTCGACCGCGCGGAGCTCCGCCTTGGTGAACGTCGTATCGGTACGCGCCAGTTGCACGACCCGCCGGTAGAAGGCGCGGGCCTGGGCGGCCTGGGGTTGATTCCAGGCGACGGTATCCCGGACGAAGAGACCGAGTTTCTGGGGACTCTCGACCTCCTGCCCGTCGTAGATCAGCGGCCGGCCCGGCAACAGCGCCATAGCGACATAGGCCGCGCGCGCTCCCGCCGAACCCCCGAAGAGCGTCACCGGCGGCTGGTCCCAAGCCGTCTCGTCGTGATTCGTGGTGAAGCGGAGCCGCATGCCGCCCGGAGGCATGGCCGCCAGGTCGGTCAGCTCGCGCCGGACGAAGGTGACGGCCGGTGCCCCACGCCACACCTTCTTCAAGCTGCTGTAAGAATCCCAGGCGTAGGTGAGGTCGTACCCGAAGCGGTGCATTTTCAGATCGCCCCACTCGGCAAGGAGGAGGATCCGCCGCGGGACGGTTGTGCGGAGTGCCGGCACCGCCTCCCGCCAGAAGTCGTCGGGGACAAAACCGGCGGCGTCCACCCGGAAGCCGTCGATCCCGTACTCGGTGAGCCAGTAGCGCATGGCGGCAATCATCGCGCGGCGGAGCTCGGGATTCTTGTAGTCGAGCTGGGCCACATCGGTCCAGTCGGTCAGCTTGCCATGGTCGTCGCGGGGCACGGTCAGCCCGCCGCTGTCGTTCCGGATGTAGAAGTCGGGGTGTTCTGCGACCCAGACGTTGTCCCAGGCGGTGTGATTGGGAACCCAGTCGAGGATCAGCTTCATCCGGCGCGCGTGCACCGCCTGCACCAGGGCCCGGAAGTCGGCGGCGTTACCGAAGGCGGAATCGGTCGCGCGGTAGTCGTGCACCGCATAGGGGGAGCCGAGCGACCCTTTCCGGTTGGCAACCCCGACTGGGTAGATGGGCATCAGCCATATGACGTTCGCGCCAACGGCCTGGACCCGGTCGAGCCCGCGGATCACGCCCCGGAAATCTCCGGTGGGGGAGAAGTCCCGGACGAATACCTCGTAGATTGCGCTGCTGGATACCCACGACGTGTCCGGCGCAGGGGCCGGGGCCGCAACCGGCAAGGGCAGCGGCCGGGCGGCGACGCCGTACCCCGCGACCGACAGGCCAACCGCGAGCGCGGCGAGGCGAGTGAGCATCGGCATTACTCCCGGATGGAAATGGCTTGCCCGAAGTGAGCCGGAAAGGCAATGTAGCGCCCATGACCCGCTCTGCAACGGCACTTCTTATCGGCCTCGCCACACTGACCTTGGCGGCCGGTCCCGCCGCCGCCCAGCGACAGCGCCTGTCGATGGATCAGGGCTGGCGCTTCACCCTCGGCGACCCGGCGGGCGGTGAGCGGCCGGGCTTTGACGACCGGCAGTGGCGCCGCCTCGACCTCCCCCACGATTGGAGCATCGAGGGGACGCCGCGGGAGGACGCCCCGGGCGGCGGGCGGGTGGGCTACTTCCCCACCGGCATCGGCTGGTACCGGAAGGCGTTCCGCATGCCGGCGGGCCCACGGGGCCAGGAGGCCCGGCTCGAGTTCGACGGCGTCTACATGAACAGCGACGTCTGGATCAACGGCGTGCACCTGGGCCGGCGGCCCTACGGCTACGTCGGCTTTGCCTACGACATCACGCCGCACCTCGTGTCCGGCGTCAACCTGGTGGCGGTGCGGGTCGACAACTCGCTGCAGCCCAACTCCCGCTGGTACACCGGAAGCGGCATCTACCGGCACGTCTGGCTTACCCTCACGGATCCGCTCCATGTGGGCCACTGGGGCATCTCGGTAACGACCCCGCGCGCCGACGCCACCGGTGCGGAAGTAGTGGCCCGCACCCGGGTCGAGAACGACAATGCCACCCCGCGCCGGGGCGTGCTCCGCTCCCGCATCCTGGACGGCACCGGCCGGGAGGTGGCGCGCACTGAAACGCCCTTCACGCTCGAGGGCCGGAAGACCGTCGAGCTGGAGCAGCGGATGCCGGTCGCGTCGCCCCGTCTCTGGTCGGTAGAGGCGCCGAATCTGTACCTGCTCAACTCCGAGGTGCTGGATGGCGCCCGCGCCGCCGACCTTACCACTACGACGTTCGGCATCCGCGCGATCACGTACGACAGGGACAAGGGCTTCCTGCTCAACGGCCGGCAGGTCAAGATGCGGGGCGTCAACCTGCACCACGACGCCGGTGCGCTCGGCGCGGCGGTGCCGGAGCGGGTGTGGGAGCGCCGGCTCACGCTGCTCAAGGCGATGGGGGTCAACGCCATCCGCACTTCGCACAACCCGCCGGCACCCGAATTCATGGACCTCTGTGACCGCCTGGGCTTTCTGGTCATGGCGGAGGCGTTCGACGAATGGACCTTCGGCAAGGTGGCCGAGGGCTATCACAAGTACTTCGCCGAGTGGTCGGAGCGCGACGTGACGGACTTTGTCCAACGTGACCGGAACCACCCCTCGATTGTCCTGTGGAGCGCCGGGAACGAGATCGGCGAGCAGAGCGCACCGGGGGGGGCCACGGTGCTGCGCCGGCTGCTCGACATCTTCCATCGCGAGGACCCGACCCGACCGGTCACCACCGGCAACGACCATATCGCCGCTGACGACGGCGCCGCCACCCCGGCGTTCCTCAACGCTCTCGACGTGGTGGGCTACAACTATGTGGACCGCTGGCACGAGCGCCGGGAAGTCTTTGCCGACCAGGACCGGCACGACCACCCCGAGTGGAAGATGGTCGGCACCGAGAGCGGCTCCATTTTCCAGAGCTTCGATGAGCGCTATTCGCTGGGCAGCGATCCGGCGGCCGTGCGGCCCAACTACACCAGCGGAATGGTTCAGGCCGAGCGGCTGTGGAAGTGGATCACCACGCACGACTACTTCGCCGGCAACTTCATGTGGACCGGGGTGGATTACCTGGGAGAGAGCTCCTGGCCCTTCAAGGGGTTCGCCTCCGGGGCGATGGATATCACCGGTCATCCCAAGGACGCGTACTACCTGTATCAGAGCCTGTGGACCGATCAGCCGGTGCTGCACCTCTTCCCGCACTGGAACTGGGCGGGACGGATCGGGCAGGTGATTCCGGTGCTGGCTTACACCAATTGCAACAGCGTGGAGCTGTTCCTCAACGGTCGTTCGCTGGGGGAGAAGCGGCTGGAGTTCCCGGCGCAGGGCACCTCGGGCGGGTGGAACAGCTACGCCCTGCCGGTGGTGAGGGCTACCACCAACGACCTGCACCTGAGCTGGGACGTGCCGTACCAGCCGGGGGTGCTCCGGGCGGTCGGCAAGCGCCGGGATGGCAAGGTGGCTTGCGAAGCGGAGGTTCGGACCGCGGGCCCGGCGGCGGCCATCCGCCTTTCGGTGGACCGTGACACCCTCACCGCCGATCCTGGGGATGTGGCACAGGTGGCCTTCCAGGTCGTGGACTCGGCGGGTATCGTCGTCCCCGACGCGGAAACCCAAGTACGCTTTGCGGTAACCGGCGGCAGCATCGTGGTGCTCGACAACGCCAACCAGCAAGACCACGACCCCTACCGCTCCGACCACCGGCGTGCCTTCAACGGCCGCGGGCTGGCCATCTTGCGGGCGGCGGGGGCGGGAACCCTCACGCTGACCGCCTCGGCGGATGGCCTGCGCTCCGCGAGCGTCAGCATGGCAATCGTGCGGGGCGCCCCGTCAAACGCGATTCCGCCGGCGCGATAACAGAGTCCCATACAACACCCACCGTCCGCGAGTTGTGGGGAGACCCGATGAGCCGAGAGTACGCAAGCGACAGCCATCCACAGATTTCACAGATGACACAGATCAGACGATATCACAGAGTCATCTGTGTAATCGGTGTAATCTGTGGCTCCGCGGTGATGGTAGAGAGTGCGCAGGCCCAGCGCGCGCCCGCGGCAACGCCCGCCGCCGCCAATCGCGCCGTCTACCTCGACAGCGCGGGGGTGGTGCGCTGGCGGGACGACCGGAAGGAAGTGACCCTCTTCGGCGCCAACTACGTGCTGCCCACCGCGTCGGATTACCGGGCGGCCGGCTATCTCCACGCTGATCGCAAGCGGATGATCGATGAGGACATGGCCCAGTTCGCCCGGATGGGCTGGGATGGGATGCGGCTCACCTTCTGGGGCGACTGGGAGGCCTCCGACAGCGCCGGCAATCTGATTTCCAACGACCATCTCGACCTGCAGGATTATCTCATTGCCCGGGCGCGGGAGCGGGGAATCTACATGCTCCTGAGTCCGATTCAGTTGTACGGCTCCAACTGGCCGGACGCGCTCTCCGACACTTCGGCGCAAGGCTTCGGCCGGCGCTTCGGGAAGGGCAAGATGGGCACCGACCCCGCCGCGATCGCGGCGCAGGTCAACTACCTGCGGCAGATACTCAATCACGTGAACCCCTATACCGGCACCGCCCTCAAGGACGAGCCGGCGATCGCGTTCATCGAGCTGGTGAACGAGCCGTGGCACCACCCCGAGGATCTCGAGGGCTCGATCCGCTACATCAATGCGCTCAGCGACGCGGTCAGGAGCACCGGCTGCACCAAGCTCATCTTCTACAACGTGAGCCAGGACTTCCGAATCGGCGAAGCGATCCGGCGGAGCCGAGCCCAGGGTGTGACATTCGGCTGGTACCCCACCGGCCTCAACTCCGGCCACGAGCTGGAAGGCAACTACCTCCGCACCACCGATACCTATCCCGACATGCTGCGCCCCGAGCTGGCCCGGCTGCCGCGGATCGTCTACGAGTTCGACAGCCCCGACCTGCGCACCGGCACGATGTATCCAGCCATGGCGCGGACGATGCGCAGCGTAGGCGCCCAGGCCGCCCTCATGTTCGCCTACGACATGTTGGGGACCGCGTCACGCAACCTGGGCTGGCAAACCCACTACCTCAACCTGGTCTACACCCCGCGGAAGGCCATGAGCGCCATCATCGCGGCCGAGGCCATGCACCGGCTGCCCCGGATGCGTTCGTACGGCGCCTATCCGCAGAACACGCGGTTTGGCGACTTCCACGTGTCCTACGGTGGCGACCTCGGTGAGCTGGTCGCGCGCGACGCGTTCCTCTATGCCGGCTCAACCCGTGCGGTACCTCCGGACCTCACAGCACTCCGTCGCATCGCCGGGTACGGCTCCTCCTCCATCGTGGCCTACGAGGGAGAGGGGATCTACTTCCTGGACAAGATGCGCCCGGGCCTCTGGCGCCTCGAGGT
>JBGPEJ010000139.1:0-8407 GCA_041482775.1 Gemmatimonadota bacterium | reverse complement strand
CGGGCGGCGGATTCGGCCTGGCGTGGCCGCCCGAATGGGAGGCGCACTACTATGAATCGTTTTATCCCGATACCTGGAACGACCTGGTCCGGCTCGACCCCGCCCTCCCGCTGCTGGTGGTGGGGGGCGGTATCTCGGACACTTTCCTTCCCGAGGCGGCCGAGCTCATGCGAACCCGGCTCCCGGCCGCCACCCATGTCACCATTCCCGGCCGGGGGCATCTCTTCCCGCAGGCCGCTCCGCGGGAAACCGGAGAGATCATCGCGGGGTGGCTGCGGTCCTTGCCTGCACCTCCTCCTCGGTGAGTCCGTAGAGCGGCGGTGGGGTGACGCCGAGCATTCCCAGCATCAGGTAGATCTGCCCGCGGTGGTGCGCCTCGTGCTCCACCATGGCCCGGAGCCATTTCCAGGTCGTGATCGGCGTTCCGGCTGGGGTGAGGGTCTTCCCTTCGAGCTGCGCCGGAGTGAGGCCGCGGAAGATCGCGAGCGACTCGGCGTGCTTGCGATCCAGGTACGCGACCACGGCATCGAACCCGTCGGCCAGCTCGCGGCCATGCCCCGGATACCGGCTCGGGCGCCCTGCCGCGTTCTCGGCGTACATGTCGCGCTCGATCCCGGCCAGATGCCGGGCCAGGTCGCCGAGGGTCCACTTCCCCGGGGCATGGGTCCACTCCAGCCGCTCCTCCGGGATGGCCAGGACCACCCGCCGGGTGCGTCCCCGGACACTCTCCCAGTAATCGGCGAACGCTCCGGCGGAGCGGATCTCCATCAGGCGCCGGCGTCCTGAATCTTGAAGACCACCGAGGCCAGCGCACCGCCCACGAACGGGCCCACCAGGTAAATCCACAGATTGCCCCACGCACCACCGCCGAAGAACGCGTTGATGAGGATCGAACCGGTGCCGATGGCCGGGTTGAACGCGCCGCCGGAAACGGGGCCACCGGCGAACGCGGCAATCACGATCGCGAACCCGATCGCGAGGCCGTAGTACGAATTCCCCTCGGTGGCCTTCGAGGTGGCCACGTTGAGCACGGTAAGCGCTAGCAGAAAGGTGTAGACAATCTCGACCAGCACCGCGGTGACCGTAGTGGCGGTGGCCGCGGGCGCCGGCGCGAAGGTGTGGTCGAGAAAGATGTAGGAGAGGTAGGCCCCGGCGATGGCGCCGAGGAGCTGGGCCGCGATGTAGCGCAGGAGCTCTCCCGCGGGGAGCTTGCCGCGGAGATAGACGGCCAGCGAGACCGCTGGGTTGTAATGCCCGCCGGATACGTGGCCTCCCATGTAGACCAACACCATCAGGACCGAGCCGATTACCAGAGGCGCCATCGGAGTGCCCGAGGCCACCACGAGGCCGATGGTCATCACAAAGAACAGGGTGCCGATGAACTCGGTCAGGTATTTGCGCACGGAATCCCCCAGGGAGCGCGGGTGAGAAGCGGGTCGTGAATTGGGAGCGATGGTCCCGAGGCGAAGATGCGGCTCGAACCGGGGAAGCGCTAGGGCGCCCGCTCCAGCTCGCGCACCCAGATGTTGCGATAACGGACCGGGTGCTCATGGTCCTGCAGGAAGAGCGGCAGGCGATCGGGATGCGCCTCGTAGGGCGGCCGCCGCTGATGCGCGGTCGGCCCGGTGAGGGTCACGTTGTCCTGGACCAGCACGCCGTTGTGGACGACGGTAACCCGGGCCGGGCTCGCGAGGGTTCCGTCCGCGCCGAACCGGGGCCGGCGGAAGACGATGTCGTAGGTCTGCCATTCGCCGGGCGCGCGGCTCGCGTTGACCAGGGGCGGGTACTGGCCGTACAACGCCGCGGCCTGGCCATCGGGATAGGTGACGTTGCCGTAGGAATCAAGCACCTGCACCTCGTAGCGGCCCATCAGAAAGACGCCGCTGTTTCCGCGGTCCTGGTCGGAGCCCTTGGCCGGGTTGGGGGTGGCCCATTCGACGTGGAGCTGGACATCGCCGAATCCCCGGGTGGTGGCGATGCCCCCGGATCCGGGCGCCACCTGCATATAGCCGTCGCGCACCAGCCATTTCGCCGGCCCGCCGTCGGGATTCCGCCAGTTGGAAAGGTCGCGACCGTTGAACAGCACCACCGCGTCCGACGGTGGCTGCACCGGCTCGCCGGCGGGAGCGGGGCGCACCACCGGCGGCGCCGGGCAATCCCGGGAATGCTGGGGGCAGGGCGGCGCGGACTGGGCCAGCAGCGCGGGCGCCAGAATGGCTCCGACCAAGGAGCCGAGCGAGAAGGGTCGCGAGTGCATAGGGGTACCGTTGAATTCAGTCAGGCGCCGATGGCCCGCTTGGTGAACTCCGACAACACCAGCCTGCCGCTGATCTCCGCCCGCTGGGCCAGGAGCTCGGGCCAGTGTTCGGTGCCGGCCCAGAAGACTTCCTTGATCCTGCGCACCGCTTCGGGATTGTACGCCGCGAGCTTGCGCGCGAAGGCTTCCACCCTGCGGTCGAGCTCCTCGGCGGTGTCCAGGACTTCCGCGTAGAGGCCAAACTGCAGCGCCCAGGCGGCGCTCCGCCAATCGGCGTCCACCGTCAGGGCGCTCATCGCGCCGAGTCCGATTTTCTTCTCGATCACCGGGCCGACCACGAACGGCCCCAGCCCCACCGCGAGCTCGCTCAGGCGCAGGGCGGCGCCGCTCGCGGCGAGGGCGTAGTCCGAGGCCGCCACGATTCCGATTCCGCCGCCGGCGGTCTTCCCTTGCACCCGCGTCAGCACGAACATGGGCGCCCGGATCATCGCCAGGATCACCTTCGCGAAGCCGGAGAAGAACCGCTTCCCCGACGCGGCGTCCTTGACCGCCTTGAACTCGTCGAAGGATGCGCCGGCGCAGAACGGACCGCCCCCCTCGCTCCGGAGAACGATCACTCGCGCGGCCGGATCCCGCCCGGCTTCCTCGATGGCCTCCGCGAGCCGGGTCAGCAGCGCCGAGGGCATCGAGTTGCTCTTCGGATGTCCGAATTGGATCGTCGCGACGCCCTCGGCCACCGTGGCGTGCACGGTGCCGGCCTCGAGCACCGAGGCGGGAGCGGGCGGTTGGGTCACGGGCGCGGATCCTCAATCGCTGGGGACAAAGGGAGTATATTTCAATATACTCTATGGAAACGGCCACCGATTCCGCCCAGCTTGCCGCCTTCGAGGCGCGCCTCGACCGAGGGGAGAGCATCGAACCCAAGGACCCGATGCCGGACCGCTACCGGAAGCAGCTGATCCGGATGATGTCCCAGCACGCGCATTCCGAGGTGGTGGGCATGCTCCCCGAGGGGAACTGGATTACCCGGGCGCCGAGCCTCCGGCGGAAGATCTCGCTGATCGCCAAGGTCCAGGACGAGGCCGGGCACGGGCTGTACATCTACTGCGGCACCGAAACCCTCGGGGTGGACCGCGCGGATCTCATCGACCAGCTGCTCGCCGGCACCGCGAAGTACTCCAGCATTTTCAACTATCCCACCCTCACCTGGGCCGACATGGGCGCGATCGGGTGGCTGGTGGACGGCGCCGCGATCGTGAATCAGACGATGCTGGCCCGGGCCTCCTACGGCCCCTACGCGCGCGCGATGGTGCGGATCTGCAAGGAAGAGAACTTCCATAAACGTCAGGGCTATGAGATTCTGGCCACGCTTTCCGCCGGCACGCCGGCGCAGAAGGCGATGGCGCAGGACGCGGTGAATCGCTGGTGGTGGCCCTCGCTCATGATGTTCGGGCCGAGCGACAAGGACTCGCCCAACAGCGCGGAGCTGTTGCGCTGGAAGGTCAAGCAGAAGGGGAATGACGAGTTGCGGCAGCGGTTCGTGAACCTGACCGTCCCGCAGGCGCAGGCCATCGGGCTCACCCTGCCGGATCCCGATCTCAAGCAGAATGCCGACTCCGGTGACTGGGAGTTCGGCCCGATCCACTGGGAGGAGTTCTACCAGGTCATCGCGGGCAACGGGCCCTGTAATCGCGAACGGCTGGCGGCGCGCCGTGCGGCGCACGCCGAGGGTGCGTGGGTCCGGGCCGCCGCGGAGGCCTACGCCGCCAAACGCGCGGCGAGGAGCGCCGCATGAGCGACCAATGGCCGCTCTGGGAAGTCTTCACCCAGCCCGCCGACGGATCGCCCCACGAGCACGCCGGGAGTGTGCACGCCGCCGACGCGGAAACCGCGCTGCAGAACGCCCGCGACGTTTACGCCCGGCGGGGGGAGGCGGTGAACCTCTGGGTGGTGCCCAGCGCCGCGATCACCGCCTCCAGCCCCAGCGACGCCGGGCCGTTCTTCGACCCGGGTAACGACAAGCCATACCGGCACCCGCAGTTCTACAAGGTGCCGCGGGGCGTCAAGTCCGTTTGAGCGACGCCCCGCTGTCCGAATACCTCCTCCGCCTGGGCGACGACCGCCTGGTCCTCGGACATCGCCTCTCCGAATGGTGCGGCCACGGGCCCATTCTCGAGGAGGACATCGCCCTCGCCAACATTTCCCTCGACCTGCTCGGCCAGGCGTCGCTGCTGCTCCACCTGGCCGGCCAGGTCGAGGGGGAGGGCCGGGACGAGGATGCACTGGCCTACTGGCGGGACGAGACCCTCTTCCGCAACCTCCAGCTGGTGGAGCTTCCCCGGGGCGACTTCGGGTTCACCATGCTGCGCCAGTTTCTGTTCGATGCCTGGAGCTACCACCTGCTCGACGCGCTCGGCCGCTCGTCGCACGCCGATCTCGCCGCGATCGCGGCCAAGGCGCTCAAGGAGGACCGCTACCACCTGCGGCACAGCAGCGAGTGGGTGCTCCGCCTGGGCGACGGGACCGAGGAGAGCCACGCCCGCGCGCAGGCGGCGCTCGATGAGCTGTGGCCCTGGACCGGAGAGCTCGCCTATCAGGACGAGGTTGACACCGCGCTCCGTGCGCGCGGGGTGGTCCCCGACCTGGAGACCCTCCGGCCACCCTGGGAAGCGATGGTGCGCGACGTACTCGGCCGGGCGACGCTGGCGGTTCCCTCCGCGCCGATGCGGATGACCGGCGGGCGCTCCGGCCGCCATACCGAATACCTGGGCCACCTGCTGGCGGAAATGCAGATCGTGGCGCGCAGCCATCCGGGTGCCAAATGGTAGATCAGCGCGCGCGGGCACTGGAGATCCTCGAGTCGGTCAAGGACCCCGAGGTTCCCGTGCTGTCGGTGGTCGAGCTAGGCATCGTGCGGGAGGTCCGGGTCGAGGGTGATACGGTCGCGGTGACTGTAACCCCCACCTACTCCGGCTGCCCCGCGATGCACGTGATCGAGGAGGACATCGTCGCGGCGCTCCGGAGCGGCGGCTTCCCGATCGTCGAAGTCAAGACGGTCTACGCGCCCGCGTGGAACACCGACTGGATTTCAGATGCCTCGCGGGAAAAGCTCCGCGCCTACGGCATTGCGCCTCCCGGGCCGGTTCCGGCGGAGCAGCTGGTGCCGCTGGGACGCACGGTGCGGACGGTTTCCTGTCCCTACTGCGGCTCCGCGGATACTTCGCTGGAGAGCGAATTCGGCGCCACGGCGTGCAAGTCGCTCCACACCTGCCACAGCTGCCACCAGCCGTTCGAGCACTTCAAGACGTTCTAGCAGGGCGCACTCCGCCCTCGCGCCGTCACCCGCTCCACCCCCTGAATCACCCCGCCGGTGACCACGACAGCGTGGTCGAAGTTGTTCACGGTGGGGCAGACGTGGCTGGGCAGGAGCCAGAGCAGCTCCCCGCGAGGGGGGAGCGGCGCGCCGGGCGGGACGTCCACCGGCAAATGCTCTTCGCTGGGGTGCCGGGGCTGGTACTCGGGGTGATCGAGCACCGCACAGGTGGGGTCTCCCGCGTCCGCGGACACCGCTTTGTGGCCGGCGTCGCAGGTGAAACGGGTCGGCGTCGGATGGCTGACCACACTCGCCAATACCATCACCGCCGCGCGGTATCCGGTCTCCGGGGGGAGTTGCTCCAGGCTGCGGCGATCGTTGTACACCACGGTGCCGGGGGAGAGGCGGTGGCGGAAGCCTGCCTCCGCAAGGCCCCGGTATCCCACGGCATACGGAAAGGCCGGTGTACCCGCCGTCACGATTTCCGGTACGTCGATCGCGGCGGCGCGGAGCCGCTCCGCCAGAGCCAGGAGGCGATCGTACCCGGCGGGCACCCGCTCGGCGGCCTCGGCCGGCGTGAAATCGTAGGCATGGCCGTCGTAGAAGTGCAGCCCCCCGAACCGGAGCCCGGCCTCCCCGATGGTGCGCACCAGCGCCGTCACGTCCTGCGCTAGTTCGACCGGCATCCCGGTGCGGTCCATCCCGGAATTGAGATCGACGAACAGCCCGACCCTGGAGCCACGCCAGGCCGCCACCATGTCGGCCGCCTCGACCAGAGCGGAGATCCGCACCTCGGGATACCGGTCCGCGATCTCGCGGACCAGCCGCAGCTGTGGCCCGCCCACCGGATAGGCGAGGAGCAGGTCCTCGAACCCCGCGGAGCAGGCGGTTTCCAGCTCGAGCGGAGTGGCGCACTTGGCCTGCAATACGCCTTGCGCCCGGATGCTCCGCATGGTGAGGAGGAGCTTGGCGGTCTTGAGATGGGGGCGCCAGCGATCCGGGTTGCCCCCGAGGAGGCGCAGCGTCGTGCCAATATTCTGCTGGACGGCGTCGAGATCCAACACCAGCGCGGGAGTCCGCAACGATTCGATTCCGCGGACGCGGGGCGCGGTGAGTTGTTCGGCTCCGAGAACGGAGGTCATGGTTCCCCCTCTATCGCTTCCACCCACTTGCTGAGAAAGGCATTGGCCTGGAATCAGTCCAGCGCCCGATGATCGATGGTGAGGGTGACGTAGACGCACGGCCGGGCCTCGAAGGCGCCCGTTCCGGTCACCTTGACCCGCCGCTCCATCTTGCCGACGCCGAGGATCGCCGACTGCGGTTGATTGATGATGACGGGCGCCGCGAGCAGCGACCCGCTTACCCCGTGGTTCGAGATGGTGAAGGTGCCCCCTTGAACCTCCCGCGGCTCCAGCTTGCCGGCCCGGGCCCGGGTGGTCAGGTCGGCAAGGCGGCGCGCAGTTTCCGCGAGATCCAGATCCTGCGCCTGCCGGAGCACCGGAACGATGAGCCCACCGGCCTCGAGCGCCGTGGCGATGCCGATGTTGCAGTCCCGGAAGAGCTCGAGCCCCTGCTCGTGCCAGCGGCTGTTCACTTCGGGCACCGCGCGGAGCGCGGCAACGGTGGCACGCACGAAGTAGGCGGTGAACGTATGCGCGTTGGCGGTGGCGTTCCGATGCGCGATCACCGAGGACAGATCGGCCTCGAACACCGCGGTCACCTGCGGGGCTGTGGCAACGCTGCGCACCATGTGCTCCGCGATCGTGCGCCGCATGACGCTGTGCGGCACCATCCGCCCCCCCGCCTGTTCGACGTCCTCCATCGTGATGCGCCCACCTCTCCCCGTCCCCTTCACCTGCGAGGCATCCAGGCCCTTCTCCTCGAGCGCCCGTCGCACCGCGGGGCTCAGCTCTCCCCCGCCCGGGGGCACCAATTCCGCCGTGCGGCCGCCGGCCTGCGCCGGCGGAGCCTTTGGGTGAGGGATTCCCGGCACGGTGAATTCCGCGGTCCGGCCGGCGGCGGCGCTCCCGCCGATCCGGCCCACCACCTCGCCCGGCTCGACGCTCTCTCCCTCCTGCTTCAAGATCTCGGTCAGTACCCCGTCCGCCGTCGCCGCGATCTCCACCGTTACCTTGTCGGTAATGATTTCCAGCAGCGGATCGTTCACCCGCACCGGGTCGCCCACGGCCTTGAACCACTTCCCGACGGTCGCGCTGGTGCCTTCGGTCTGATCCTGGGGAAGTACGATGTCGATCGAATCGGCCATGACCGTTAGCCCGCCTTTTCCTAGAATCTCGACAGCCACGTCAGCTTGACTAGCGCCCCCCGTGGGACGCCGCGGCTCCTGCTGGGCGGGGAGGAGCCCGGCAGTCACGCTGACGAACGCGACCGCCGCACCGACTGCCCGCCGCACCACTAGAACTCCACCAGCTCAGCGATCCGCCGGGTTATTTCCTCCACCTGAGGAAGCACCGCATGCATCAGGGCCACATTATACGGCGTCGGCACGTCCGGAATCGCAATCCGCCGGATCGGGGCATCGAGCGAGAGGAAGGCTTCCTCCGCCACCACCGCCGCCACCTCTGCCCCGAACCCGGCGGTCAGCGTGTCTTCGTGCACGATCAAGCAGCGCCGGGTCTTCTTGACCGACGCCAGCACCGCCGCCTTGTCCCACGGAGAAATCGTCCGGAGGTCGAGCACCTCGACGGAATGGCCTGATGCGGCCGCCGCCGCCTCGCACCGCTCCACCATCGCCGCCCACGTCACCACCGTGAGCTTGCTCCCCGGCGTGATGACCCGCGCCTTCCCGAACGGCACCACAAAGGCGTCGCCCGGAT
>JBGPEJ010000138.1:0-8459 GCA_041482775.1 Gemmatimonadota bacterium | reverse complement strand
CGGGCTGTAGTCGGCCAGCTCGGCCTTCATGATGAGCTCGTTGTACCAGGCGGAAAAATCCTGGGCGCGGGTGGTGAGAGCCTTGTTATCTGCCATGAGCACTCATCGAGGTGTGGTCAAAGTGTCGACTCAGCCGCCCAGCACCCGGCGGAGTTCCTGGCCCAGGGCGTTCACGCCTACTTCGCGCTGGGAGCCGTCCCGCAGATCCCTGAGGACGGCGGCGTCCCGGGTGCGCTCCTCGGGTCCCAGCACGACGGCGAATCGCGCGCCGCGCGCAGCGGCCAGCTTGAGCTGATTGCCGACTTTCGCCTCGCCCAGTGAATACTCCACCCGGATCCCATGATCCCGGAGCTGGTGCGCCAGGCGGAGCACCAGCGGTCGGTCCTCCGACGTGGCGGCCACCAGGAACACCTCGGCCGAAACGGCGGGCGGCGGAACCAGTCCCCGCTCCTTGAGCAACTCGCCCAAGACCACGTCTCCCATCCCGAAACCCAATGCCGGCAGGTTGACGCCGCCCACCCGCTCGAGGAGGTCGTCATAGCGGCCGCCGCCACAGATGGCTCGGAGCGCGCGCTGGGCGTCGAACAGCTCGAACACCGTCCCGGTGTAGTAGGCGAGGCCCCGGACGATGGTGAGGTCCAAATCGAGAAACTCACCCAGGCCCATTGCGTCGAGCGCGGCCATCGTCTCCCGGAGGGGCTCGCCAGCGCGGGCGGCGTCCGGAAACCGGCTCTCCAGATCGGCCCAGTTCCGCACCGCCGGGACCGTCTCCAGCGCGGCGAGGGCCGATTCCGGCGCGCCGGCCTGAAGCAGCGCCTGCTTCCGCGCCGGATAGTCGGAACGGCCCAGCTTGTCCAACGCCTGGAAGGCCAGCCCCTGCCGGGCGGCGCCGATGCCGATTTCCTCGAGCAGCACCGCGAGCATTCGTCGATCGGAAATCCTCACCCGCACATCCGCCGCGGTAAGCCCGAGCGCCCGCATCACATCGATCGCCAAGGCGATGATCTCGGCATCGCCCGGCGGACCGGTGTCTCCCACCAGATCGCAGTTGAGCTGGAAGTGCTCGCGGAGCCGGCCGCGTTGCTGGCGTTCGTAGCGGAACAGCTGGGGAATCGAAAACCAGCGGATCGGCTTCTTGATGCCGTTCGCCCGCTCGGCCACCATCCGCGCGAGCGTCGGGGTCATCTCCGGCCGGAGCGCAACCTCGCGCCCCCCCTTGTCGGTGAAGCTGTACAGTTGCGCGACGATCTCGTCGCCGCTCTTGTCGGTGTAGAGCTCCAGCGGCTCCAGCGGCGGCCCATCGTACTCCTCGAACCCGTACCGCCGGGCCACCCGGCGCATCGCCTCGAAGATGTGCGCTCGGAGGGCGAACTCCTCGGGGAAGAAATCTCTGAATCCGGGAAGGGCCTTGAGCGCCATCTCCAAAGATAATCAGGACATGCCGAAGCTCAGACCGGACCCAGCCCCAGCGCCTCCATCACATCCCCGACGGTGTGGAACGAGCCGGTTACCAAGACCGTCCCGGCGCCCTGCTGCACCCGGTCGAGCGCCTCGGCGAAGTCGGGGAGGAGCTGCCACGCCGCGCGGGCCGGCGGACGGGTGGGATCCTTGAGCCACCGCCGGAGCCATTCCAAGTCCCACCGCCGCCCTTCGGCGCTGGGCGTAACGGTAAGAACTCCCCGGTCCACCACGTGGTCCAACTGGACCAGCATCTCCGGCCAAGCCTTGTCGCCGAGTATCGACACCAGCGCGTGGATGGGGCGCTCCGGCTTGAGCTCGCCGAGGGCGCGGCAGAGTGCGGCCACCCCGTCGGGATTGTGCGCCACGTCGAACAGCCACTTGCCCCGCCGGTCCAGGCGGCCGGGCACGGTGGCGCGCTCGAACCCGCGGCGCAGTGCCCCGGCGTCGGGCCGGTAGGGCGCCGGAAGCGCCTGCAAGAGGGCCGCAGCCACCGCGGCGTTGCGCCGCTGATGAGCCCCGAGAAGTGCCAGCCGGGCCGGGTACTCCTGGTCCGATGGCACCACCCGCACATCGGCGCGCGCCCCCGGGGCGAGTGAACGCACCGCGAGGTCGGCTTCGGCCCGGAGAACCTCCACCAGTTCGGGCCTTGCTTCCCCGACCACGAACGGGGCCCCGGGCTTCGCGATCCACGCCTTCTCCCGCGCGATGGCCTCGAGCGTGTCCCCGAGGTACTTCTGATGATCCATCTCGATCTTGGTCACCCCGCTCGCGATCGGCCGCACCACATTGGTGCTGTCGAGCCGGCCCCCCAGCCCCACTTCGACCACTGCGATCTCGGCTCCGCGTGCGGCGAGGTCCGCGAATGCCATGGCCGTGGTGGTCTCGAAAAAGGTCGCGCCAAGGCGGTCGGAGAGCGGCCGCAGCCGGGCGGTCCACATCGCCACCGCGGCTTCCCCGATGGGAACCCCGTCCACCGTGATTCGCTCCCGGAACGACACCAGGTGCGGTGAGGTGTAGGTCCCGACCGACCAGCCGGCGGCGCGCAGTGCGCAGGCAACCAGCTGGGTGACACTGCCCTTGCCGTTGGTACCTCCCACATGCACGATGGGAAACAGGCCCTGGGGATCCCCGATTTCTTCGAGAAGAGCCCTGGTGGTCTCGAGCCCGAACTTGATCTGGGTGACGCGGGGATACAGGTAGGCGACGGCGTCGGCGTAGGAGAGCGGCATGGCGGAAGAAGCTCGAGCGGTGAGGGCTCCTTCTCAGACCTCGGCCTGCACCGGAGCCGACGGGAGCGCCGCCAGCGGAGGCGCCCCGGCCCCATGGCCGAGCATGTGGCGAACCAGGCGGGCGGCGGTTTCCCGCAACGCCCCCCTCGGCACCACATCGTCGATCTGGCCATGCTCCAGGAGGAATTCGGCGGTCTGGAATCCTTCGGGAAGGTCCTGACCGATGGTCTGCTTGATCACGCGCTGGCCGGCGAACCCGATCACCGCGCCGGGCTCCGCCAGGATCGCATCGCCCTGCATGGCGAAGGAAGCCGACACGCCGCCGGTGGTCGGATTGGTGAGGATGGTGATGAAGGGGACGGAATCCTGCTTGAGCTGTCCAATGGCGGCGGAGGTCTTGGCCATCTGCATCAGAGAGAGCACGCCTTCCTGCATCCGGGCTCCCCCCGAGGTACAGACCAGGAGCAGGGGCAGACGTTTGTCCGCCGAGCGTCGGGCCAAGCGGGCGATCTTTTCACCGACGACCGAGCCCATCGAGCCCCCCATAAAGGCGAAGTTCATCACGCCCAAATGGTAGGGAATCCCCTCGAGGCGGCCGAATCCGGTGTAGATGGCCTCCGAGGTCCCCGCCTTCTTTTCGGCAGCGGAGAGGCGGTCGCGATAGCTCTCGAAGCCCAGGGGGTCCTGCGACCGGAGGTTGGCGAAGAACTCCCGCCAGGTTCCCGCATCGGTCAACAGCTCGATGTACTCCTCGGCCGAAAATCTCCGGTGGTGGCCGCATTCGGAGCAGACATTCAGGGCGCGCTCGAACCGTTCCCGGATGTCAACATGGCCGCAGTTCTCACAGCGTTCCCAGGCGTCCTTCGGAATCTCCAGCTTGGTCCGCTGGGAAATCCGGGGCTTCCGCTCCTTCTTGAACCAAGCCATTGGGGCAATCTGGCGCAATCAATCGCATGCCGCTACCCCTTGACAGCTAAGTCGTTGTCAAACATCAGCATAGCCGCTCTGTCGCGAGTCCCATGCGACCCGGAGAACCAACCCGATCGCGAGCGACGCCGCCAGTACGAACGAGCCGCCGTATGAAAAGAATGGCAGCGGGATTCCCGTAATCGGCATGACGTTGATCGTCATTCCGACGTTCTCGAACAGGTGGGTAAAGAAGAGCCCCAGCACCCCGAAAACCACCAGACTGGAGAAGGGGTCGGTGGCTCGGCGGGCGATCCTGAGGATGATCAGGAAGAGCGCCAGGAACAGACCCAGCGCGACCACCACACCAGCGAAGCCGAGCTCCTCCCCCAGTACCGCAAAGATGAAGTCGGTGTATTGCTCCGGCAGGAAGGCCAGGCGCTTCTGAGGCCCGTTGAGGAGGCCGCTTCCAAACAAGCCCCCGGAGCCGATGGCCACCTTGGACTGGATGGCCTGGTAGCCGGACCGGATCGGGTCGCTCTCGGGGCGGATGAAGGTGATGAGCCGCTGTTGCTGGTAGGGCTTCATCCGGTTCCAGATGATGATCGCCAGCACCCCCATCGCGGCGTTGACGATATAGATGAGCACCCCCTCGGCGACGTACGCCCGCCAGATCACCAGAAGCACGAACAGCAGGAACATCCAGGCCCCCCACCACCGGGTGTCCGCCGCAAGCAGGAGGCTCACCGCCGGCGAGGCTAGTAAGAGGAGAAGCCTCGGCGCCACCCCGGCCCAGAACAGCATCGAGAAGAGAATGCCCAGAAAGACGATCGCGCTCCCCAGGTCGGGCTGCGCCATCACCAGCAGCAGGGGAACGCCGGCGATCAACCCCGGCATCAGGAGGGCCCGGAGCGTCGAGGGAGGATCGCGGAGCGAGGAGAGGTACCGCGCCAGGAGGAGTATCGTGCCCAGCTTGGCCAGCTCGACCGGCTGGCCGATCCGGACCCCGCCGACGCTGAGCCAGCTCTTGCTGTGGGCCGCGGAGCCTGCCCCGGTGCCGACCAGGAGCACCACCACCAGCAGGAGAAGCCCGAGGGTGTAGAGGCCCGGGGCCGCCCATTCGAGAAGCCGGAAATTCACCCGGAAAACGATCGCCGCCGAAATCACCCCGAGGCCCACCCAGGCCAACTGGCGCATCCAGGCGCCCCGAGCCAGGGTGGGTACGTCGGTCTGCCCGGCGGAATACACCATGAGGATACCGAACCCGGTCAGCAGAATGACCACCAGGATCAGCGCCCGATCGAGCCCCTCCCGCCTCACGGCCGCCCCGTGTCGCCAGGGATAACGGTGGGGGCCGCGACCGAGTCCTCGAGGATGGGAACCTTCACCTTTGCCTTCGCGAGCGAGGGATCCATGGCCGCCAGGTAGCGCCGGATGACCTGAACCACGTAGGGCGCCACGTAGGCGCCGCCATGCCCTCCCAAGGATTCCATGATGGCGCCCACCACGATCTTCGGATGGTCGGCCGGGGCGTACCCGATGAACCAGCCGTGATTCTTCCCGGTGGCGTTTTGCGCCGTGCCGGTCTTGCCCGCCACGTTGAGCTCTTTGCCACCGCTCGCGGCGGCGGTGCCGTGCTCGACCACCTTCACCATTGCCATCCGGAGCCCGAGAATCTGGGTGGGGGTAAGCCCCAGCGAGCGTGGCTTGGCGGCGGCGCGGGCCTTGACGAGGTACGGCGGGCCCACGGTCCCGTCTCCGGCCAGCGCGGCGTAGAATCGCATCATGTTCATCAGCGACTGGCTGTTCTCACCCTGCCCGATCGCCAGGTTGAGGGTGGCGGCATTGGACCAGCCTCGGGCGCCGTAGCGACGATTGAAGTACTCGGTGTTTTCGGGATAGCTCGGGCGTTGCTCACTTCCGAGATCGACGCCGCTCCGATCTCCGAAGCCCAGCGTCGTCCCATCCTCGAGGAGGCTGGGCAGGCCGAGGCGGAGCCCGAGCTGATAGAAGTAGACATCGCAGCTTGCCGCGATGGCCCCGGTCAGATCGAGCGAACCGTGTCCCTCCTTCTTCCAGCAATGGAAGTAGCGATTGCCGTACTGAAACCCTCCCCGGCACGGCTCCGGCATATGGCTGTCGAAGGTGACCACCCCCTTGCGCAGGGCCATGACCGCGGTGGCCAGCTTGAACGGGGAGGCCGGCGGATAGGTGCCGCGGATGGCGCGGTTGAGCAGTGGTTTGGCCGGATCAGTATTGAGCGCGTTCCACGCGTTCGATTCGATGCCGCCGATGAACAGATTGGGATCGAAGGTGGGCGCGGAGTAGAGCGCCAGGATCTGGCCGTCCGGCGTCATGGCCACCAGGGCACCCTTGGTTCCCGGCAAGGCGGCGCTCCACATGCTGTCCACGAATTCCTGGACTCCCAGATCAATCGTGGTCTTGATCACGTTGCCGGCGATGGGCGCGAGCGACGGCGAGGAGACCTCCTCCCGCACCATGCGTCCCCGTGCGTCGACTTCGGTGTAGCGCACCCCGTCCACCCCGCGGAGCACTGAGTCGTATTGCTGCTCCAATCCATCGCGCCCGACCAGCGACCCCATGCGAGCCCCGGAATAGCGATCCTTGACCAATTCGTCCTCGGTCACTTCCGCGACGTAGCCGACCAGGTGCGCCACGGCGGCCCTGGATCGGTAGATCCTCCTGGGCTCGGTCTGGATGACCAGCCCGGGTAACAGGTAGCGATGCTCCTCCAGCCGGGAAACCACCTCGAACTTGGCTCCGGAAATGACCAGCGCCGGCTGGTACTTGGCGCCCTCGAACCGCCGGACGATGGTTTCGACCTCGGCGCTGTCGAGCGGGGCCACCGACCGGAACCGGGCCAGGACGGCGCGCATGGAGTCCACCGACGGCGAGAAGAGCTTGACGGTGTACCCTGGCTCGTTGTCGGCAATGATCCGTTCATTGCGGTCGAGGATCGCGCCGCGGGGGGCCATGAGCGGCACCTGCCGCAGTCGGTTCTTCTCCGATTGGAGACGGTAGTCCTGGAAGCCGAGCACCTGGGCGCGGAAGAACGCCGCGGTGAGCAGGAAGAACGCCACCCCCAGGATCATCTGGGACGTGGCCCAACGATCGCGGACCCGGTCGGGAGTGAAGCCGCTCATGTCTCGAGGCGGATCGCGAACCAGTCGCGGAAGAGGAGGAGCAGCACAATGCCCGCCGCCGCGGAGCTCAGCGCCTGCAGCGGCGACCAGATGAGCAGGCCGGGCACCAGTTGTCCCGAGGGCGTTCCGCTCGCGAAGAGCATGATCGCATTGCGGAGCCACAGACCACCGGCGAAGAGGCCGGCGTTCACCAGAACATTGTCCGGGAAGAACACCGCCCGCCCCCACGCGGCCAGATAGCCGACCACCGTGTGCGCCAGCGCCCCCGCACCGAAGCTCGCCGGCGTGAGCACGTCGGTAACCAGCCCGACCAGGAAACCCGCCACCGCGGCGATCCCCGGGCGCGACCGCACCGCCACGAGCATCAGGGCCAGCAGCAGAAAATCGGGAGCCGCCCGGCCGTCGAAGATCCGGGGCCGCACGTAGAAATGCAGCCCGGCGAGCAGCGCGAAGCCGAGATACAGGCGAAACCCGCCGCGCCGCGCGCTCACTGCCCCGGCTCCGGGGCCGCCGGGGCGCGCACCACGAGCACATGGGCCACATGACCCGGGTTGGCGAGCGGAGTCAGGCGGTAGATCCGCTCCCAGCCCAGCTCCTCCCGGCGCACGCCGGCCACTCTCCCGACGGGAAGCCCCTTCGGAAAGGTGCCGCCCAGCCCCGAGGTCAGGACCAGCGTGCCGGTGGCGACGGTGTCCCGGTAGGCGACGCCGCGGAATTCCAGGAACGCCTCACTGGCGTCGACGACCAGTGATGGTGCCACGATGCCGAGCACCGACCCGTCCTCGGTCACCGCGCTCACCCGGAAGTCGGGATGCGCCCAGGTCATGGCGACGGCGGTTTGCGCGCCGGCGCTTATCAGCAGCCCGACCAGTCCTTCCGGGGAGATGACCGCGTCGCCGGGACGAATCCCGGTTCCCCGCCCCACCCCGAGGAGCAGGGTGCGCCCGTCGGTGGGGACGGCCTGATGCAGCACCTCCGCCGGCACCGTCGCGAACCTGGTGCGCGCCCGCAGCCCGAGCAGGCCGCGCAGCCGCTCGTTTTCCGCTTGAAGGGTGCCCAGGGACTGCGCCGCCAGCGCCGCCGAGTCCCGCTCGGACTGAACCGCCTGGAATCGGGCCCGCCCGGTGCGGTCCTCGGCGGCCCGTTCCTGAACCCAGAGCAGGGGGAGCAGCGCGGTTTCCCGGAGCCCGTTGGCGAGCGCGAGGCTCCAGCGCTTCGGCAAGGCGATGGCACCGACCGACAGGAGCAGGCACACCAGCAAGGGGAGGGAGTCGCTACGTGAGGTGCCGCGGCCCGGAGCCCGGATCATGTCAGGTGGTGAGAACGCTCCGATACTTCTCGAAATCGTCGAGGATGCGGCCGGTACCGCGGACCACGCAGGTGAGTGGGTCCTCGTCGACGTGAATCGGGAGGCCGGTTTCCTGTTGCAGCAGCAGATCGAGCCCGCGAATCAGCGCCCCACCCCCGGTCATGATGATGCCCCGGTCCACGATGTCGCTGGCCAGTTCGGGAGGGGTGATCTCCAGGGCGCGACGGACCGCGTCCACGATCTGCTGCACCGGCTCCTGGATTGCCTCCCGGATTTCGCTGGAGTGGACCCGCACCGTCTTGGGAATCCCGGAAACCAGATCCCGCCCCTTGACCTCCATCTCCCGCTCCTCGCCGGTGGGGTAGGCCGATCCGATCTTGATCTTGATCG
>JBGPEJ010000137.1:0-8536 GCA_041482775.1 Gemmatimonadota bacterium | reverse complement strand
TTCAGCATCGCGTCCGACGGATTCACCAGGCCGCTGGTCCCGACCAGCCCGCACACCGCGTAGTGACCGGAGTTCAGGCCGGCCCCGTTCGCTGCCGGTAGGTGGTGCAGGCCTCGGCCCTCGAAGACGTCGCCATGCCTGCAGACCAGCGCCGTATACCCGATGTCGTGCCAGCCGTTGCTGTCCATGTGGTCGTTCTGGATCCGGCGGACCAGCACGGCGCACCCGATGTGCGTCATGCCCAGATTGAGCGGCATCCCGGTGTAGTGGACCTTCACGCCGTGCGTGCTCGCTAGATCTTCCAGGGGACCGTTCAACGGGCGGGCGCCCCAGGCCTTACGGGTGATCAGTTTCATCTCATTCCATCCTGTTGCAAGTTACGGGGGGTCTTTTGGTGAGTACCTAGCGCCGGATCAGGGGAAGGATCTGTGCTGCCACGGATGCGAGGGCCAGGGCGAAGCTGGTAGGGAGCGCGTATTTCCACTTCTCTAGGCTGCGCATCCGGGTCTCCTTGTCAGCGTCCCGGGCCAGAAGAATGTCGATCTTCGTCTCGAGGCGCGCCAGGATCAGGCGCTCGTTCTCGGTCATGGCTGCGACCATGGGCAGTCGTGGCGAAGATGCCAGCACATGGCATCGATGCAGCTGAGGAGAGAATCTCCTGACGCCCCGCCGCGGCACCCCTCTTGTTGGCAGCGCGCATCGAACCAAGTACTGTCCTGGCGGCGCCGGGCCGTGAACGTGTCCCTCGACCGACGACGGAGTCTCTGCCACCAGTTCATGGCTGCAGCTCCACCTGGCGGACTTCCAGCGTGAAGGCCCCGGTGTGGTCGGCGAGGACCTCGGACCACGTCTCAGCGTTGTCCCAGCCGAGCAGTGCGCTGAGGTTGTAGAGCATGTCCGAGTTGGCCTGGAGGACGACGCCCCCCCGGCTGGAGACTCGGATCTCGATCCCCGGGCGGCTCATGCTTCCTCGCTCTGCTTGAGCCACGCGTCGACGGCGGCCGTTCGGATCCGAAAGGATTTGCCGATCCGGGCGGCGGGCAGCACGCCGTCCTTGATCAGCCGGTAGATCGTCATCTTCGATAGCCGGACCCGGGCGGCCGCCTCGGTGACCGTGACGTACTCCGGCTCCGTCATGAGCCGGCCCGAGCGAGTGCGGCGTTGGCCCAGAACATGGCCTCTTCCAGCTTGGTGATCGCGACTGCCTTCTCTCGGCCGTCGGGCAGCGTGAAGTAGAACGCCTTGGCCAGCTCGAGGCAGCGGTCCCGGACCTCCTCGTGTGCTTCCTGTCGCTCCGTGGTTGTTGCTGGGTGGAAGCGAAAACGGTTCTGGAGTTCTTCGAAGTCGGGCATGTTTTCTCGTCTCTCGCGCGCGTATATGCGGGTTTCTTTTAAACTGGCTGCCGTAATTTACGCGGCTAATTTAGCGCATCCCCGCAGGGCTGTTTACGGAACTCAACCAGCGGAACTCACCGGTTCAGAACCAGTCCATCCAGCTTTTCTTCTTTTTCGTCGGCGGCTTGTTATCGGTTTCCGGCGGAGGCGGAACGGCCCCTTCTCCATCGTCGGGAAGCGGGGGAAAGGGAACCGGGTCGGAAACGATGACGGGCTCGGGTTCCGGCGGTGTTTCGAGCTTCTCGGCCAGTGCCGCCATTTGGCCCTCGATCCGGGCGATGTCGGCCTGGGCGTCGTAGGCGGACACGGCGGCGCTGGTGGCCGCGGTTTCGGCGACCACCGCCGCGGTGGTCGCCTGCGCGGTGCCCTGCTCGGCCTCCGCCCGGGCCCGCACCGCGGCGAGCTCGACCCGCAGGTTCGCGAGCTCGGTCCTGATCTCGTCATGGTCATGTGCTCCGGCGGTCACTGGCCCTCCTTGGGGGCGTTGGGGGTACGCGGGTTGTAGGGCCAGTTGGCCCGGTCGGGCCCGTGCTTGCTGATCATGTAGGCGCGGCCGGCGGCCTTGTCGATCGCCTTGAACCGCACCTGGTAGGTGCCATCGGCGCGGCGTTCCACGGTCGCGGCCAGGGACACGTTCTGGCGGCGGGCGGCCCGGTACAGGGCGGCCTTGAGCTCCCGGGCGACCTCGGCATCCCGGATGGCCTGCCCGTTGATCTCGTCCTCGGTGAGTTCGGCGTAGTGGAGCGTGGCGGGATCCTGGCCGCCGGCGATGGACGCGGCGATGTGGGGATCGAGCAGCGGTTCCCGCTGCCGTCGCCACTGCCGTTCAGGGCCACGGGCCACTTCGCACCTCCGTTCGAGTACTTCTCTGTTTTCGAGAGTACGCTCGAATCATGCGTTCATTCCGCAGGGCCACAGAGGATGCGTCCGCGCTGGCGGTGGAGACCGGCAGATCGGTGTCGAGCTCGGCGGCCAGTGCGCTGATCGCCGTGCTGCTCGCCTGTGTGGCCGTGCTGGCGGTCTCCGTGGTCGTGGCCGTGCGTCAGCTCTAAGGGGAGTCATGGTTCTGAAGGACAGCTCGGGTGCGGTCATCGACATAGTGGCGCGAGAAGCCGAATTTCATGCCGCGATGGCCGCCCCGGAACCGGGCACGCCATCGGTCGAGGAGATGCCGGCCCCGCCAAAGGTCCGCGACGCCGACCCCGAAGCGCCGTACGGGCGGCGCGCGGACGGCACCCCGAAGAAGGGCCCGGGCGGGCGGCCGGCCAAGGACGCCGACAAACCGCGCACGACCACCGCAGCGCAGGCGGGAACCAGTGACCCGGTCGACTACACCCGTGGTCTCATGATGGCGGGGAGCCTGGTCCACCTCGGCCTGATCGCCGCGCCCCCGCTGCACGCGCAAGCGGCCCTGTGGAAGGGCGCACTTCCCGAGATGGTGCAGGCCTGGAACTACGCGGCCCAGTGCAACGGTAAGGTTCGAGTCGGGGTGGAGTGGCTGGCGAACTCCGACATCGGATGGATCGCCGCGGTGAGCCTGGCGACGCTGCCCGTGCTGCAGCACGGGATCGCGGTATGGCAGAACCCCAAGAGCGAGATCGCGGCGCAGCTGCGCGCGGTCACCGAGGCCGATATCCAGGCGGGTAAGGACGCCCAGGCCGATGCGATGCGGCAGATGGCCGGTGTCCCGCAGACCGCCGCAGCGTGAGCTGTGATCACCAGGTTCAGCCGAGATGAGTTCCTCCAGACCCGGTGGTCCTATGGGGCTGGTCAGCATGTGTCGCTGATCAGCCCGACCCAGAACGGCAAGACCACGATGATCTCCGAGCTGCTCGCGCATACGGACTTCTCCAGATCGCGGATTCCGCCGGTGATGCTGATCGCGAAACCGCAGGATCCGGTGGTGGCCCAGCTCGTCGCGGACCTGGAGTACAAGGAGATCGATCAGTGGCCGCCCACGAAACCGTTCTGGCGCGACCCTCCGCCCGGTTACGCCCTGTGGCCCAAGCACATCGTGGACGCGCCTCCCGAGGTCAACGCCGCGCACCTGGGGAAGGCGTTCCGGCCGGCCATGTCCGAATGTTTCTGGGGAGGGAACAGCACGGTGATCGCCGATGAGGTCTATCACCTGTGCGCGATCCAGAACATGCAGCCCGAGCTGACCCAGCACTGGACACAGGGCGCCGGGATGGGCGCCGCCCTGTGGACAGCCACGCAGAAGCCGGGCGGCACCCAGCAGGGCAGTATCCCGACGTTCATGTACAACTCCCCGACGCACACGTTCTTGGGCCGTGACAACGACGAGAGAAACCGGAAACGTTTCGCGGAGATCGGTGGAGTTAATCCGAAAACCGTTGAGGAAACTGTTCTGAAACTCAGACGTTTTGAATGGCTTTATATTCACCGTGACGGACCAACAATGTGCATCGTGGAAGCGCGACCTGAGTAGTAATTAGAGGTACCGTCGAACATGTGAGTGATGAGTTCGCACATGATGCGGGGTGCCCTGGTGTAAAGCATTCTGATGCCGCGAAGCGGGCCAGTGATGAGGTCAACCTCCATTTGGCCGCGCTCGGGTTCGAGGCCTTTCGCAAGTGGGTCGCGGTCCGCCTGGCCGATGGCGGCAGCGACAAGAGCCTGTACGGCACCAAGCGCGAGGCGATCCGGCACCAGTCGGATGAGCAGCTGTGCGCCTATGTGTGCGTGCCCCCGACGCGGATGAGCGTGTGCAGCGCGGAGGCGTTCCTCGGATTCACGCGGAAGGCCTACAACGCGGGGTTCCGGCTCACCGACCCCGACTCGACTACCGGCGGCCCGGACGTGATCCGCCGGCTGACCACCAAGGACCAGGCCGCTCAGGCCTCCGCGCTGCCCGCAGCGTTCCGAAGGTAGAGGAGACAATTCGTGGCAACAGCAGCCCCGGCAACGAAGGGCGACGCCAAGGCACCGGCGATGCCGCCCCAGGTCTTCCGGGTCGGTGTCTATGACACCGAGTCGAACGACTACGACCAGACAGTCACCATGACCACGGCCACGGTGAACTGGCCGAATGAGGTCGTGGAACCGAACGGCTGGAATAGGGGTTTTTGGTTCCTTTTCGAGCTCATCACCGCCGGCAACTCCGCGAACGTCGCCTATAACGCGGACGCCCCCTTCAACCTGGTCTTCAAGATCACCCTGAAGGATGTCGGCAACCGGGAGATCTTCGGTCCGCTCACCGGTTACGAGTGGCTCGAGGTCATGAAGCACGGTGGCTACCACGAGGTCGGCGACCCCCGCTCGGACATCACCTACTCCGCCATCACCGGCACCGGCGGCACCGGCGGTTCCGTCACGATCGTCATGTACCTGCCGCTCGAGCTGGTCAGCAGGGACGCCCTGGGCGATGTGGAGAACAAGTCCGCATCGTCCGCGTTCAAGGTCGAGATCGTGCTTGCGGCGTCGACGGACGTGTATTCCACGTCGCCGACGACGCTCGGAACCTGCAGGTTGCGGATCGCCCTGGACGGCTATACCGAACCGGAGGACATGGACTCCTTCGGGCGGCCGCTGTCGCAGGCCCCGCCGGCGGCGGGCACCCTGCAGTACTGGGTCAGCGAGAACGCGGACATGTCCGCGGGCAATGCCCAGTACCTGGTGCAGAACGGTCTCGGCTACTCCTTCCGCAACATCATCTTCACCTTGAACAAGGCCGGTGTCCGGTCGACCGGTGACGCGGACTGGCCCGACCCCGTCACGCTCAGCTTCGGCAAGGTCCAGCTGTTCTCCCGGTACAAGACCCTGTGGATCTCCAAGATGGGCAAGGACTTCGGGTTCACCAACACCGCCACTGACGCGGCGGGCGGCCGTGAACTCGGGGTGTTCCCCGTCTACTTCACCAAGGACTTCGGTCTCAAGCCAGGTGCGGAACTGCGGAACGGCTACCTCGCGACCAAGCCCGGCAACGTCCTCAAGTGGTCCGGGACCGTCGGCGGTACGGGCACCCACACCCTGCGGACCCTCGTCAACTACGTGGTCCCGCCGTCCAACGACCCTGCCCGCGTCCGCGCCGGCCAGTAAGGAGAGCCTCCATGAACAAGACCTACCTCATGTACGCCGGGATCTTCCTCCTCGGGGTGATCCTCGCCGGACGGGCCCGGTCCCTGCCGGTGATCAGCAAGCTCCCGAGCATCTAGGAGCATCGGCGATGGCCAAGAGCACGGGCATCATCCTCACGGTCGGGGCGATCACCGCCGCGAATGAGGCCGTGTTCGCACCCATCGCCCAGCACAAGAACATCACCGACACCTGGAACTGGCGGATCATCCCCGCAACCTTGATCGGCGCAGCGCTCCTGACCGCCCTCGAGCAGGTGTCGGAACGGCTCGCGGTCGGCATCGGCTACATCGCGCTGATCACCGTGCTGTTCGCCCGGCTCGGTAACGCGCCGGCCCCGGTGGAAAACCTGGCCACGGCCCTCGGATACAAGGCGTAGGAGAGACGATGCCGAAGCTCGGCGCACTGACAGACCAGATCAACGTCAACAGTTTCGACATGGGATATGAGGTCGAGAGCTTCCCGGTCTCCTCATGTGACGCATCCGGAACCATCCTCACGACCGCCGGGTCGGTGTTCGGAGTCGCGCTGAACGTGCGCAGGCCGTTCACCGTCACGAACCTCGTCATGAACGTGACCGTCGCCGGCGGCACCCTGACCGCGAACGACTGCTGGGGGCTGCTCTACAACTCCGCGGGTACCCTGCTCGGCCAGTCCGCGAATCAGGCCACCCTATGGGCGACGGCCGGCCTGCAGACGATGGCCCTGGCCGCGGCCACGACTGGCTCCCTGGCCCTTACCCCGGGCCTGTACTGGGCCGGTGTCGTCGCCACCGGAACCACGTTGCCCACGTTCTCCCGGTCGGCGATGGGCGGCGCGTCGGTCGCCCTGGCGGCCGCGCAGTACAACGGCCAGTTCTCCGCGTCTCTGGCCCGGTGCGGAGTGCTCGCCACTTCGATCACCACCACTCCGGCGGCGATCACACCGGCCAACATCACCAAGGCGACCGGCATCCCGCTCTGGGCTGCGCTGGTCTAAGGAGCATCATGAGCGACGCGTTCAAGACGTTCATCGCCGGTGTCGTGGCGATCGGCATGGCCACGGCCGTACTATTGCCCGGACGGCAGACCCCGGCCGTGATCAAGGCCGCTGGTGGTCTCCTGCAGGGCACCCTGCGCACGTCCATCAGCGGGAAGTGACCCGATGGCCAAGCTGCAGGGGCTGTCGGGGCTGTACGGTCCTCCTCCGGTGGGGGAGGAGGGCCGAGACCCCAAGGAGTTCGGGACCACGGCCGACCCCCGGCACCACATCCCGGGGGACGCCTCCGCGCAGGGCCACGACTACGCCGGCACCGCCTACGGCCCGGTCATCAACAACGATGCGGAAGTGTCGTCGACGCCGTTGCAGGGCCTGGTCATCGAGCAGACCCCGGACTCGCACGCGGCCCCCTACCCGCGCGGCCTGACCCATGATCCGCTCGTCGCCGCGGAGCAGATGCGCACGTTGCACGGCCTGGACCTGGGCGGGCCCCGGTCGATCATCGGGACCGTCCCGACCCCCTACGAAGAGGCCGTCGACCAGTCCCTTGACCTGTCGCCGAACTCCTCCGGGCTCGTCGCGGTCCCACGGCAGCTCCGGGCGGGGACCGACGTCGACCAGGGCGACGGCACCGACCACGGGTACGGGTTCGGGTTCGGGCACCTGTTCCGCCGGTTCAAGCTCGCCGGTGTCCCCCGGAACTGGGCGGGCACCGTCCGCGGTGAGCGCCCGTTCCTCGGCCCGCACAGTGTGGCCCAAGCCCGATTCGACGGCCCCGACTCCCCCTACGGGCAGTTCGGCGACACCAGCACGGGCATGGGCAACGCACCCACCCCGACCGGTAACCCGACCCCGTACGTGGCCGCCCCGAACCCGACCGTGCAGCCCAACACCGGCTATGCCACCGAGTCCGGGTTCACCGGCGGATGGGTGGCCGGCTGATGAGCGCGCTCAGCGGCACGGTCAAGATTCCCGGGCTCGGCAAACCGGTCAAGAAGGTGTACGTGTTCGGCGCGGTCGGGGTCGCGGCCGCGATCATCGCGGTCGCCTACTACCGGCGGTCCAAGGCCACCCCGGCGGTCGACACCACCACCAACCCCACGGACGCCTACTCCACCACCGACACCGGGTACTCCACCGGTAGCGGTGGTAGCGGCGGCGGCGGCAGCACCGACGCCGGCAGCAGCAGCGTTCCGTGGCCGTGGGGGTATGACGCGAACGGGAATCCGCTACCGGCCCCGGTCCCTGGCGGTACTGCGAACCCTGGCGGCTCCATCACCACGAACGCCGACTGGACGACTCAGGCGATCGGGATCCTGGAGAACGGCGGGATCAGTGCGGAGGTCGCATCCGGTGCGATCACCGGTGTCCTGGGCGGTCTCGGCGTCACCTCCGACCAGGAAGCGTATTTTCTGCGTGCGGTCGGGGTTCTCGGCGATCCCCCGCAGGGCTACCCCAAACCGATCCGGCTGGTCGCCCCACCCTCTGACCAGACCCCGATTCCGACCCCGACCCCGACGCCGGAACCGACCCCAGCCCCGGAACCCGCCCCCACACCGGAACCCGCCCCCAAGCCGGTGCCGGTGCCGACGCCCAAGCCAACGACAGCGGGCAAGAAGGTTCCGAACAAGCCCGGCGGTATCAAGACCAGCAAAACCGCGACCACGGTGAAGCTCGACTGGAACCCCGTCAGCGGCGCGGACGGCTACGTGATGTACCGCAACGGCAGCCGGATCACCAAGGTCACCTACTCCGTCTACACCTTCACCGGCCTCAAGGCGAACACCTCCTACACCTTCGGGATCGCGACCGTGGATGGAAAGGTCATGAGCCCACAGGCCACGGTCCATGTCACTACCGCCAAGGCCCCCGTCCTGAGGGCGCTCAACGTCTCCAAGACGGTCAAGAAATGAAGGGACCATCCACGTGAGCATCCTCAAGCCAGAAGGTTCGCTGATGGCGGGAATCGCCACGGCCGCCATGGTCTACGGCACCTACACGTTCAGCCTGCCGAACGGCGCCGCGATCCACGCCACCGACGCCCAGGATCTCAACATTGAGGCCGGCCG
>JBGPEJ010000136.1:0-8607 GCA_041482775.1 Gemmatimonadota bacterium | reverse complement strand
GGGAGCGACCGCGACGCGGGGGCCATCGCAGCTGCGGAAGCCAACGCCGGGCGGGCCGGGGTGGCCCCGGACGTGCAGTTCCAACGCGCGGCGCTCTCCGCAGCCAAGTCGACTGCTGGACCGGGGGTGCTCATCACCAATCCGCCGTACGGCCTGCGGGTCGGGCAGGGAAAGGACCTCCGAGACCTCTACGCGCAACTCGGGAAGCTGGCTCGAGAACGGTTTGCCGGCTGGACCCTGGCGCTCCTCTCCGCCGATCCGGCGCTGGAGCGTCAGACGGGGCTCTCCTTCACCAGCCAATGGCGTTCCCGGAACGGGGGCATCCCGGTTCGTTTGGTGACGGCTATCCCTTCGCGTTGATCTCCGCCATGATCTTGAGCAGGAGTGACTTGGTCCGGGCGATCCCCTCGGGCTCGCTGAGCCGGTCACCTTCGTACTCGATGCCGACCCAGGAGTGGAAGCCGGCGTCAACGACCGTCTTCATCAGGCGGTGGAAATCCAGCTTGGTTTCCTCGCCACGCTCATCGAAGTCGTAGGACTTGGCACTCACCGCCTTGGCGTAGGGCATCATCTCGGCAACGCCCTGGTAGCGGTCGTAGTCGTAGAAGTTGCCGAAGTCGGGCAGGGTGCCGCAGCGGGGGTTGCCCACCAGCTTCATCACCCCGGTAAGCCAGTCGCCGTGCGACGAGGGCCCGCCATGGTTTTCCACGATCACGTTGATGTCCCTGCTGGCGCCGTACTCGGTGAGCCGCGCCAGCCCATCGGCGCAGAGCTTCTGCTGCTCCTCCAGCGGGCCCTCGCTGTCGAGGTTGACGCGGATGGTGATACAGCCCAGCGTCTTGGCCGCGTCCACCCACTTATGGTGGTTCTCCACCGCCTGCTGGCGCAATTTCGGATCAGGGTCGCCAAGATTGCCCTCGGCGTCACACATGATCAGGTGCTGAAAGACCCCGTGGTCCTTAGCCCGCCGGTTCATTTCGGCGAGATAGGCCGGGTTGGTGGCCTTGTCCTTGAAGAAGGTGTTGACATACTCGATGGCGCCCAGGTCGAATGACCGCGCCTGCCGGGCGAAGTCGAGATGATCCATCTGCTTCGACTGGAGCGCTTTGTGGAAGGACCACTGGGCGAGGGAGATCTTGAAGGGCTCCGGGGAGGCGGCTCGAAGCGGATGGATCAGCGAATCGGCGGCAGCCATTCCGGCGGCGGCGCCCGCGGCGGTCAGGAGGAATTTGCGGCGGCTCAGGGAGTCGGGCATCGAGGCCTCGGCGTGGGGGAGCAGCTGCTTGGCGCCGGGCTGGCGGGAGGCGCCTGACCGGCGACGATGGGGCTGCCGACGGTCACGCCCTTAAGATGGCGCTTCGGGCGGAATGCCGGGAGGGTGGCCGGGCCACGCCCCCGCAGTCATCGGGTGGCCCATCTCCGGCCGGGACCGTACCTTGAACCAGTCCCGCTCAGCACCTCGATTGTTTCCAACCAACTCCGTGGGCACTCCAGAAGGTGGAATCCGTGCGAACCTCATTAGTCGGCGTTACCCTCGCCCTTAGCGCTCTCGGGGCGCCCGCCCCGCACCTCGCGGCGCAATCACCGGACGTCTCCTCCGCGATGCGCTGGCGCTCGATCGGCCCGCCCCGCGCTGGCCGCGCCCGCGCGCTTTCCGGCGTGCCGAGCCAGCCGAACGTCTTCTACATCGGGTTCGACAACGGCGGTCTCTGGCGCTCGACCGACTACGGGTCCACCTGGGAGCCGCTGTTCGACCACGAATCGACCGGCTCCATCGGGGCCATCGCCGTGGCACCCTCCGACCCGAGCGTCATCTACGTCGGAAGCGGAGCCGGGATCATCCGGCCCGACCTGGCCACCGGCGACGGCGTCTACAAATCCACCAATGCCGGCAAGACCTGGACGCACCTCGGCCTCCGCGAGAGCCAGATGATCGCGATGATCGAGGTCGATCCGTCGAATCCGAACCGGCTGTTCCTGGCCGCGCTGGGCCATCCCTACGGACCCAACGCCGAGCGGGGCATCTTCCGCTCCACCGACGGCGGCCAGAATTTCGAAAAGGTGCTGTACAAGGACGAATACACCAGCGGGAACGACGTTCGCATCGATCCGTCGAATCCCAACGTCATCTACGCCACCCTCTGGCAGCAGCAACAGGCGTTCTGGGAGGGCGGCGGATTTGGCGGCGGGGGGAACGGGATCTTCAAGTCCACCGACAGCGGAACCAGTTGGAAGCAGCTGACCGAAGGGCTGCCATCGGTGCTGCAGGCCAACATCGCCGTGGCGCCGAGCAATTCCCAGATCCTCTACACCATGGTGGCGCCGGCCACCGCGACCGGAGGCTCGGGTCCGGTGGGTTTCTACAAATCCACCGATGCCGGGGAGCACTGGCTTCTCGCGGTCGCGGCCGGGACGACGCCGGATCCCCGCCCGCTGGTCCGGATCGGGGGCGGAGACCTTCCCACCATCGTCGTGGATCCGAAGGATCCCAACGTGGTCTACAGCTCCTCCACAGTCATGTGGCGGACCGAGGATGGCGGCCTCACCTGGTCGGCGGTACGCGGCGCGCCCGGTGGTGACGACTACCAGAAGACCTGGATCAACCCCGAACACCCGAACATCATCCTCTCGGTGTCGGACCAGGGTGGTGTGGTCTCGGCCAATCGCGGACTCTCGTGGAGCAACTGGTACACCCAGCCGACCGCGGCGATGTATCACGTCTCCACCGATAACAACTTTCCCTATCGGGTCTGCGGCGGCCAGCAGGATTCCGGGTCGGCCTGCGTGGACAGCCGCTCGATGGACGGCCAGATCACCTTCCACGACTGGCATCCGGTCAACATTCAGGAGTACGGCATTGCGGCGCCCGATCCGAAGGACCCCGACCTGGTCTTCGGGAGTGCGCGCACCAATGTGTCGCTCTACAACCGGAAGACCGGCCAGACCACCCAGGTGGGTCCCGACGCCACCGCGCGCGCGTCCGGGTTCGGCCGCAACGTGCGGACCATGCCGATCGGCTGGTCGCCGGTCGATCCGAGCGTGCTCTTCTACACCTCGAACGTGGTATGGAAGTCGGTCGATCACGCGCGGAGCTGGACCAGGATCAGTCCCGACCTCGCCCGGCAGACCTGGGCAGCGCCGGCGAGCGCCGGGAAGTACGCGAGCACAGTGACACCCTCGCCGCTGGGCGCCATCACCGCGCTCTCGCCGTCACCCCGGAGCCTCAACATCATCTGGGCGGGGACCGATGACGGCAACATCCAGGTGACGATGGACGGCGGCGCCCGGTGGAGCAACGTCACCCCGCCCACGATCAAGCCGTGGACCCGGATCTTCAACATCGAGGCCGGGCACTTCGATCCGCTCACCGCCTACGCGGCGGCGAACACGCTGCGGATCGACGACGCGAACCCACATTTCTTCCGGACCCACGACGGCGGCAAGACCTGGACCGAGGTCAACACCGGGATTCCGACGGGTGCGGTGTCCAACTCGATCCGCGAGGATCCCCGGCAACAGGGGCTCCTCTACGCGTCGACCGACACCCAGGTCTGGGTCTCGTTCGACGACGGCGATCATTGGCAGTCGCTCCGGCTCAACATGCCGGCGATTTCGGTGCGCGATCTCGAGGTGAAGGACGACAGCACCTGCCTTTGCGCCGATCTCGTTGCGGGAACCCACGGGCGGGGCTTCTGGATTCTGGACGACGTGACCCCGCTCCGGCAGCAAGCCGCGGCCCAGGCGGCGCAGGCGTCGGGCACGCCGTATCTGGTGAAGCCGGCCACCGCGGTGCGGGTTAGGTTCGGCACCAACGACCCGACGCCCTGGCCGCCGGAATTGCCCGCGGGGGAAAATCCGCTGCCAGGTGCGATTCTCGACTACTATCTCCCGACGGCGGCCTCGGGCCCGGTGACGCTCGACATTCTCGATGGAGGCGAGAAGGTGGTGCGGTCCTACTCCAGCGCCGATCCGGTGCTCAATCCCGAGCCCGGGGTCGACATGGCGGCCTACGATCAGGTGTGCCGGAAGCGACCGACCGCCACCTACTGCGGCTTGCCGCTCTACTGGCCGGCGCCCGAAATGAAGATCCGCACCGAGGCGGGGATGCACCGGGTCTGGTGGGACATGCATTACGAGCCGTTCGAGATCGAGGACCTCGAGGACAACGGGGACGAAGGGGCGACGGGGGCGGTGCCGTACCGCACCTATCCCCAGGTGAATGCGCCCTGGGCGCCGCCGGGCGCGTACACGGTGCGCCTGACCGCAAACGGCAAGTCGGTCACTCAGCCGCTCACGCTCAACCTCGATCCGCGGGTCAAGACTTCGGCGGCGGGGCTGACCCAACTGGCCACTCTTTCCCGCACGATATACGAAGGGGCGGTTGTGGCCCGCACCGCCTTCACTCAGGCTCGCGAGCTGGTCGCCGCGATGGCGAAGCTCTCGGGGAGCGACTTGGACGCTTTCAAGGCCCAGGTGGAGTCGCTGGCCCCGGCGCCTCCGCGAGGGGCGCGCGGCCGCTTCTTCGGACGGGGGCCGGCCGCCGGCCCGCCCACGCTCTATGCCGTCAGCAACGCGATGATGGCGGCGGCGATGGCGATGCAGGGCGCCGACGTGGCACCTACCGCCGGCCAAGTGGCGGCGTGCGACCGGGCCAAGGCACAGTCGTTCGAGGTGATGGCAAAGTGGACGGCGCTCAAGACGACGGGGCTAGCGGCGCTGAATGCCAAGCGCAAGGCGGCGGGGCAGCTGCTGCTCGAGCTTCCGAAGTAACGACGCGTCAGTGGCGACCGAGAGTCGCTCGTGACGCCGTTCGGGGGTAAGTTCAGGGTTCATGGCTGACCAGCTGGAACGGCTCACGGCGGCGCTCGGCGGCAACTACCGCATCGAGCGCGAAATCGGCATGGGCGGCATGGCCACCGTGTACCTGGCCCAGGACCTCAAGCACGACCGCAAGGTGGCACTCAAGGTGCTGCGGCCGGAGCTCACCTCGGCGATGGGAACCGACCGGTTTCCCCGCGAAATCCACATCATCGCGCAGATGCAGCACCCCCACGTCGTCCCGCTCTACGATTCAGGAGAGACCGGGGGCTTCCTCTACTACGTGATGCCCTTCATCGAGGGGGAATCGCTCCGGACCCGGCTGGCTCGGGTGGGGCAACTGCCGATTCACGAAGCGGTGCGACTGCTCCAGGAGATCACCGAGGCCCTGGCGTACGCCCATGCGAGGGGAATCGTCCACCGGGACATCAAGCCGGACAACGTGATGCTCTCGGGCCGGCACGCCGCGGTCACCGACTTCGGCGTGGCCAAGGCGGTGAGCGCCTCGGCGGGCGACAAGCTCACCACGGTGGGAATCGCGGTGGGAACGCCGCAGTACATGGCCCCGGAGCAGGCGATGGCGGAGGCCAACATCGACCACCGGGCGGATCTCTACGCCCTGGGCGTGATGGGCTACGAGATGCTGACCGGTCATCCGGCGTTCGAGGGAAACACCGCCCAGGCCATTCTCTCGGCCCACGTGCTCGAGCCACCCAAGGACATTCGCGAGCGTCGCGCCAACGTGCCGCCGATTCTGGCGGAGGCCTTGCTCCGGTGCCTCGCCAAGAATCCGGCCGATCGATGGCAGAGCGCCGATGAGTTGCTGGCCCAGCTCGAGCTGGTGGCGACCACGCCGAGCGGTGGAGTCACTCCGACCACGACGCGACCGTACCAGGCCACCAAGGCCGCGCTAGAGCCCACCACCAGCCGGCGGTCGCTGATTCTCGGGCTCATTGCCGCGGTGGTCGTAATCGGGGGAGGGGCCGGCGCCCTGCTGCTGCGCGGCCGGGGCGGCGGAGGCATTCGGAAGATTGCCGTCATGCCGATCGAGGACATCTCCGGCAAGGACGCGCTCTTCGTGGATGCAATGCAAGACGCGCTCACCAACGCCCTCAACAAACTCGGTACGGTGGGGGTGGCATCGCGCTCGTCCATGATGGTGTACAAGAAGACCCCGAAGCCGACCCGTGAGATCGCGAAGGAGCTGGATCTCGACGCAGTGTTGGAGACCACGGTCTTCCGCTCCGGGGACGTGATGCGGATCAACATGCAGTTCTCTGACCCGGCCACTACCCGGAGCCTCTGGTCGGAGACCTACGAGCGGGACGTGAAGAACGTGCTGGCAGCCCAGAGCGAAATCGTGACCCTCACCGCGCAGGCGGTGGCCAAAGTCCTTGGAGGAGCCGGCAAATGAGTCGGATTCGGTTCGGTGTTCTGGGCGCAGTGCTCGCGCTCTCGGCCTGCGGCAAGCCTGATTCCGGCCTTCCTGTGGAGACCTTCCTCAGCCCCGAGGGTGCCAACCACCGAGGGTTCCGTTTTTCACCAGACGGGAGCCGAGTGGCGTATTGGGCGCCCGGGACCGGCGGATGGGACCTGGTGGTGGCCGGCGCGGACCTGAGCAACCCGCACACGCTGACGACGGGGGGACCCAACATCGGCCCTGCCGGCAATGCGCCGATCTGGTCGCCGGACGGGAAGCTCCTCGCCTTCGCATCGGACGCCGCCAACATTGCTGATGTTGCGGTCATTTCCGCCGATGGGGGTGAGGTGCGTCGGCTCACCGACACGCCAGGGATCGAACTCCCGATTGAATGGCACCCCAAGGGCGACCGGCTGGCCTACCTGGTCATCGGAGAAGGCGGAACCTTTCGCACCTCAGTCGTTTCCCTCGCCTCGGGACAGTCGTCTCCGCTCCTGTCCGACGCCTCGGGGCAGTCCTCTCCGCTCCTGTCCGGGATGCGGCAGGCCTTCCCCCACTGGTCTCCGGACGGGTCCCGGCTTGCAATCGGAATCAACGACCGCGGATCGACTACACTTTGGCTGGCGGACAGTTCCGGCGCCAACCCGAAGCAAGTGACTACCGACGGGCAGGAGCAGTTTGTCGGGTGGTCACCGGATGGAACGGAGTTGCTGTACGTGTCGCGCCGCACCGGCACCGGGGACATCTGGGTGCTGCCGGTGGACAGCGGCAAACCCCGTCAGCTCACCCGTGACGTTCGGGACGACGATTCCCCGGCCTGGTCGACCGATGGAAAGTGGGTGGCTTTCCGATCCACGCGGGGCCGCCAGACCGACCTCTGGGTGGTTCCCGCCGCTGGTGGCACCGAACTCCGCGTGACCGACAATGCCGCCGAAGAAGGCGGTCCGCAATGGGTCGGCAAGAGCTCGCGGCTTGCATTCCAGACCAATTCGGCCGTCAGCGCCCTCTGGGTGGTGACCGTGGCGGACGGGAAGGAGCGGCGCCTCACTCCCGATTCGATCCGGGTGGGAAGCTTCCGGGTCTCGCCGGACGGTCGCGAGGTCGTGTATCAGGTCCTTCGCGGCGGCGGCGTAAGTGACCTGCAGGTGGCGTCGCTGGCAGACGGCGCCCGGCGGACGCTGGCGACCGGCACGGCGGACAACTGGGTGTATGGATACTCTCCCGACGGGAAGACGATCCTCTTCGGGTCGAACCGCTCGGGGAACCAGGATGTCTGGACCATCAGCGCCGCAGGGGGCGAGCCCCGCCAGCTCACCACCTGGTCCACCAACGAGCATACCGCCGATTGGACCCCGGACGGCTCAGCTGTCTACTTCATCTCGAACCGCGACGCGAAGATCGGGGATGTCTGGAAGGTGCCGGCCTCCGGGGGCGAACCGCGCCGGGTGACGACCGTCGGCAACGTGAACACCCTGGCCCAGAGCTCCAACAGCCGGGACCTCTTCGTGAACCTTCTCGGAGGTCGGGGCGGCCAGCTCGCGCTCACCAAGTTGCGGCCGGATGGCACGCTGCAGACGCTCTGGGACCGGACCAACGTGCTTGCGGTCGTGTCCCAGGATGGGATCATGCCCGGGGGTGATTCGGTGGGGATCTATACGGCGCTGCCGGGCGCAGGCCAGGCGAACTACCTGATCTCGACCCGGACCGGACAGGGCCGGGAAATTCTAGGAAAGGGCGACATCGTCGGCGATTTTTCTCCGGACGGCACCATGCTCTCGTATTCCTCGGGGAGCCCCAATCAGCACATCGGCATCCTGAACCTGAAGGATGCCACCACCCGCCGGCTCACCAATTCCCCGGAGAACGAGCTAGCGTACTGGTGGACCAGGGACAGCAAGACGATCGTGTTCCTTCGTTGGTCACCGAGGAACCGGATCGCGACGGTGGACCTGACGAGGCTGCTCGCCCGAGGAAGGTGACCGACCGCTCGCCCGCGAACCTCTCTTGCGCCGTGATAGCTTTTTAGCTATCATTGCGCCATGGTCACTAAGCCATTGTCAAATAATGTCTTGTCAGACGCGAGAGCGCGCGCTGGATTAAGCCAGCGCGCGCTCGCCCGGCGGGCCGGAACCGCCCAATCGGTAGTGGCTCGCATCGAGCTCGGAGCCACCAGCCCGACCACCGAAACCCTGCAGCGGCTGGTAGATGCCGCCGGCTTCGAGCTCCGGGTGTCGCTCCAGCCCAAGCTGCTGCTCGACCCGCAGGAGCTGGACGACGTGCCGAGAATTCTTGGCCTCACCCCGGAGCAGCGGCTTCGGGAGGTCGCAAACATCGATCGTTTCCTCGCTGCGGCCCGCCGTGGGTGACGG
>JBGPEJ010000135.1:0-8630 GCA_041482775.1 Gemmatimonadota bacterium | reverse complement strand
TCGAACGATCCGTCGGGGAGCTTGAGCTCCTCCGCGTCCGCTCGTTCGGCGCGAACCTGACTCTGCCCCCGCCGCACCGCTTCGAGGCGCACGTGCTCCACCATCGCCTCGGAGATGTCCGTCGCCACCACGACGCCGCCGGACCCCACCTGGACGGCGGCGGGGAACGTCACCAGCCCGGTTCCACACGCCACATCGAGCACCTGCTCGCCCGGCTGAAGCTCGGCCAGCTCGAGGAGCCGCCGCTGGGCCGGCTCGAGCTGGCGCTGCCAGTAGCGCTCGTAATGCGACGCGGCCTTGTCCCAGCCGTAGCGCTGAATCCGTCGTTGGAGCCGGGCGTCCATGGCTAGTCTTCCGGCGCAATGATCCGCGCCTCGCGCCGGATGTCGTGCGCCCGGGCGAAGACGTCGAGATAGGGGCTGTACTTGTCGGCGGTGTCGAGCACTTCGAGCACCGCGGCCTCCGGCGCGGAGCTCTCGACCGTTACCTGGTAGCGGATCTGCGAGTATCCCGGCGCAATGTCGTCCGATACGCCGAGCTCGCCCCGGCTGTCGTAGTCCGCCTGGACTTCGACCTGGAGCGAGATGAGAGGGACCTGCAGGCGCGCAGCCCACATCGCATACCCGACCGCGAGGCACGTGCCCAGTGCACCACGGCCGAGAATTCCGGGATTGGGCCCGGCGTTGGTCCCCCCGGATTTCTCACCCATTCCCACGGTGAGCCGCCAGGGACCCTCGGTGACCTCACATTCGAGGCCGGGCTTGAGGCGGACTGTGGTTCTTGCGGTGCCCTGCCCGATCGAAGGGCGCAGCGCCACCGCCTTGGCATTCCGCTCGAGGGCAGCTCGAATTGTCGCGTCGCCATCCATGAATACCACTCCACCGCGAAGGTCCGGAAAAGATAGCCCCGCCCTGATCAGCGGGTCGCCCCGTCGAGCACCTCGCGCACCTTGCGGGCGAGGGCCTCGGGCTCGAAGGGCTTCTGCAGGTAGGCGCTGCGCGGCGCGAGCACCCCTTGCTGCGCGATGGCCTCATCGGAATAGCCCGACATAAACAACACCCGGATCCGGGGCCGGAGCGCGGTGAGCCGGTTGGCCAGCTCCGCGCCACTCAGTCCGGGCATGATGACATCGGTGAGGAGGAGATCCAGCGTCTCCGAGTGCGCCGCGGCGAGGCCGAGCGCGCTCTCGGCGTCGGGTGCCTCGATCACCTGGTAGCCGTACCGTACGAGCACCCGGCGCGCCACCGCGCGCAGGGCCGACTCATCCTCCACCAGCAGGATGGCCTCGGTGCCACCGAGCACCCCATGCGGGGCGGACGGCGCCGCCAGCCCCTCGGCCTCGCCGTCCACCCGTGGCAATGTGATGGTGAAGACGGTGCCCTTCCCCGGCGTGCTGGCCACCGCAATGGATCCACCGCTCTGCTTGACGATTCCGTACACCGTCGACAGCCCGAGGCCGGTGCCTTTCCCGAGCCCCTTGGTGGTGAAGAACGGCTCGAACAGCCGGGCCTTGATGCGCTCGTCCATCCCGGTGCCGGTGTCGGCAACCGATAATTCGACGTAGCTCCCGGCCGGAACAACTGAGTGTTCGGCGGTGAGCCGGCTGTCGAGCTCGATGTTCCGGGTTTCGATCCGGAGCTCGCCGCCCCGGGGCATGGCGTCACGGGCATTGACCGCGAGGTTCACGATGACCTGCTCGAATTGCGCCGGATCGGCCTTGACGAGCCCCAGGTCGGCGGCGAGCTCCGTGCGCAGGGCGATGTGCTCTTCCAGCAATCGTCCGAGCAGCCGTTCCGCCCCACTGACCACCGTGTTGAGGTCGATCACGCGGGACTCCAGCACCTGCTTCCGGCTGAACGCCAGGAGCTGCTGGGTGAGCGCGGCGGCTCGCCAGGCCGCCTTGCGGATCTCCTCGAGGTCCTGGCGCATCGGACCCTCGGCGGCCGCATCCTCGAGCAGGAGGTCGGTATACCCCGTGATGGCGGTGAGCAGGTTATTGAAGTCGTGCGCAATCCCGCCGGCCAGCTGGCCCACCGCTTCCATCTTCTGGGCCTGCCGCAGGCGATCCTCCAGTTGCTTCTGCTCGGTGACATCCCGCACCAGGACCAGTCGGGCGGGCTGTCCGGCGAAGTCGATCGGATCGGAGCGGATTTCGACATCGAGCAGCGTACCGTCCTTCCGCCGGTGGCGGAGCCCGGACAGAAAGGCGTCTTCATGGTCCGATGGGGCCGGCGCCGCTTCGGTCCGGGGGCGGTCCTCGGCGAGCCGGATGTCGGTGACGGACATCGCCTGGAATTCGGCGCGTGAATACCCGTACCGGCGCATGGCGGCGTCGTTGATGGCCAGGAAACGGAGCGACTCGCGATGGTACACCCACATCGCCTCGGGGTTGGACTCGAAGATGAGGCGGTACTTGGACTCTCCCTCCCGAAGCTGCTCTTCGGTCCGCTTGCGCTCGATCGCGGCCGCGACCTGGCTGGAAACGAACTGGAGGATCTCGCGCTCGCGCTCCCCGTACTGCACGCCGGCGGTGTAGGTCTGGACCACCAGCACGCCGATGGTCCGTTCGAGCGTCTTGAGGGGGACTCCCAGCCAATCCTCCGACGGGGCGCCGATCAGGATCACCTCTCCCCGCTGCTCCAGGACCCGATGGACCTTCGGTGACGCCGAAAGCGCCGCCCCGGTCCGCAACACGTACTCGGTGAGGCCCAGCCCCAGTCGCCGCGGCGGCGGCGGCGGATCCCGTTGATCGACGTAGTAGGGAAAGGTCAGCAGCTCGGTTGCCTCGTCGTAGAGCGCGATGTAGAAATTCTCGGCCGGTAGGAGCTCCCCCACGATGGCGTGGATGTCGTGGAGCAGCTCCCGCAGCCCCACATCGGTGTTGGCCGCCTCCGCGATCCGGTAGATGGCCCGCTCAAGCTGCTCGGCCCGACGGCGGGCGGTAACGTCCATCATCGCTCCGACCATCCGGAGGGGCGCGCCCTCGGCGTTTCGGGACACATACCCGCGGTCGAGCACCACCCGCACCGAACCGTCGGCGCAGATGAACCGGTACTCGTCGGTCCATGACGATCCGCCGCTCTCAACCGCGCGCCGCAGTCCGCCGACCACACGGTCCCGGTCCTCGGGGTGGATGCGATCCTTCCATGCCGCGATCCGGGGCGCGCTCTGCGGCGGGTAGCCGAACAGCGCCTGGTAGGCCTCATTGCGGCTGGCGAGTCCGGTGCGAAAGTCCCAGTCCCACACCGCGTCATTGGTGGCACGGGACACCAGCTCGAACCGCTCGGTAGCGGAACGGAGCGCCTCGGCGGCTTCCCGGCCCGTCGTGATGTCACGGAGGAAGGCGCTGAATTGCCAACCCCCCGCTACTTCCACCGGCGTCACGGTGAGCTCGACCGGAAACTCCCGCCCGTCCTGTCGCAGCGCCTCGATTTCGAGGCGGCGCCGGAGAATCGGCCCTTCGCCAGTGCTCAGGAACCGATCCAGGCCCTGTTGGTGGGCCTCCCGGTACCGCGCCGGGATCAGGACATCGGCGAGGCGGCGGCCGATGACCTCGGCCGCCGGTCTGCCGAACATCACGGCTGCCTCCGCATTCCAGCCGGTGATCGCTCCGGTGGAGTCCATGGTGACGATTGCGTCGAGCGCCGAGTCGAGGATCGCGGCGAGTCCCACCGGGTCGAAGCCGAATGCGGATGGGGGTCCGGGCATCGGTTCTCCGTTACCGCGACGAGAGCGCGGTTCTGAACCAGGGCGCACCATCGCGCGCGTAATTCTCCAGCACCAGATCCACCGACGGACACCGCTGATCATAGCGGCCCCGCCGGCCGAGAAACACCTGGTATCCCCGGCTGGGCACGGCCGGTAGCTCCACGTCGATCCGGCGCCCGGTGAGCACCGTCGTCTCGACCCGCCGGGGAAACTCGATCTCATTGGCCAGGTCGGCGAGCGCCGCCGAATCGGTCTCGACCAGGCCGTCGCGCAAGAGGCTCTTGGCGATGTCCCGGGCGAACAGCCCGTTGTGCGGATGCTCCACGAACTCACGGGCGAGTCGAAGCTCGAGCGCCAGGAGCCGATCGGTCTCGTCGGTGGTGATCAGGAATTCGGCGAGAGCGTGGAAGCTGGGCCCGTTGGGTCGGTAATGCGCCACCCGCCGGTTCGGAACGGGCCCTTCGGCTTCGACCGGTTCGAGCATGAACCAGTTGAAGAAGCCGCTCCCTTCCGCCGATTCACGGGTCCCGCCGAACCTGCCGAAGGACGCCATTGAAGGATGATATCAACTTGCCCCCGCCTGGCAACGGGACCGCGGTCAGGCCGCCGTCGCGCCACTTCGAACCGGCAGCGCAGCCCGCCGGGGCCGTCGCGCTCTCCAGGACCCGCGCTTGACGGATTCGCTCCGGACGGAGATACTTCCCCATCCTATGCGACCCATGACCCGGCAGCAGAGTTGGTGGCCTTGGCGCGGTTCCTCCCGCGGTGGGCCGGGGTGCGCATAGTCTAGACCGTACAGACTCGCGAATTCACGGGGCCCACCGCACCAGCGGTGGGCTTCTTCGTTTCCTGACCCGAACCGGAACGCCGGATGATCATCGTCTTGAAGCCGGGCGCCACCAAGGAACACGCCGACGCGCTGATGGAGCGCATCTCGGCGCTGGGGCTCCGACCGCTTTACATGCCCGGCCAGGAGCGGGTGGTCCTCGGCGCCCTGGGCGACGAGCGGGCCATCGAAAGCCTCCACCTCGAGAACGATCCGATGGTGGAGAGCGTCAAGCCGATCCTGGCGCCCTACAAGCTGGTCGGCCGGGAGATCCATCCGCACGACACCATCGTCGACCTGGGCGGGACCCAGGTCGGCGGGGGGCGATTCACCGTGATCGCCGGACCGTGCGCGGTGGAGACCCGGGACCAGATGCGTGCCACCGCGGCGGCGGTCAAGGCGGCCGGCGCCCACGCGCTCCGGGGAGGGGCGTACAAGCCGAGGACCAGCCCCTATTCGTTCCAGGGTCTGGGCCAGGAGGGGCTGGCGATCCTGCGCGATGTCTCGCGGGAGACCGGCCTCCCCGCGGTGACCGAGGTGGTGGACGCCGGGGACGTGGAGTTGGTGGAGCAATACGCCGCGGCGTTCCAGTCCGGCGCCCGCAACATGCAGAATTTCCGTCTGCTCCAGGCGCTGGGCCGGAGCCGGAGACCGGTGATCCTCAAACGCGGGATGGCGGCCAAGGTGGACGACCTCCTCCTCGCCGCCGAATACATCCTCGCCGAGGGCAATCCCAACGTGATTCTCTGCGAGCGGGGCATCACTACCTTCGAGACCGCCACCCGCAACACGCTCGACCTCAACGCGATTCCGGTGATCAAACAGCGGAGCCACCTGCCGGTGCTGGTGGATCCGTCGCACGGCACCGGGCTCCGCGAATTGGTGCCGGCGATGGCCAAGGCGGCGCTGGCCTGTGGCGCGGATGGGATCCTGGTCGAGGTGCACTCCGACCCGCCCAACGCCCTCTCCGACGGCCGCCAGTCGCTCTTTCCCGAGCAGTTCGCCGCCCTGATGCGAGAGCTGCGTCCCATCGCCAATGCGGTCGGGAAGGTGATGTGATGGACTCGACGCCGATTCCCGAGGGCGCCGTGCTCCCCCTGGTCCGGGAGGTGACCGGGAGCCCCGATCCGCTGGCGCTCTACGCCGCCCTCAGCGACGGCGGCCGCCGCCCAGGGACCTTCCTCCTCGAGTCCGCTGAGACCGGTTCCGGCTCGGGGGAACGGAGTCTGTTGGGCGTCTCGCCAGCGCTCCGCCTGGTGTGCACCGGACGCACGGTGGACGTCGAGGCGCAGTCCGCCAATGGTCGCTCGTTGCTGGGCTGGATCGCCGAGCGGCTGGGCGAAGGCGCCGGCGTCACCATAACCCGCAGCAGCGACGCCGTCCGCGCCGTCTTCCCTCCCCCGCCGGAGGGCCCCCGGGACGAGGCGTCGCGCGGGAAGCTTCCCTCGCCGCTGGATGCGCTCCGCACCGTGGTGTTGGGACCCCGGCTTCTGTCCCATCCCACCGACGCCTGTCATCTCGCCGCCGGGGTATTCTCCTACGACCTGATCGAGCTCTTCGAGGAGCTTCCCATTGGGGGCCCCGAATCGGCGCCGACTCCGCACTTCGAGTTCTTCGTGCCGGACCGCCTCGTCATCGTCGATCATCTCCGGCACCGCACCCTGCTGGTGGCCAACGCTTTCGGGGGCCCGGATGGAGACGCGAACTACCACGACGCCGTCCGGGCCATCGGCGATCTGCTCCGGGCGGTCGAGGCGGCGGGGGCATCGGCTCTCCCCGCGCCGTCCACCCACCGCTCGCCTCCCCACCCCGTGGTGGACCTCTCGGACACCGAGTACGCCGCCCTGGTGGTCCGATTGAAGCGCCACATCGTGGCCGGCGATGTCTTTCAGATCGTGGCCTCGCGCACCTTCGAGGTTCCCTGCGCCGATCCGCTCGGCGCCTACGGCAGACTCCGGGTGCTCAATCCCAGTCCGTATCTCTTCTACGTCCGCGGCGCGTCCGCCACGGTATTCGGCGCCTCGCCCGAAACGGCGGTCAAGGTGTACGGCGTTCCCCGGCGGGTGGTGATCCGGCCCATTGCGGGCACCGCGCCCCGGGGACGCGACGCCACCGGGGCAATCGACGCCGACCTCGATGCCCGCCGGGAAGCGGCGCTCCGCCTCGACGAAAAGGAGACTGCCGAGCACATGATGCTGGTGGACCTGGCGCGCAACGACGTGGCGCGGGTGAGCCGGCCCGGAACCCGGAAAGTCACCCGGTTGCTGGCGGTGGATCGCTACGCCCACGTGATGCATCTGGTGTCCGAAGTCGAGGGGGAGCTGGCCGAGGGACAGGACGCGCTGCACGCCTATGCCGCTGCGATGAACATGGGAACCCTGGTGGGCGCGCCGAAGATTCGCGCGGCGCAGATCCTGCGCGAGGTGGAGGCCTCCCGGCGGGGCGCGTACGGCGGCGCGGTCGGCTACCTCAATCACGACGGGACCATGGATACGGCCATCGTGATCCGGGCGGCCACGGTCCGGAACGGCGTGGCGCGGGTGCGTGCCGGGGCGGGTATCGTGTTCGACTCCGATCCCGCCTCGGAGGCGCTGGAGACCCGGCGCAAGGCGGAAGCGGTGCTCGCCGCGATCGCCTCGGCGGGAGGGCCCGATGCCTGAGCCGCTCCGGGTGGTGTTCATCGACAACTTCGATTCGTTCACCTGGAATCTGGTGGACGAATTCGCCCGGCGAGGCGCCCGGGTGGAGGTCTGGCGCAACACGGTTTCGGCCGGGCACGCCGTGTCGCGGGCCGGTGCTCCGGGCCCGGGCCTCCTGGTGCTCTCCCCGGGTCCGGGGGCCCCGAGCCAGGCGGGCTGCTGCGTGGAGCTGGCGCGCCGCGCTGCGGAGGCGAGGGTGCCGCTCTTCGGGGTCTGTCTCGGGCACCAGGCGATGGTCGAGGCCTTCGGCGGGGTGGTGGGCCCCGCGGGCGAAGTCGTCCACGGCAAGACTTCCCGGGTGCGCCACCAGGGCGGCGCGCTGTTCGACGGGGTTCCCTCCCCGTTTCCGGTCGGCCGCTACCATTCCCTCGCCGCCACGACCCTCCCGGGCTGTCTGCTTCCGATCGCCGCGACGGAGCGCGTGGTGATGGCGGTGGCTCACCGCTCGGCCCCACAGTTCGGGGTACAGTTCCACCCCGAGTCCATCCTCACCCCCGAGGGCGGCCGGATCATCGACAACGTCATCACCTGGGCGGCCGATGCGCGCGAGTGAAGTCCTCGACACCCTGAGCCGGCGCCCGCTCTCCCGCACGGAGAGTGTCGCGACCTTCGGGAAATTCGTGGGCGGCGAGTACAGCGAAATCGAGATGTCCGCGGTCCTCGCGGCGCTCAAGACCCGCGGGGAAACCCCGGAGACGATGGCCGGCGCCGTCGAAGCCCTGCTCGCCTCCGCGGTCCCCTTCCCCCGACCCGAGTACCGCTACGCCGACTGCTGCGGAACCGGCGGCGATGGCGCCGGCACCGTCAACATCTCCACCGCCGCGGCGTTCGTGGCGGCGGAGCTGGGCATCCCCGTCGCCAAGACCGGCAACCGCTCGGTGTCCTCGCGGTGCGGCTCGGCCGATCTGCTCGAGCAGCTGGGCGTCAAGCTCGATCCTTCTCCCGAGGTGGGGCGGCGCTGCCTCGACGAGATCGGGGTCTGCTTCGTCTTCGCGCCGCAGTATCACCCCGGGGTCCGTCACGCCGGCGCGGTCCGCCGCAGTCTGGGGGTCAGGACGGTCTTCAACCTCGTGGGGCCCATTGCCAACGCCGCCCGCCCGCCCTGGCAGATGATGGGGATCTACGATCCGGCGCTCTGCGAGCCCGCCGCGCGGACTCTGCAGCTGCTGGGCCGTGAGGTGGCGCTGGTGGTCCATGGGAGCGGCCTCGATGAAGTGGCGCTCCATGGGCCCACCACCGGGGTCCTGCTCAAGGACGGCGAGCTCCGTCCGGTTACCATCACCCCCGAGAAGGCCGGGCTGCGCGAGGCGGCCCTCGGCGCCTTGACCGGGGGCAGCCCCGAGGAGAACGCCCTCTGGCTCATGCGGCTGCTCGAGGGGCGGGGTCCCGATATCCAC
>JBGPEJ010000134.1:0-8728 GCA_041482775.1 Gemmatimonadota bacterium | reverse complement strand
CTGGCGCCGCTCACCGAGCAGGACTTCGTCCGGATCATGACCGAGCCGGAGAACGCGCTCACCAAGCAGTACGCGGCGCTGGTGGGGGCCGAGGGGGCGACGCTGGAATTCACCCCCGACGCCATTCAGGAGATTGCCCGGACGGCCTGCGTGGCCAACGACCGGATGGAGAACATCGGCGCCCGCCGGCTCCACACCGTCATGTCGGCGCTGATGGACGAGGTGCTGTTCGAGCTGCCGGAGTGGCCGGAGAAGAAGATTGCCTTCGACGCGGCGCGGGTCCGGGAGCGGCTGGCCAAGATCATCGCGAACGACGATCTGCAGCGCTACATCCTCTAGCGGCGGCTAGGCCGCCGCCTCCTTCGCCTCGACCGGCATCCCCCGCTCCAGCCACGCCTTCCACCGACACTCACGGTGCCCGGGTCGACGCCCAGGGGCCCACAATCGCTGTTCATCCAGTGCGGACAGTGGAAGGAACCGGGGGGTCTCTGACGCGAACCCCGACCAGAATCCCGATTCCCATCGTGCGGTATCGCGGTAACACCGCAACCCGCCTGTCTGGAGGGTGGTCCAAGCGCGCCCAACCTATTGAAAGATCATGAGTTCCGTGCTCGGCACGGATGTTGACTCTCACTCGGGTCTCGAGGCGCGTTCATCGATTCCCCAAGGGCAGTGGTAATGATTGCGGCAGGGGGCGTTGTGACGGATCGTTTCCACATAGGGACAGGAGCCCCCCAGACAGGTTTCCGGTGGCAGTCTCGCGCCAATCCTCTTGCAGCGAGGGGTGTCGCCGACCCTCGCTGGCAGGACTTGAAGCGCGCCCGCATTCTGCTCGTCGACGACGAAGAGTCGAACATCTCGCTGCTGCGGCAGGTGCTCGAACGCGCCGGGTATAGTCGTCTCGCGGATACGACGGATCCGCTCCGGGCTGCGGTGCTCTGCAGGAGATTCCGGCCGGACCTTATCTGCCTCGACCTGCACATGTCGCCCTGGACGGATTCGAAGTGCTCGAACAGCTCGCGCCGCTCATTCCGCAAAGCAGCTACCAGTTTGATCGGCAAGCCGGCGTTCACTTCGATCCCCTCCTAGTGGATGCGTTGATGCAATTGCCCCACCGGGAGCTCATATGACCAGTTTATCCGCAGGCGGAGGCTCGGCTCCCGGCGTTGACCGCGGCCGGATGATGCGCGGGGCGGCCATTGTGACCGGGCTCGTCGGATTCGCCGTGCTGACCGGCTGGGGTCTCGAGATCTCCTGGCTGCGGAGCGGATTCGGATCCGGGAGAGCTGTCAATCCCGCCACGGCCGTCCTGTTCGTACTGGCCGCAGTGTCGCTCTGGATCTCCGGTCTGGACCGTCCCGCCCCGTGGGCGCACCGGCTCGGCATCACATCGGCGGTCGGAGTCCTGCTGACAGCCGGGCTCCTCCTGGCCGCCCCGCTCCTCGGACTGCCTTCCGCCTTGGATCAGAGCTTGTTCCGGTCGTGGCTGGCCTCGCTGGGTGCCAATGCCCCGAAGCCCATGTCCGGAGGCTCGGCGTTCTTCTACCTGATAATTGGCGCGGCCCTCCTGCTAATTCGTAGCCCGCGGGAAGCCTGGCGCCTGGTGGGGCGCTCGCTCGGATTGCTTCTGGCGCTCACCGGGTTACTCGTGTTGTTCACATACGCGTATCGGTGGCTCACGGGGTCCGGCGCTCCGGGCGCTTCTGCCGGGTTCGGAATCATCCTCGGATTCCTCGCGCTCTCCCTCGCGCTGACGGTCCCAGGCGGCCCGAAGACCGAGTCCGGCGGCGAGGACGGCAACGTCGGCGCCCTCAGCGGCAAGGTCAATCTGGCGCTCGTCGTCGCCGTAGCGATCCTCGTGCTAACGGGGACAATGTCGATCTGGGCTACCGTCCGCTCGTGGAACGCGAACCGGTCGCAGGCCGAGAGCACCGCCCGGAGAGCCCAGCTCGTTATCCTGCTCTCTTCCCTTCAAGACGCCGAGACCGGTGAGCGGGGATTCCTGCTGACCGGGAATTCCGAGTTCCTGGCGCCCTATCAAACGGCCCTCGATTCGCTCCCGGTGGCGCTCCGGCGGACCGAGGAGCTGCTGAGTCACGCGCCGGCACAGGCGCAACGGCTGGATACGCTTCAAGTGCTGGTGGGCCGGCAAGCCGCGTTTCTCGCCGAGGCGATCCGGTTGCAGCAGTCGCGACGATCCGCCGAAGCGATCTCGCTGGTGCGTTCGGGTCGTGGAAAGGCGGTGATGGACGAGATCCGTCGGAAAATCTCGCCCATGATTGTGGAGGAAGACTCCCTCAACGCGCGGCTGGCCGCGCGGGTGCTCTTCGGTGAGCGCATCTCGCTCTCGATCGTCACATTGGCCGGCCTCCTCGCGGTCTGCTTCCTCCTGCTCGCCGGACTCGCGATCAACCAGGATTTCAGAAGACGTGCTCGGGCGGAGGCGGAGCTCGATCGTTTCTTCGCCATCTCCCTCGACATGTTATGCATTGCCAACGCCGACGGGTACTTCAAACGCATCAGTCCCGCCTTTACCGAAACGCTGGGCTGGGCAGTCGAAGAGATGCTCGGCCGACCCTTCCTTGACTTCGTGCATCCCGAGGACCAGGCCGCCACCCTTCGGGAGGTTGAGCGGCAAACGGCTGCCGGGAAGCCGGTGCTTGGTTTCGAGAACCGCTACCGGCACAGGGACGGCTCCTGGCGCGTGCTGTCGTGGAGATCGGTGCCCCAGCCCGGCGGCTTCATGTTCGCCACCGCCCGCGACGTGACCGACGCCCACGCGGCAGAGGCAGCGCTGCGCTCGGCGAAGGAGGCGGCCGAAGCGGCCAACCACGCCAAGTCCGACTTCCTGGCGAAGATGAGCCACGAACTGAGGACACCGCTCAACTCCATCATTGGATTCTCCGAGATTCTCGAAGACGAAAGCGTCGGTCCCCTGACCGACAAGCAGCGCCGGTACACTTCAAACGTCCTGGTAAGCGGACGGAATCTGCTGCAGCTGATCAATGACATTCTGGACCTCTCGAAAGTCGAGGCGGGCCGGATGGAGCTGGTACCGTCGCTCTTCGAGATGCGCGCTGCGCTCGACCAAGTCCGCGCCATCGTCGGCACGCTTGCGGACCGGAAGGGCCTGACGGTCGAGCTAGAGATTCCGGCCTCGCTCCCGCTCCTCCATGCGGATCAGGCGAAATTCAAGCAGATCCTCTACAACCTTTTGGGCAACGCGATCAAGTTCACCCCGGAGGGAGGAAGGGTGAAAGTTTCCGCGCGGGTGATCAACGGTTCGGGAAGTGGCGCCAGCGGCGAGTGGCTGGAAATCGCGGTGGCGGATACCGGAATCGGCATCGCCGCTGAACACTTGACCCGGATCTTCAAGGAGTTCGAACAGGTCAACACCGATCCGAGCTACAGCCAGCAGGGGACTGGGCTGGGCCTCGCGCTCACCCGGAACCTCGTCGAACTTCACGGAGGGCGCGTCTGGGTAGAGAGCGAAGTCGGCCGGGGCAGCGTCTTCCGATTTACCCTCCCCTGCGCTCCTCTCCGCCCTCACCCGGCGGAGCCTGCCCCCTCGTTACCCCCAGGCGACACCTGCGATCCGGCAGGCCCCCTCGTTCTGGTGATTGATAACGATCCCGCCGCGCGCGACCTGATCACCCATTATCTGGCCGAGGGCGGCTACCGCGTGGCGAGCGCCGCGGACGGCGAGGAAGCCATTCGGCTGGCCGAAGCCCTGCGGCCCGATGCGATCACCCTTGACATGCTGCTCCCGGACCGGGATGGCCTCCTGATCCTGGCGCAACTCAAGACCAGCCCGGACACCCGTAGCATTCCGGTGCTGGTGGTTTCTGTCACCGACCGGCGCGAATTGGGCTTCAGTCTCGGTGCCGCCGGCTGGCTCGTGAAGCCGATCAACAAGGGTGAGCTTCTCACCGCACTCCACGCGACCACCGCCGGCGGGGCTCGGGTCGGCAAACCGACGGTCCTGGTGGTGGACGACGAGGCGGCGACGGTCGCGTACCTGAGCGAGTTGCTCCACCAACGGGGGTTCGCCGTCCTTGCCGCCTTAGGCGGGGAGGCGGGCATCGCTCTGGCGCTGGCCCGGCAGCCTGACGTGATCATTCTGGATCTCTTGATGCCGGAGGTAAACGGATTCGACGTCGTGCGGGCCCTGCGGGAGAACAGCCAGGCCCAAGAAATCCCGATCCTGATCCTGACTGCGATGGATCTGACTCGAGCCGACGCGGAACGGCTCGGCAGGAGCGTCCAGGCCATTGTCAGCAAGGGCGGGCCGAACGAACTGCTCGCCGAGCTCGCCCGCATTTGCCCCATCCCGGCCCCTGCGCCGGAGCCCGTGGCGCAGGCCGCCTTATGAGCGGCCGGCCAGCGACGGTGCTCGTCGTGGACGACAACCACTTCAACCTCGAGCTGGTCACCGACGTGCTCTCTGCGGCCGGCTACGTTGTCCGGCAGGCGAGTTCGGGCGAGGAGGCGCTGCAGTCGGTCCGCCGCGAGCCTCCGGACTTGATTCTCATGGATATCGGGCTTCCCGCGATGGATGGTCACGCCACGGTCCGGGCGCTCAAGGCCGACCCCGCCACCGGGCGAATCCGGGCCGTCGCCCTCACCGCCTTCGCCATGGCCGGAGACGAGCAGCGGGCGCTGAATTCGGGGTTTGACGGCTACATCACCAAACCGGTCAACACCCGGACGCTCCCCCAGACCATCGCCCGGATCCTCGAGGAGGGGGGACCTCGAACATGAGCACTTCAACGTCGCTCCTGAATCTCCCGGCCCCCGGTCGCGTCCTCGTGGTGGACGACAGCGAAGCCAACCGGATTCTGTTGCAGGAGATCCTGGAGCTCGACGGACACCAGGTCGCGGTGGCGACCGACGGAGCCGAGGCGCTTCGCTGTGCCACCGAAGGAGGGCTGGATCTGGTGCTGCTGGATGTGAACATGCCAGGAATGGACGGACTCGAGGTGTGCCGGCGCCTGCGGGCGGATCCCGTGACGGCCTCGCTCCCGATCATTCTCGTCACCGCCCTGGCAGACCGGACCCATCGCCTGGAAGGCATTACCGCCGGGGCCAACGACTACCTGACCAAGCCGATTGATCGGCCGGATCTCTTGTTACGGGTCCGCAACGCGCTCCGACTCCGGATGCTGCACAGTGATCTCGCCGCTCAGTTTCGGAGATTGCAGGAGCTGGAGCAGATGCGCGACAACCTGGTCCACATGCTGGTGCACGATCTCCGAAGCCCGCTCACCGGAATCAGTGTGTATCTCCAGATGTCGCAGGTGAGGATTGCGGAGCTCGCCGATGCCCAGTTGAGTGAGGACTTCGAGGAGATGAGCCGCAGCGTCACCCAGCTCACCGACATGGTGAGCGACGTCTTGGACGTGAGCCGGTTCGAAGCCAACGCGATGCCGCTGCGACCGGCCACGGTGGATCTCCGCACCGTGGCGGCGGAGGCGATCGCGTCGCTCGGGCGGGCCAGGCATGCTTCGGTGGCCCTCCGCCCCGCTGCGGCCCCGGTGTCCGCAGTCGTGGATACCGACCTCATCCGGCGTGTGATCGCCAATCTGGTGGGTAATGCGGTCAAGTTTTCGCCCCGGGGCAGCGAGGTGTGGGTGGAAGTTGCTCAGGGGAAAGCCGGCCCCGAGATCCGCGTCAGTGATGCGGGACCCGGCATTCCGCCGGAATTCCGGGAACAGATCTTCGAGAAGTTCAGCCAGGCGAGCGGCAACGGAAAAGCCAAGGTCCGGTCGAGCGGGCTCGGCCTGGCCTTCTGCAAGCTCGCCGTCGAAGCCCATTGCGGCCGCATCGGGGTGGAAAGCGAGATGGGGAGGGGAAGCACTTTCTGGGTGACCCTGCCTCTGCACCACTGAGTAGTACGGTGGACGGTCTCGCGTTGAGGGTCGTATGGGGATGCAATCGCGCTGGCGTAGGTGACGTCGTCCCCGAAGAGCAGAACACCCTGAGCGTAGAGTACGTTCGATTCAACGGTTCCCGGATTCCGGAAACGGAGGACCCAGGAAACGCTCGAAGCGCTCGGAAGACCACGCGGCACGAGCCCTACCGGTTGCGGGCGAGTTACCCAGCCGCCTGTTTCGCTTCCACCGCCATTCCCCGCTCCAGCCATGCCTTCCACCCGCCCACCAGCGCCCTGGCCCCAAGCCATCCCGCCTTCCTGAGCTCTCGCGTCACCCGGACGCTTGTGTGCTCGTCCATTCAGGCGCAATAGGCGATGAGCCACTCCTCCCGCGGCAGCGCCCGGCTCGCCGCACTCTCCACCGCCCGGGTGGGATCGAGCCGGATGGCGCCCTCGGCGCGAAGCTTGGTGGAGTCGTAGCTGCGCTCGGTGCGTACATCCAGAATCCGGACCGGCGCCTCCGCCGCCTGCAGCCGTTCCAGCTCATCAAAGGTGATCAGCTCGGGATGCGCCACCAGTTGGGCGCCCCGCAGTTTCTCCATGGCGGCGGCGGGAATTTCCTCGCGTTCCTCCCGCCGCTTGAGGCCGTGGGTGGCCCAGCAGAGCAGCGCCCCATGCCCCGCCACCGAGAAGAGCACCACCAGCGCCGTGATCGGGAAAAGCGCCGCGCTCCCCTCGATCCCGGCAAACACCGGCAACAGCACCAGCAGCAGCGACGAGAGCGCCCTCGGCCCGAACCAGACGATCAGCCGCCGCGCCACCGGATCGAGCCCCCGGCGCGGCAGCGTCAAGCTCAGCACCAGCGGCCGGCCCAGCAGCGCCACACCGGAGAGCAGCAGCGTCTTCCCGTTGAGCGCGGGTAGCCCGGTCCAGATCAGCGAGGCGCCGAAGGCAATGAAGCTCAAGAGCAGGAGCATCTCCGCCGTCGCTTCACCGTAGTCGTGGAAGCAGTCGCACAGCTCGACACTCGCGGCCGCCACGGTGAGCCCCGCCGCGAACGCCGCCATGAAGCCCGACCCGTGCAGCGCCTCGGCCGCGGCGTACGCGGTGAACGCCACCCCCAGCACGTAGAGCGACTCGTAGTCCCGCCGCATCCCCATCCAGCCGCGCACCCACTCCATCGCCTTGACCGCGAGCCACCCGATCAACGCCCCGGCCAGCGGCCCCAGCAGGAACACCGAGCCCAGCACCCGGCCCACCCCGCCCATCGAGGGCGCACCCCCGGCGGCCAAGAAAGCCATCGCCACCAGCACGATGGGGAGGAGCACCACGTCGTTGAGCCCGCTCTCGATTCTCAAGGCGTAGCGCGCCGCCGCCGGCACCTCGGGAAGCCGCAACAGCCCCCGCATCATCACCGGATCGGTGGAGGCGAGCGCGGCACCCAGGATTGCCGCGGCGGCGGGAGGGAGACCGAGCAGCCACCACGCCGCGGCGGCGGTGAGCGCCGCGGCCACCAGCGTGCCCGGCCCCAGCACGATCAGCGCGATCTTGAGATGGGTCTTGAGCCCTGCCAGGTCCAACCCCAGCGAGTCGGTGAAGAGCACCAGCACCAGGCTCAGCGTGGCAATGACGCCCAGGGTGGGTGAGTCGAGCCCGAAGTCGATCAGCCGCATCCCATGGGGACCGAGCAGGGTGCCGATCAAGAGAAAGAGCGCCACCGCGGGAAGCCCCACCCGCTCCAGGGCCCCGGAGGCCAGCCCCGCTACCAGGATCACCAGCCCCACCAGGGCCAGGAGTGTTGTGAAGGCTGCCGGATCGAAGGCGCTCATGCTAGACTCTTACTGCCATTTTGACACTTTTTCAACCCGGTCTCCGTGACTTCCAAGCGGGATTTCCTGGCCATCTCCGACCTGAGCCGAGCCCAGGTGGCGGCGCTCATCGGGCTGGCCGGCGAGCTCAAGGCGGGCCGAGGCCGGCCCCAGCCGCTGGCCGGGAAGAGCCTGGGGTTGATCTTCGCCATGAGCTCGACCCGCACCCGGGTCTCGTTCGAGGTGGGGGCATTCCAGTTGGGTGCCAACTCGGTGTTCCTCTCGATGCGGGATATCCAGCTGGGCCGGGGCGAGCCGATGCGGGACACCGCGCGGGTCCTTTCCCGGTACCTGGACGGGATCGTGATCCGGACCCCGCTGCACGCCGACGCCATCGAGCTGGCGCGCTACGCCACCGTGCCGGTGATCAACGGGCTCACCGATCTGCTCCACCCCTGCCAGGTCCTGGCCGATCTGCTCACCGTCCGTGAGGCGCTGGGCTCCTGGGAGGGGAAGATCGTGGCATGGGTGGGCGATGGGAACAACGTCGCCAACGCCTGGATCGATGCCGCCGGGGTGCTGGGGTTCGAGCTGCGGGTGGCCTGTCCCGAAGGGTACGAGCCCGACCGCGGGCTGTTCGAGAAGAACGCCGGCCGGACTCGGCTCACCATTACCGAGGATCCCGAGGAAGCGGTGACCGGTGCCCACGTGGTCAACACCGACGTGTGGACCTCGATGGGGCAGGAGGCCGACGCCGCGAACCGGCGGCAATCGTTCCAGGGCTACAGCGTGACCGAGCGGCTGATGGACCTGGCCGCGCCGGGGGCGATCTTCCTCCACTGCCTTCCCGCCCACCGGGGCGAGGAAGTGGAGGAGTCGGTGCTGGAGGGGCCGCGCTCCCGGGTGTGGGAGCAGGCGGAGAACCGGCTGCACGTACAGAAGGCGCTGCTGCTGATGATGCTGTAACGCCGAAAATTTTCTTAACGCAAAACATGAAACCCAAAAAAGTAGCCTTAGCTTATTCCGGCGGCCTGGACACGTCCATCAT
>JBGPEJ010000133.1:0-8801 GCA_041482775.1 Gemmatimonadota bacterium | reverse complement strand
CGCTGTCCGGCAGGACGAAGGTGGACTCGGCAGTTACCCGGACCGTCACCCGCCGCGGCACCCCGCTCTCCAGCTCCACCAGCGGGAGGGCCAGACTGGCTCCGACCCGGAGGTTTCCGCCGAACGCCGCGCGGAACGGGATCATGGCGGGGAGCACCGCGTCGGGATCCAGGCGCCTCCGGGTCTGGCCCGCGACCAGCCCGGGGGCCTCGATGTCCCGGAGCGAGAGAATCGAATCGGCGCCCACGGTTCCCTCGAGCCGCTCCTGCGGCCCGATGCCGAGCACGGTGCGGGTGAAACCGCGGAGCCGGAGCGAGCGGGAGAGATGGTATTCGGTGCTCTGGACCAATTGATGGGTGGTGTCGCCCCGGGGAAGGTCGAACACGAGCAACTCGGTGATCCGCACCCCTTCGACCAGGGTGTCCACCGCCAGGTTGAGCTGCCCGATTTGCCGGGCGCCGGCGTACACCGCGAAGTATGCCGCCCCGGGCGCCAGGCGGGCGGTCCGCTCCGACACCGGGGTCGAGTCGCCCTTGCTGAATTCGCGGCGCGCCAGCCAGGCGAGAATCACCGCCCAGGTCAGGAGCACCAGCCGGCCGATGTTGCGGCGGGTGAGGCCCAGATCCATCAGCGGATCGAAGCCTCCCGGGCCTTACGGTGCATCGCCATCGCCTCATCCCCGCGTCCCACCCGATCGAGCAGCCGGCCCATCAGCTTGTAGCTGCGGGGATTTCCCGGCGCCAGCGCCGCGGCCTGCTCCAGGGCCGCGAGCGCCCCGGGGAGGTCGCCCTGCGATTCGAGGGCTTCCCCGAGGTGGTAGGTGGCGTCGGGATCGTCGGGGGCCCACCGGAGCGACTCGCGGAGCGACGCCGTGGCCTCACCACCCCGGCCTTTGCGGAGCAGGGTGACCCCCAGGTGGAAATGCGCGCCGGCGTAGCGGGGCTGTTGCCGGATCGCGTCGCGCAGGTCGCGTTCCGCGTCGCCGGTCCGGCCCTGCCGCGCGTGAATCGCGCCGCGGCGTACCAGGATCGGCACCGGCTCCGCGGCGTCGGCGAGGGCCCGGGTGAGCTCGTCGAGCGCTTCCTCCGGCTCGCCGCCGTCGTCGAGGAATTCCGCCAGCGTGGCACGGACCGCGGCGTCGCGGGGAGAGTCTTCGAGATAGCGCCGCAGCAGCAGTACAGCGTCGAGCCGGCGCCCCAGCGCGGTGAGCTCCCGGGCCTGCCGGGGTACCCGGATTGCCTCCGGCTCGGGGCCGGTGGAGAGGTCGGCCAGGATCAGGCCGGGCACATCGGCCCCGAACGGGCGAAGCCAGGCCACCTCGTCGGCCACCGGGCCGATCGCATCCCCCTCCAGATCGAGGCGGTCGAAGCCCTCGATGGCCGCGTCGTCGGGCTCGGGGGCGCGGCTGCTTCTGAGGCGGCGCATACCGCAAAGTAATTGGGCGAGAGTTGAATGCGGCGTCGCGCCTCGATACGTTTCTCTTCTTATGCCGGAAGAATTCCTCCGCGTCCGCGGCGCCCGCGAGCACAACCTCAAGAACATCACCGTCGCGATTCCGCGGAATCACCTTACCGTGATCACCGGGCTCTCCGGCTCCGGCAAGTCTTCCCTTGCGTTCGACACGATCTACGCCGAAGGGCAGCGCCGCTACGTCGAGTCCCTCTCGGCCTACGCCCGCCAGTTCCTCGGGCTCATGGAGAAACCCGATGTGGATGGCATCGAGGGGCTCTCGCCCGCCATCTCCATCGAACAGAAGTCCACCGGACACAATCCCCGGTCCACGGTGGGGACCGTCACCGAGATCTACGATTACATGCGGCTGCTCTGGGCCCGGGCCGGCGTGCCGCACTGCCCCAATGATGGCAGCCCGGTCAGCCGCCAGAGCGCGGCCCAGATCACCGACACGGTGATCGGCTGGCCCGCCGGCACCCGGATCGAAATCCTGGGGCCGCTGGTGCGGGGGCGGAAGGGGGAGTTCAAGGAGCTGTTCGAGGACTTGGGGAAGCGCGGCTTCGTCCGGGCGCGGGTGGATGGCGAGGTCTACGACCTCAACGCGGTGCCCTCGCTCAACCGGCGGCACAACCACGATGTCGCCGTGGTGGTGGACCGTCTGGTGATCCGGGCGGAAGACCGCAGCCGCCTCAACGATTCGATCGAGACCGCGCTCAAGGTAGCCGAGGGCACCGTCGAGGTGGTGACCCAGGGGGCCAAGCCGTCCAGCACCCTCTTTTCCGAGCGCTTTTCCTGCCCCGCCTGCGGTCTCTCGCTTCCGGAGCTCGAGCCGCGGCAGTTTTCCTTCAACTCTCCGTTCGGTGTCTGCGGCGAATGCCACGGCCTGGGCACCCGACGGGAGGTCGTGGCCGAGCTGATCCTCGGAGATCCCTCCATCTCGATCCTCGAAGGCGTCGTGCTCCCCTGGGGCGAACCCTCGGGCTATCTCCGCAAGGTGGTGCTCCCGGCGCTGGCCAAGGCGTTTCGCTTCGAGCTCGGCGCGCCCTGGAGCACGCTCCCCGCCTCGGCGCGGCAGGTGTTGCTCCAGGGAGCTCCCGGGAAGCTGTTCAAGTTCGGGGGGGACGGCGCGCGCGGCCGCGCCGATTACGAAACCGAGTGGGAGGGGATTCTCAAGAACGTCGAGCGCCGCTACCACGAATCCAGCAGCGATGCGGTCCGCGGGCAGCTCGAGGAATTCCTGGTGGAAATGCCCTGTCGCGCCTGCAAGGGCCGGCGGCTCAAGCCGGAGAGTCTTTCGGTGCTGCTGGCGGGCCGGAGCATCGGCGACGTGGTCGACCTGCCGGTGGACGACACCCTCGCGTACTTCGACGCCATACCGGTCGGGAGGGGCAGGGCGGGAGGAGTGGATCCGGAGATTGCCGGACCGATCCTGAAGGAAATCCGGGACCGCCTGGTGTTTCTCCGCGACGTCGGGCTCGAGTACCTCACCCTCGGACGGAGCGCCGGGACCCTCTCCGGCGGCGAGGCCCAGCGGATCCGGCTGGCCACCCAGATCGGTTCCCGGCTGGTGGGGGTGCTGTACGTGCTCGATGAACCCAGCATCGGGCTCCACCAGCGCGACAATGCCCGCCTCCTGCGCACGCTCCGGGAACTGCGCGACCTCGGCAACACCGTCATCGTGGTCGAGCACGATGAGGAAACGATCCGCGCCGCCGATCATGTGATCGATCTGGGGCCCCGCGCCGGGAACCAGGGCGGACATGTTGTGGCCGAGGGGACAGTGGCCGACATCCTCAGCCACCCCGATTCCCTCACTGCGCGGTATTTGCGGGGCGAGCTGCGGATCCCGCTCCCCGCCGGCCGGCGCGCCCGCGATCCGAAACGGGCGCTCCGCCTGGTGGGGGCCCGGGCGCACAATCTGCGGAACTTGACCGTGGAGGTCCCCCTCGGCCTCTTCGTGGCGGTCACCGGGGTATCGGGGTCGGGCAAATCAACCCTCATCACCGATCTCCTCTACGCCGCGCTGGCCCGCCATTTCTATCGTGCGAGGGTGGTTCCCGGCGCCCACGACCGGATCGACGGCCTCGAGCACATCGACAAGGTCATTGACATCGATCAGAGCCCGATCGGGCGGACGCCCCGCTCCAACCCCGCCACCTACACCGGGTTGTTCACCCCGATTCGCGAGCTGTTCGCCCAACTCCCGGAGGCCAAGATGCGGGGGTACGGCCCCGGACGCTTCTCATTCAACGTGAAGGGAGGACGCTGCGAGGCCTGCGAGGGCGACGGTCTGGTCAAGATCGAAATGCACTTTCTTCCCGACGTCTACGTGCCGTGCGAGGTGTGCAAGGGGCGCCGGTACAATCGGGAAACCATGGAGGTGCGCTATAAGGGGCGCAGCATTGCCGACGTGCTCGACCTCACCGTCGCGGACGCGCTGGAATTCTTCAGCGCGCAGGGGCGCATCAAGGAGAAGCTCGAGCTGCTGAACGACGTGGGACTCGGATACCTTCACCTCGGGCAGTCGGCCACCACCCTCTCCGGCGGCGAGGCCCAGCGGGTCAAGCTCGCCACCGAGCTGGCCAAGCGGGACACCGGGCGAACCCTCTACATCCTCGACGAGCCGACCACCGGACTCCACTTCGAGGACGTACGCCTGCTGCTCGAGGTGCTCCACCGCCTGGTGGACAAGGGCAACAGCGTGCTGGTCATCGAGCACAATCTGGACGTGATCAAGACTGCCGACTGGGTCATCGACCTCGGCCCCGAGGGGGGCGGCAAAGGGGGATTGGTGGTGGCCGAGGGCACCCCGGAAGCGATCGCGCAGCACCCGGCGAGCCACACCGGGAGCTTCCTTGCCCGGGTGCTCAGCCCGCGGGCGTAAACTCCGCGGCTACGTCTCCGACCGGAGCCGGCGGGAGAGGTCCTGCACGGCGGTCCAGCTCTCCAGCAGCTCGGGGAGGTACTCCGACGAGGTGACGAAGGTCCACAGGTATGCCACGATGGAGTAGAGCTGCCCGGTGCTGAAGTCGTCGAGGTCGATGGCGACGAAGAGCACCACCAGGAACACGCCGAGCAGCACCACCCGCATCAGTCCGAACGATGCCGCGCCCCAGTTGGCGATCCGTTGCTGCGGGCCGGCGACCCCCATGTAATAGGCCCGCACCTCATCGGCGTCCATCTCCCGGAACTGATCGAACGCCGACTCCAGGCGGTCGTGCACCTCGCGCTGAAGCCCGAGCACCCGCCTGCCGTAGATCCGGCGGATCAGGAACAGCGGCAGGATCACCACGGCGCAGGCCAGCGCGATACGATAGTCGAAGAAGGCCAGCCCGATCAGCGCACCCCCGATGGCAATGGCCTGTTCCAGCGTTTCGGGCACCCGGTATTCGAGGAAATAGATGAACTCGCGGGAGATCTCCGCGCGCGCCGCCATCACGCTGGCCGCGATGCCCTGCTCCCGGCCGGTCCGCACTACCGCCGCCGCGATATCGGCGTAGACCCGCAGATAGATCCGGGGATCCAGCGACCGGCGGAGGGTGCCGACCCCGGAATTGACCGAGAAGGCACCGACCCACAGCAGCAGCGGGAGCGCGGCCGCGGAGCGGGGCGCCTCCTTCCGGGCCACCGAGATCAGCGCATCCAGCACCGGGCCAAACAGGCTCGGCTCGACGATCCACGCCACGTTCTCGATCAGGACGAGCGAGAGCGTCAAGACGATCGGCCAGCGGTAGGTGCGGAAGAGTTTGGACAGACGCATCTGGGAGCCCAGGATCGGCGGTGGGGCGGTGTCGCCGGCGACTCTACCACGGATCGCCTCGCGGCGAATGATAACCGTCCGGCCCGATGGCTCCCTCGGTCGGCGCCCCCTCGCGCCGGGTCCGACGCGAGGTACATTCCGGCCACACCCTACCGCGAGGCGCTTATGACCTACGAAGCGATCGTGGAGCTGCTCGACTACGCCGGCGGGCACGACCAGGTGGTGCGGATCCTTACGACCGAGGACACCGAGGTGGTGGGGGTCCCTACCAGCGTTGACACCCATCCCACCGCTCTCGAGGTCTATCTCCGGCCGGTCGGCGCCGACGACACCGAGATTGCCGTCCGATTGACCCATATCCGGGCAGTCGAAATCGCCTGACCTCCCCCTGTTCCGTTGTGAAACATATTGGAACATGGTACCGTACAGGGAGGCGGGCGAGGGGGTTAGCCCACCACTCACATGAGGCGATGATGCATCCTGATGCCCTGGCTCTGATGATTCCGATCCTTGGCATGCTGATCGGGGGGTTCGCGATCTTTACCAAGAGCCACTTGGGCCACGCCCTTGCCGAGCGAATCTCGGGGCGTGCGGGTGCCCCGCCACAGCTCGAGGCGGATGTGAGAGAGCTCCGCGCCGAAGTGGAGGCCCTCCGGGGAGAGCTGATCGAGGCCCAGGAGCGGCTCGACTTCGCGGAGCGGCTGTTGGCCGGGGGGCGCAAGGAGGGCTGAGATGTTGCGGATGGTCGTCACCCCCGAAGAGATCATCCCGATCCTGGGGATGCTGACCGGCATCGTCAGCATGCTGGTCATCGGGTTCACCATCGTGCGGGTGGCTCAGGGCCAGATCGGGCAGGCCATCGCCCGGCGGATCCACGCCCGCGCCGGCGGGGATTCCGAGGTGCAGGCGGAGGTGCTCGAGCTCCGCGAGCAGGTCGCCGATCTTGCCAGCCGCCTGGCGGAGAATGAGGAGCGGCTCGATTTCACCGAGCGGCTGCTTGCCCGGGGCAAGGACGAGGCCAAGGCGCATGGATGACATCATCAAGGCGGCCATCTTCATCATCGCGCTGATGGGTGCCGGCATCGGAGCCTACGCCGGCGTCACGGTCGTGTCGGTCATGAAGCGACGGTTCGAGGGAAAGCTGGAAGCGACCGGCCTCCCACCCGGGGAGCTCGACGCCATTCACGCGCGCCTCGACGCAGCGGACGCCCTGGAAGCCCGGGTGGCGGAGCTGGAGGAACGGGCAGATTTCGCCGAGCGGATGCTGGTGGAGAAGGGTGTGCCCGAGCGGCTTTCCAGCGGGCCGGTGGCCGATAACCAGCACTGAGGGAACATGGACCCCGAAGGGATTCTCGCGATCGTCTTCATCTTCGGCGGCGGCACGCTGTTCCTGCTGGCCGTCAGTCCGGTGGGGAAGGCGGTGGCGGACCGGATCCGGCACGGCACCCAGCCGCTGGGGAGCGGTGGCACCGATCCCGAAGTGCTGAACGAGCTCGAGCATCTTCGGAACGACGTCTCCGAGTTGCAGGAACGTATGGAATTCACCGAGCGGTTGCTGGCCCAGAAAAAGGACGCCCCCGCGCTGCCCGGCGGGAAGGAGGCCCCGTGATGGTGGCGCTCCAGGTGGCCATTCCGCCCCCGACGCCCTTGCCGCCGCTCCCGGATGTGTACGCGCTGACCAGCCAGCGCAACGAGTTCATCCTGACGATCGTGGGATTCCTGGTGACCGGAATCGTGCTGATCCGGGTGTTCGGTCCCCTCATGCGGGCGTGGGCGCGCCGACTCGAAGGGAAGTCGGTGGATCCCGAGCTCCGCGGCGAAGTGGAGCAGCTCCGGGAGCAGGTCGCCGAGGTGGAGCCGCTGCGAAACCGGGTGCTCGAGCTGGAGGACCGGCTCGAGTTCGCCGAACGGCTGCTGGCCCAACGGAAGGACCAGGATCTCCTGCAACGGGGCGGGCCGGCCTGATGAATCCCAACGACGTTGCCCCCCTCCTCGTCGCGGTGGTGCTGTTCCTGACCGTCGGCGCCGTGCTGATCTTCCGCGGTCCGCTGGGCAAGGCCATTGCCCGGCGGATCGAGGGGACGGCAGGGGAGGGGAGCGCGCTGACGCAGCAGGTCGCGGACTTGGAGCATCGGCTGGCCGAACTGGAGCAGGAACGCATTCGCATGGGCGAGCTCGAGGAACGGCTCGATTTCGCCGAGCGACTGTTGAGCCAGGGGCAACGCGAGGCGGATCGCATTCCACGGGGGCCGGCGTGAGCGTCAAGTCGGTGTTCGGGATGGATGCCGTCGACCTGGGGATCCACGTCCTAGTGACCGGCGTGGTCCTCTTCTGGGTCGGCGCGGTGAACAATGGGAAGGACGCTCTGATCGGTTTCTCCCTCGTAACGGTGAGCTCGCTCGTATTGCTCGACGTCCGCCGCAGGCTGGCGCTCCGACGCCGGGAGCGCGCCGGGCTCACCACCGGCGAGATGGCCGCCGAGCGGATCGCCGAGCTGGAGCAGCGGGTGGCGGAGTTGGAGACGGCGCAGGGCCAGGTGGCCGAACGGATGGACTTTGCCGAGCGGCTCCTGGCCCAGGGGTCGTTGGAGCAGCGCGCCCTCGGCCGGACCGAGGGTCCCTGAGCCGGCGCGACGGCAGTTCCGCGATGACCTCCGCCCTGTGCATGATCGGCCTGGCGGGGGTGGTCGGTTACGTGGTCCTCTCCGCGCGGCTGGGTATTGCGTTCGCGATCCCGGTCGGGGTGGTGGGATTCGTCGCCTCGTTCGCCATCTTCAAGGGCGCGCTGGGCCAGGCGATCATCGCGGCCCTCGGCGGCGGACCGCCCGTCGAGGACACTACCGGGCCGCTCCTGGCCGAACTGGACGAGCTGCGGGGCCGGGTGCAGGAGCTGGAGGAACGGGTGGACTTCTCGGAACGGCTCCTGGCCCAGCATTCGAGGGAGCCGGAGCATTGAGCAGAATCGTGGCGATTTGGCGGCAAGGTCGGCGGCGTAGGTAGATTTCACAGGTCGGCGGCAGCGCTCCGCGCCGGCCAGGAGATCGAACGAGCGATGGTAACCCGAGAAGACATCCAATCCTTCCTCGACCGCATCGAAGGCGGAACGGTCGAGGTCACGGAGCTGGAGCCCGGTCTGTGGCGGGCCCGCACCCAGAACGGGGCGGAGTTCATCGTCCACTACGCGCCCCCGGTGGTGATCCTCCGGGTCCGCGTCATGGAGCCGCCCGCCAGCGACGAGAAGCGGAACGGGCTCTTTCGCCAGCTGCTGGAATTCAACGCCCGCGACCTGGTGCACGGCTCGTACGGCCTCGAGGGCGAGCACGTGGTGCTCACCGACGCGCTCGAGCTGGCCGACCTGGATTTCACCGAATTCGAGGCGAGCTGGGACTCTCTGACGCTGGCGCTCGCATCTCACCTGAGCGCGCTCGCGCCCTACCGGGAAAGGTAAGCGCCGATGGGCATCTTCGATCGCTTCTCGACCATGCTTCGGTCGAACCTGAATGACCTCATCTCCCGGGCCGAGAACCCGGAGAAGATGCTCAACCAGCTCATTCTGGATATGAAGTCCAACCTGGCCAAGGCCAAGCAGG
>JBGPEJ010000132.1:0-8804 GCA_041482775.1 Gemmatimonadota bacterium | reverse complement strand
ATCCTGCTCGACCAGCGTGCCGTCGGGCCGCTGGGTTGGCCAGCAGAACGGATTTCCCCGGTTGGTGGTGCCGAGGATGGTTCCGCCCAAATGGGTGATGCCCCGAACGGTATCGGGCCCGAGCGGAATCAGGCCGCCGGCTGCATGGTCGTGCGGAGTCAGCAGCCCGTCGTAGCCGCGGCTGATGCCGAACGTCTCCCATCCCCGCTGGTGCGCCGAAAGTACCACGGCGCGAATGACCGCGTTGAGGCCGGGCGCGTCGCCGCCGCCGGTTGAAATCGCTATCCGCAACTCCTTACGCCTTCCTTTCCTTGAGCAAGCGCACCACTTCCCCCGCCTCGGCGTGCCGCCCGGCGAGTTTCTTCGAAAAGATCAGCTTGCCGTCCACGGTTACGTCGAAGACGCCACCCGAGGCCGGAATTCGCTTCAAATCGGCGCCGGGGAACTCCCGCGCGAGCTCCGCCGCCAGACCGGCGGCGCGGGGCTCGTAGTTTCAGACCACGCAATAGGTGATGCTGATCTTCATCGAATCCTCGCTGGTGTCGGACGCGCGTGAAGCCGGGAGAATCCTACTCCCCCGTCGGATGATGGCAAGGGACCTATTAATATGGGGACATGCTCCTTGCCTTCGTCGTCGCCGCGGCGATTGCCCCCGCTTCGGCGGCTCCGCCGGTTCGCGGCATCTATGTCAACGCCTGGGCGTTCGGGACGAAGAAGTTCTACCAACTGGTGCAGCTCGCCGAGACGACGGAAATCAACGCGTTCGTCATCGACGTGAAGGACGACACCGGATACCTCACCTATCGCTCGGCAGTGCCCACCGCGGTCGAGATCGGAGCCAACCGCCAACTGCGCGCTGCCGACGCGAGAGCACGGGTGGCGCTCCTCCGGTCCAAGGGTATTCGGCCCATCGCGCGGATCGTGGTGGCGAAAGATCCGCTCCTGGCCGAGCGGAAGGCGGCGTGGTCGGTGCGAGACAGCGCCGGCGGGCTCTGGTCCGACCGAAAGCACACCCATTGGGTCGACGCCTTCAATGACTCGGTCTGGGTCTACGCCTCGCAACTCGCCGCCGAGGCGGTCGGGATCGGATTCGAGGAAATCCAGTACGACTACGTGCGCTTTCCCGACGAACCCAGGCGCCGTCTGGCGAAGGCGCTGTTCACTTCCCGGCGGGGCTCCGAGACCAGCCGCGACGGCGTGGTACGGAACCTCAACCTTCTGGCCGGCCGGACCCGCTCGCTCAAGGTCCCGTTCACGATCGACGTCTTCGGACTCACCACGACGGCCGAGGGCGATATGGGGATCGGCCAGTACTGGGAGGACCTGGTGACCGCGGCCGACGTCGTCCTGCCGATGGTGTACCCGAGCCATTACCAGCGCGGCGTGTACGGAGTCGCCCGGCCGAACGCAGCGCCCTATACGATGGTGAAGCGGGCGCTCGCCGACGGCCTCCGGCGGGCCAGGGCGCTGGCGCCCCAGAAGACCGCGGAGATCCGGCCTTATCTCCAGGCCTTCACCCTGGGCCCCCCCCGGTACACCGCCTTCCATGTCCGCGAGCAGATGCGAGCCGCGGCGGAACTGGGGCTGGATTCGTGGGTGCTCTGGAATCCGCGCTCGGTGTACGATCGAGGGTATTTCCGGCCGGAGAGCCGCAGCGCCGTTCCCACCGGAGGGGATCCGGAGCGGTGAGCGGAGCCGGAGTGTGGGGAGCGCTCACCGCCCTTGCCGTGGCGGCTGTGCCGCCGCTCGAAGCACAGCGGCGCCCGCCCGTCACGGGGCCGCGCAGTGTCCCGCCCGGTGAATGGCAGATGACCGGGCGCGATTATGCCCTCACTCGTTTCAGTCCGCTGGATCAGATCGGCACCGCCAACGTGGCGCAGCTGCGGCCGGTGTGGAGTTTTTCTACCGGCGCCCTCCGAGCCCACGAGGGGAACCCACTCGTGGTGGGCTCGATGATGTACGTCCACACCCCATACCCCAACGCGGTCTTCGCACTCGATTTGTCTCAGCCGGGGGCCCCCATCCGCTGGAGGTACACCGGCCCGTCCGAGCCTCCGGCTCCCAGGCGGCCAGCCGGACCGTCGGCCACGCCGCCGGCCGCCGTGCCGCCTCCGACGGGATGCTGTGACGTGGGAAGCCGGGGACTGGCGTATCACCCGAGCGGGAAGCTGTACGTCCCGCTCCTGGCGGGCGACCTCGCCGCGCTCGACGCCCAGACCGGACGGGAGATCTGGCGGGTGCGAAACGCAGATTCGAAGCTCGGCGCCACGCTCGCCGGTGCGCCGATGGTCGTGAAAGACCTCGTGATCGTCGGGATCTCGGGCGCCGAGTACGGCGTGCGCGGACATCTCACCGCCTACGAGGCCTTGACCGGCCGACTGGTCTGGCGCGCGTGGAGCACCGGTCCCGATTCGGAGGTCCTGCTCGACGGTGCGGCAAACTCGAACTACCCCTCACACCAGGGGCGGGATCTCGGGATCACAACCTGGCCCGCCGACGCCTGGAAGACCGGCGGCGGAACCACCTCCGGCTGGCTGTCCTACGATCCCGGGCTCGATTTGATCTATGCCGGAACCGACCAGCCGGCACCGGCCAATCCTGCGCCGCGCAGCGGCGAAGACAAGTGGACCTCCACCATTTTCGCGCGGGATGCCGCCACGGGCCGGGTGCGCTGGGCGCTCCAGATCACGCCCCACGACGAGTGGGGCTTTGGGGGCGCGAATGAGAACATTCTGGTCGATCTGGCGGTGCACGGCGCTCCGGTGAAGGCGCTGATCCACTTCGACCGCAACGGTTTTGCGTACACGATCGACCGCGCGACCGGACGCATTCTGGTCGCGGAGAAGTACGGCCCGGCCAACTGGGCCCGGTCGGTGGACATGGCCACCGGGCTTCCGCAGCTCGACCCTCGATACGCCGCGCCAGCCGCCCCTTCGGCCACCACGTCGGGCATCTGCCCCGGTGGGATCGGCGCCAAGTTCCTGCAGCCGGCCGCGTTCTCTCCGCTGACCAGCCTCTTCTACGTCCCGCTCAACAACCTCTGCATGGATCTCCAGACCGGGCCCGCTACCTACGTCGCCGGGCAACCCTTCGGCGGCGCCACGGCGAGCGTCTCGGCGGGGCCCGGCGGCAACCGGGGGAGGTTCATCGCCTGGGACGCCGCCACCGCCACGATCGCGTGGGAGGTCAAAGAGCCCCTGGCCGTCGCAGGAGGAGCCCTGACCACCGCGGGGGGTCTGGTGTTCTACGGTACGCTCGACGGCTGGTTCAAGGCGCTCGACCAGCGCACCGGCCGCGAACTCTGGCGGTTCAAGACGCCGTCCGGAATCGTGGGCAATCCGATCGCCTTCGGGGGGCCGGACGGCCGGGAGTACATCGCGGTGCTCTCCGGCATCGGGGGATGGTGGGGCCAGGGTGGCAACGGCGCCTTCCCGGATCTCGCCGGCCTGACCAATCCCGGTGGAGTGCTGCTGGTTTTCGGCTTGTGAACTTCCGGTTTTCGAGGTGGTGGCTCATCGTGCCGCCGCTCAGCGCCCTCTGGGTGCTCCGGGACCGCCAGGTCCCCCCCCCGCCCCACCGCGCCGAGTGGCTCGAGACGGACGGCATCCGGGTCCGAACGGTGCGGGCCGGCACGGGCGACACAACCCTGCTGCTCCTGCACGGCTACGGCGAGTCACTGATGACATGGCGGGCGGTGTTTGGTCCGCTCACTTCGGGGTATCGAGTGATCGCCATCGACCTTCCCGGCGCCGGGGGAAGCGCCAAGCCCGAGGTCGACTACTCGCTTCCCGGGATGACCGGATGGCTGTCCCGATTCATCGATCGCTGGACCTCTGGTACGCTGGTGGTTGTCGGGCATTCAATGGGAGGGGAGCTCGCCGCTTCGCTCGCCCTGGCTCGACCCGATCGGGTCCGCTTGCTCGTGCTAATCGCGCCCGCCGGATATCGCATCGGTCTCGGCGGGATCGTGGATACGATGTATCCCACCAAAGCGGAACGGGTGGGTCGCTATCTGGCCCTTCGATCGTTCGTTACTCCGATCCATGATCCGACCTGGCTGGCCGAGCCGGACTCGAACGCGGACTACGATCCGACCGGCGACAGCGCCTACAGCCGCGCCGCCACACGGGTTCTCGAAGAGTTCAACTTCACCGGGCTCCGCGACCGCTTCCGGGACATCGCACAACCGACCCTTCTGGTTTGGGGGGGCCTCGACCCGGTAGTGCCCTTCTCGGTAGGGGACACCCTCTCGCACCTCATCCCCTGCGTCCACTTCTTCCCGCTTCCTCGCGCGTTCCACCGCCCCCATGCGGAGGTTCCCGACACCGTCATCTCAGCCATCCGGGGGTTCCTGCGCCGGCCCAAGTGCGGGACCGGTCCACCGGGCTGACCCCCCGGTTCGAGAGGCCCGCAAGCGCTCTTCACGGGCCACCAGGGTCTAGATCGTAGGAGTAGACGCTACTATCTTGCCGCCGCTCAGTTTTCCCCGCGCCTCTTTCACCCGGGGGTACTTCTGGATCTACGAAATTTTCACCGCATCCCGGTGACCTGGCTGCTGGAGCACGGCAGCGAATCCATCCGCCTCCGCACCAAACGCGAGCTCGCTTACCCCGGCACGATTCCTCCAGAGGCGATCGCCGACGACGAGGCAGCGGTAGTCGAATCCAAGCTGGTCCAGGCCGTGGTGAGGAAGCAGAAGGACAACGGGGTCTGGGGTGGCAACCTGCTCGGGCTCGCCGCTTCGGCAAAGGAGGGGATCAAGGACGTCGGAACCATCCCCCAGTACCGGCGGCTCCTGCAGCTCGGGCTGCCCCGTTCGGCGCGGCCGTACAAGCTGGCCGATCGGGTCTTGTTCCGGCTGCTTTCCCGCGACGAGGATCCCTTCCTCCAATTTGAATTCGCGAAGCTCTTCAAGGATTCCGCCCCCGCCGGGGAGTGGGCGCGGGAGCACATGCGGGAGGCCGCCGCGGCCGCGCTGGCGGAAGCGGGCTACCTGGAGGATCCGCGGCTCCGGGGCGCCGCACATAAGGTGGCTTCGTCGGTTTCGGCCTTCCTCCGCAGCCCGTTGGCGGAGAAGCCGTTCGTGCGCTCGGGGGCCAGGACCATTCTCAACCCCGAGGCACACCCGCCCACCTGGTACTCGGTGGCGATGATTGCCGCAATGCCGAATTTGCAGCGGGAGCGGGCGGGGTTTACCGAGCGCCTGGGACAGTACCTCGGGCTCCCGATGTCGAAGAAGGTGTACGTCTGGCAGATCGGGAAGCGGGTGCTCAAGCCGGAGCTTCTCCTGCTGGGCGACCCGCTGGTCTCGGACGCCAAGGGCAATGCCAAGGACATTCCCCTGGCACTCCACTTCATCGAGCTCCTCGCCCGAATTGCCGCGCTGCACACCAATCCGGTGGCCACCAAGGTCCTGGCCCGCCTCATGTCGGAATGCGATGAGGAAGGGGTCTGGCGGCCCAAGGCGCTGAAGGCAGCTCCCCGTACGACCCACCGGGTGACCTACCACGCCTATCCGCTTCACTTCGAATCGAAGGCGGTGGACTCGCGGGTAGTGGACGTGACGTTCCGGCTGGCGATGATCGCCAAGCTGCTCGGGTGGCCGGTGGAGTATCGCTAGTGGCCACCCTGGATTTGACCACCTTCGGCTTCACCCCTACTGAGAGTCTGGTTTACGAGGTACTCCTGCGCGGAGGCCCCGGCACCGGCTACGCCATCGCGAGGGCCGCCGGTCTGGCCCGCGCCAACACCTACGGCGCGCTGGAGGGGCTGGTCCAGAAGGGAGGCGCACGGGTGGAAGAGGGCCGGCCCAAGCGGTACCGGCCGGAGCCGCCGCCGGTGCTGCTGGCGCGGATCCTCGAACGCCAGGGCCAGGCGCTCGACGACGTGAGCCGCACCCTGGAGCAGATATCGGTACCGGACACGCCGACGCTGGTCGAGCTCACCTCGGCACGGGGGGCGCTCCAGTTCGCGTCGCGGGAGGCGGCACGGGCGGGAGAGCGGATCCTCCTGCACGCCTCTCCGGACGCCTTCCCCCCTCTGGTTCCCTCCCTCAGAAAGGTGGCCGGGAGCGGGGTTGTCCTCTCCCTGTCGGCCACGGGCGCGGTCGATCTTGCCTTCGCCACCGTGGGCGTGGTGCCCCACGACCCCGCCTGGCCCGGACAGCCATTTCTGATGGTCGTGGACGGGCGAAGTGCGCTGCTGGCGGCTCGTGACGGCGAACGGGTAACTGGACACTGGGGAACCGCTCCCACCTTCGTCGCGGCGACGACCCTCGCAATCGGAAGTTTGCGGGGCGGATCGTGACCGACGCCAACGACGAAATCCTCGAGGTACTCCGTCGGGAGTATCTGGCCGAGGCGCCGGCGCGCCTGGGCGAGCTGCGGAAGGACCTCGCCGCGCTCCGTGCCGGGGAGGCCGACGCGGTAGCGTCGCTCAAGACCCGCTTCCACCGCCTGGCCGGGTCGGGCGGGAGCTACGGGTTTCCGGCCATCACGTCGGCCAGCCGGGAGGCTGAGCGGTGGATTGCCGAACACCCCGAGGTCGATGACGCGGGCTTTGCCTTTCTTGCCGCATCGATCGGGAGGGTTGCGGCCGCGTTCGACGACGCCGCGCGCGAGGTCGGCCTGCCCGAGGCGCCGCGGAAGCGACCGCCATTCGGATGGCGGGCCCATTTGATCGGGGGAGCGGTCGACATCGCGGCGCGTCTCTCCGCTTCGCTGCGCGATGCGCAGTACGCCGTGACGCTCGCACCGCTCGACACCGAACCGGCGACCGTCCCGGCCTCCGAGCGTCCCGATGTGGTCGTCATTATTCCCGGCCCCGATGAAGACCCGGGGCCGGCGGCGGACCGGTGGACCAGGGGACCGTTCGAGCGCCAGATCGAGGTGGCCCTGGTTACCGATCCCCGGGTGGCCGATCCGCTGGTCGAGCCATTCAACCGGGTCGACCTGGTGGTATCGCCGACCAGCGCGGACGCGGAGATTCCGCGGTGGGCCCGGGTCGCCGCACGCGCCGCGGCGTCGCCGGCGCTGGTTCTGGTGATTGCCGAGGACGAGGCCGAGCGGGCGACTATCACGGGATGGCTCGACGGCGCGGGCCTCAGGACGACGGTGGTGGCGTCGGCCCACGAGGGGAGGGAGGCGCTCCAGAAGGAGCTACCCGACGTCGTGCTGCTGGATTGGGAGCTCTCGGACGGTGGAGGCGCGGCGCTGGTCCGCATCATCCGGCACTCGCCCCGGCTGACGCTGACGCCGGTGGTGGCGATCGCCGATACCGACCGGGACGAAGACCGGAACGCAGCGCTCGCCGCTGGGGTGGACGACCTGGTGGCGCGTCCGCTGATTCAGGGGCGGCTGGTCCCCAGCGTCCTGCACCGGGCCGCACGGTCCCGACGGCTGGACGAGTCGGTGCGCCGAGACCCGCTCTCCGGCTTCCTCACCGTGGGGACCCTGCTGGACGAGCTCGGGTCGTTGCTGGCGTACGCGCGGCGGGAGGGTGAGCGGATTTCCTTCCTCATGCTGGACGTGGACCACTTCCGGCGGGTTAACGAGCAGCTGGGCCACCAGACCGGCGACCAGGTCCTGGCCCATGTCACCCGGGTGATCCGCGAGCGGGTCAGGGCCAGCGACCTGGCGGTGCGGATGGGAGGCGAGGAGTTCGGCGTGCTGTTCCGCCACTGCGGCCCCACCGATGCCCTGGCGGTGGGGGAGAAGATCCGGGCAGCCGTGCTGACGTCACCCCCGGTGGTCGAGGGCACTCCAATGCCGGTGCGCCTTTCGGGCGGCGTTGCCAGCTACCCGGAGCACGCCGTGGGGCTCCGGGAGCTGCTCCTGGCCGCCGAGCGCGCGCTCCGGCAGGCCAAGGAGACCGGCCGGGACCGGATCGTGGTGGCGGGGTAGCGCGCTAGTGCTGGTACGACGCCGACAACGGCAGCACGTCGCGCGGGCTCTCCTCTCCGAACAGCAGCCGACCCTCCCGGAATGACGCACCGCGCAGCGTGAGCGCCAGCACCTCTCCCAGCTCCTGCACCGGAAAGATCTCGATCCTCCCCCGAACTTCTTCGGGGAGGTCGGCGACGTCGAGCTCGTTGTCCTTCGGGATCACGATCAGCCTGATGCCGGACCGTTCGGCACCGAGGATCTTTTCCTTGAGGCCGCCGATTGGAAGCACCCGGCCCCGGAGGGTGATCTCTCCCGTCATCGCGATATCGTGGCGGGCCGGCCGGCCGGACATCGCCGAGATGAGCGCCGTGGCCATGGTGACGCCGGCCGAAGGCCCATCCTTGGGGATCGCGCCGGCCGGAACGTGAATATGGACGTCCCGGTCGAACATCTCGTCGGGAATCCGGAGAGCGGCGGCATGGGACCGGGCGTAGGTCCAGGCCGCCCGGGCGCTCTCCTTCATCACATCGCCCAGCTGCCCGGTGAGCACCAGTTCGCCCTTACCGCGCATGGTCGAAGCCTCGACGAACATGATGTCGCCACCCACCGGGGTATAGAACATGCCGGTAGCGACGCCGATCGCATCATCGCCGGCGGCCTTCTCGGGATGCACCCTGGGCCGGCCGAGCAGATCGACCACCATGGCGGCATCGACCTCGATGCCGGAGGCGGCGTCGCCGGCGATCCGCCGCGCCACCTTGCGGCCGACCTTGCCGATTTCCCGTTCCAGCTGGCGCACCCCCGACTCCCGGGTGTAGCCGGTGATGATCTCCCGGACGGCCGGGTCGGCGAAAGTCACCGTGCGGCCGGTGAGGCCGTTCTCCTCGAGTTGGCGCGGCACCAGGTAGCGCCGCGCAATCT
>JBGPEJ010000131.1:0-8826 GCA_041482775.1 Gemmatimonadota bacterium | reverse complement strand
GTATGGCCCCGACGCCATCTACTTCGGCGTCCGGGCCCGTGAGCTCCATGGCGATGTTGTCCGGGCCACCCGCGCCAATCGCGACAACATCAGCAGCGAAGACAACATCCAGATCCTCCTCGACACCTACAACGATCATCGCCTGGCGTTTCTCTTCGGGGTGAACCCGCTGGGCGTCCAGCAGGACGGCACCCGGAGCGACCAGTACGGCGGCGGCGCCGGTGGACGGTCGGCTACCGGGGGCGGCAACCAGAACATGAATCCGCTCGACGGCAACGTCGACCTCAACCCCGATTACGTCTTCGAATCACGCGGGCGGCTGGTGGAGGGTGGCTACGAGGTCGAGATCCGGATTCCCTTCAAGAGCCTCCACTACCAGGACCGGGCGGTGCAGACGTGGGGGATCAACATTCTGCGCCGCGTGCAGCACACCGGCTTTCAGGACTCCTGGACCCCCGCGGTCCGCGCCAACGCCAGCTTCCTGGGCCAGTCGGGGACGCTCGAGGGGCTGCACGATCTGAAGCGCGGGCTGGTGCTGGAAATGACGCCGACCGCCACCGGCCGGCTGGACGGCACTCGGGGCACCGCCGGAGGATGGGACTATCAGCGGGGCGGCGAGCTCGGCGCCGATCTGCGCTGGGGCATCCGGCAGAATCTCACGCTCAACGGCACCTTCAACCCGGACTTCTCCCAGGTCGAGGCCGACGTCGGCCAGGTGCTGCTGAACGAGCGCTTCGCGCTCTCCTATCCCGAAAAACGGCCCTTCTTCCTCGACGGACTGGAGCTCTTCGACACCCCGAACCAGCTCATCTACACCCGGAGCATCGTGGCGCCGCGCGGCGGCCTCAAGCTCGCCTGCAAGCTCTCGCGCACCAACCTGGCCGCGATGCTGGTCGCGGATGACAGCCTCTACTCCTGGAGCGGCGGCCATACGCCGTTCTTCGGCGTCGCGCGGGCCCGCAGCGATCTGGGCGGCAATTCCACCGTCGGCGCCGTGCTCACCACCCGCGAGGATGGGAAGGACCATTCCCGCCTGGCCGGCGCAGATCTTCGGGTCTACCACTCCCGGCTCTACTACGTGGAGCTGCAGGCGGTGGAGGCCTGGACCGACAGCGCCGGCCGCAGCCGGAGCGGGCCGCTGCTTGAGGCCACCTGGGACCGCACCGGCCGCGGCTGGGGCTTCCACTACAATGTCCAGGGCATCGGGCCGGGCTTCGATGCCGCGACCGGTTTCGTGAACCGGACCGGCATCATCAACGCCCAGACTTTCAATCGCGTGAGCCTCTATGGGCGGCCCGGAGCCCTGGTGCAGACCTACGGCGCGTTCATCGGGCTGGGCCGACTGTGGAATTACTCCGATCCGGGGAGCGGCCCGATCGAAGGCGGCGAATCAATTTCACCCACCGCCACCCTTCGAGGCGGCTGGCAGCTCTCGGGAGGCCTGGCCCGCAGCTTCTTCAGCTACGATCCCGCACTGTACAATGGCCTCCGCGTGGAAACCGGCGCCGGAGCCGGTCTCGACACGGTGGCCTTCACGGTGCCTGGTCCGGAGCGCAACCAGTGGAGCGGCTCGCTTCGGGTCACCACCCCCACCTACCGGCAGTTCACCGCCACCGCCAGCGTGGCGTACTCCGAAACGCCGATCTTCCGCGAGGCGGCGCCGGGCAGGAGTGTCCGGGTCGATGGCTCGGTGGATCTCCGACCCACCGCGGCCCTCCGAGCCACGCTGCAGATGAGCCGCCTGACCCTCGAACGTTCCCGGGACGGCTCACAGTTCTCCCGGGAGACGATTCCTCGCCTCAAGCTGGAGTACCAGATCAATCGTGCGCTCTTCCTCCGGTTCGTCGGCCAGTACTCGGCCCGCACCCGGGCACCGCTCGAAGATCGCACGGGTCGACCGATCCTGGTCGAGGACGTCCGGGATGCCGGCAGCACCAGCAACGAGTTCCGCATGGACTGGCTGTTCAGCTACCGGCCCACTCCGGGGACGCTGGTGTATCTGGGATACGGGTCCACGCTGGAGGAGCCAGAGCAGTTCCGATTCAGCAAGCTTCGGCGGACCAGCGATGGGTTCTTCGGGAAGTTGAGCTACGTGTTTCGGATGTGAAACGTCGGCGGGGGCTTTCCCCATTGACCGATCGCCGGTTCCGTGCCCACCTTACCCCATCCCCCCGGGGCCGGCAAACGCCCGGATTTCGTCCCCCACTTCTGGAGGATTTATGAGAAGGTTCGCGGCTCCGATGCTCCTTGGAGCAATCGCAACGGCGGCGCTTTCGTCCCCGGCCGCGGCGCAAGGCCCGTACATTTTCCTGGGTGGTGGACTATCGATCCCAATGGGTGACTTCAAGAACCTGGACGGGGCCAAGACCGGCTGGCTCGCCACCGGCGGGGTCGGGGTCGATATCGGGAAGAAGGGTGCCTGGATCGAGGCCGAGGGCTACTACGGCAGCAACAAGCAGGATGCCCCTCCCACCGGCGACAAGACCAACGTGATCGCCGGGTTCGGAACCGTCGGATATTCGTTCGGGGGCGCGGCGAAGGTCCATCCTTATGTCCTGGCCGGCGTCGGACTCCTCGCGCACCAGTTCCGTTCCACCTCCGCGCCGACGACAAACTCAACCGAAACCAAGGCCGCCTTTAACGCCGGGGCCGGACTCTCCTTCAAGCTGGGCCCCAAGGCGGATTTCTGGGTGGAGGCACGGGCCATCGAGGCTAAAGGCACCTCAATCATCCCGATCAACGCCGGGTTCACCATCCATCTCAACAAGTAGCCGGAGCAGGGCTACTCCGTTTTCAAAGCCTCCACCGGATCCACGCGCGCCGCTCGGCGCGCGGGGATCCAGCTGGCCACCACCGCCGCGGCACCGAGCACCACGACGATCGCCCCGAATGTGACCGGATCCGACGGCCCAACGTCGTAGAGCAGCGAGCGGATGACGCGGGTGGAAATCAGCGCGGCGCCGAGCCCCAGCCCGGCGCCCACCGCGGCAATTCTCAGTCCCTGCCCCACCACCAGCCGTACCAGGTCTCCCCGCTCGGCGCCGAGGGCCACCCGAATGCCGAGCTCCCGGGTGCGCTGCGCCACCCCGAACGAGATGACGCCGTAGGTGCCCAGCGTGGCGAGCGCCAGCGCGACGAGAGCAAAGAGCGCCAGGAGAACCGCGCTAAAGCGGGCGTAGGACATCGCGTCACCGCTGCGGGAGGCCAGGGTGCGGATGTCGTAGATCGGAATCTGCGGCGCCAGCTCGCGGAACACCCGCCGAGCCGGGCCGGCCACGGCGAGCGGATCGCCTGAAGTACGCAAGAACACCATCATCCGTCCCCGCGGGGACTGATAGTACGAGAGATAGGTGTCCGGCTTGGGAAGCGAATCGAGGGTGCCGTAGCGCACGTCTCCCACCACCCCGACCACGTAGGCCGTGTCCTTCCAGAAGCCGCCTTGCCCGATGCTCACCGGCCGGCCGACCGCCTCCTGGTCCGGCCAGAACTTTCGGGCCGCGGTCTCGCTCACCAGCACCACCTTTCGGGCGCCCAGCCGATCGGCGTCGGAGAACAGGCGGCCGCTCACCAGCGGCACCTGAACGACCGAGCTCCACCCCGGAGTGATCCAGTGGACGCCGACATCGGGGTCGGTGCCGCGCGGAGCCGGCGGACGGTCGCGGAAGACGATGCCGGTTCCATTGCAGCCTCCGTTGAGCGGCGGACAGTCGGAAAAGCCCACCCCGGTCACGCCGGGAATGGCGCCCAGCCGCTGCAGCGCCTGATCGTAGAACCCCGGCAGCGAGTCCTGGCCGAAGTCCGGCGGCGTGTTGAGCCGCAGGGTGAGCACGTTGTCGGCATCGAAGCCGGGATTGATGCTGAGGAGGTTCGCCAGGCTCTTGAGCATGAGGCCGGAGCCGGCAAGGAGCACCAGGGCGAGCGCGATCTCGGTGACCGCCAGGATGTTCCGGCTGGTGAGGGCGCGCATTGCCCGTCCCCCCCGCGACGGCGCCATCCCCTCCTTGAGCTCCGCCGTAAGCGACGGGTGGGTGGCCTGCAGCGCGGGAATCAATCCGAAGACTATTCCCGTCACCAGGGTGAGCGCCGCGGCAAAGAGGAACGCCGCCAGATCGAGGTGAATCGACCCGAAGTTCACCGCGCCCAGTCCCCCCAGCCGCCGCACCCGGAGCGCATTCGACGGGTCGATCGCCGACAGAAGGTGCACCCCCCACCACGCCAGCAGGATGCTCGCGATCCCGCCGATCGCCGAGAGCAGCAGGCTCTCGGTCAGGAGCTGGCGCACCAGCCGACGGCGACCGGCGCCCACCGCGAGCCTGACCGCGATTTCCCTCCGCCGCCCCGCCGCCCGAACCAGGAAGAGATTGGCGACATTGGCGCACGCAATGAGGAGCACCAGCCCGACGGCGCCGAGGAGCACCAGGAGCGACTGGCGTACCACCGGATCAACCCGGGTGGCGTCCAGCAGACGCGCCGTGGCGCCCATCCCCCGCCCACCGTCCCCCGGATCAGGATAGGCCCTGTCCACCCGGGTTCCCAGCAGCCGGACCGCCTCGGTGGCCTGGATCGGATCGACACCCGGCTTGAGCCGCGCGATGAGGGTGAAGCTGTGCGACCAAGCTTCTCCTTCCGCCATCTCCTCCGGCCAGATCGACGCGATCGGGACCCAGAGCTCGCCCCGCCCGGAGAGGCCGGCGAAGCCCGGCGGCATGATCCCGACGATGGTGTACGGCTGATTCTCGATGCGGACGGCGCGCCCCACCATCGCCGGATCGGCGTTGAACCGGCGCTTCCAGAGCAGGTCGCTGAGCACCGCCACCCGGGCCCCGCCCGGGTGCAGGTCCTCCTCGGGCAAGAATCCGCGCCCCAGAATCGGCCGGATCCCCAGGGTGGAGAAGTACCCGCCGCCGGTGAGCTCGGCATTGTCCCGCTCCGCTTCACCCCCGGCGGCCAGCGTCACCTGGTTGGTGGTGAAGAGCCCCAACTCCTCGAAGCTCAGCTGTTGATCCCGGAAGACCGCGTACTTGGGATAGGACCAGACCATGTCGTCGATCGCCGGCCGCCGGGCCGAGGCGGGGACCGTGAGGCTCACCTTCATCAGGTGCTCGGGCTCCGGGAAGGGGAGCGGCCGCAGCAGGAGGGCGTCGACCGCGCTGAAGATCGCGGTGTCGGCGCCGATCCCGATCGCGAGGGTGAGCACCGCCACCGCGGTGAACCCCGGGGTGCGGAGGAAACTCCTGAGGGCAAACTTGAGGTCCTGACCCAGCAGATCGAAGAATCCGAGGCCGCTCATGCGCCGGGTCTCCTCGTTGAGGTAGGCGGCGTTGCCGAAACGCCGCCGCGCCGCGAACTCCGCGTCGGCGGGAGAAAGCCGCCCCGCGCCGCCCTGCTCCTGCTGCATCGCCTCGAGCGACAGGTGAAAACGCCGCTCCTCATCGAGCTCGCGCTGGTACCGGCCGGGGTGGAGCAGCACCCCGATCCGGTGCCGGAGGGCATGGAAGAAGGACACGGCTAGGCGCGCCGCATGACGCCGTGGATGGCCAGGAGCACCCGCTCGAAGCTGGAGATTTCCTGGCCGAGGCGGCGGCGGCCCGCCGCGGTGAGCGTGTAGTAGCGGGCCCGGCGTCCGGTTGGCGAGTCTCCCCACCGGGAAGTGACCCAGCCCTTCTTCTGGAGCCGCTCCAGCGCGGGGTAGAGCGACCCCTGCTCCACCGACAGCACCTGGTCGGAGAGCCGCTCGATGTGCAGCGCGATGGCGTAGCCGTGCATCGGCTGGAGCGTCAGGGTCTTGAGGATGAGCATGTCGAGCGTGCCCTTGAGCAGCTCGCTCTTGGGCGGGGTGGATCGGGGCATGGGTGACCTCGCACCGCGGCCGGCCGTCAGGTAGGACAGCTACCTATCATAGGTAGTTGTTCTACATGTTATGGATCCGGGGAGCCGCGGTCAAGCCCTCGTGGGCCGGTGGTCGGCGTCCGGCAGGATCACCTCGAAGGTGGTTCCCGCGCCGGGCCGGCTGGCGACCTCGAGGCAGCCTCGGGAGCGCTTCACGATCGCCTGCACGATCGAGAGCCCCAGCCCGGTCCCCCCGTGGGCCGACTTGGTGGTGAAGAAGGGGGTGAAAATCTGCCGGCAGGTGGCCTCGTCCATCCCGGTTCCGGTGTCGGCCACCCGGAGGTGCACCGTCGGGCCGTCGACCCGGCACCGCTCGCCCTCCGGCCAGATCCGGTCCCGGACCCGGAGGGTTCCCACCGTGATGGTGCCGCCCTCCCGCATGGCATCCCGGGCGTTGAGCACCAGGTTCATGAGGACCTGCTCCACCTGGGTCCGGTCCGCTACGATCGGGGCGCCGGCCGGATCGAGCCGCTGCACCAGGGTGATGCCCGGGCCCAGCAGGCGCGCCAGCAGCACCAGCGCATCCTCCACGACCACGTTGAGGTCCAGGCGTCCCCGCTCCGGCTCCCGCCGCCGGGCAAAGCCCAGCAATTGCCGGGTGAGACCGGAGCCCTGCAGCACGGCGCCCCGAATGCCCTCCGCCTCCCGGCGCAGCGGGCTCGCCGCCGGGAGCTGTTCCGCCAGCAGCTCCGCGGAGCCGCTGATCACCATCAAGAGGTTGTTGAAGTCGTGGGCGATGCCACCGGCCAGTTGCCCCAGCGCCTCCAGCTTCTGCCACTGCCGGAGATGCTCCTCGACTTGCCGCTGCCGAGTGACGTCGGTGATGCTTCCACGGACCAGCCGCCGGCCATCGGCGGGAAGCCGGACCAGCCGGACCTCACAGCGCAGATCGGCGCCGCCGGGGGTGCGGTGGGTCCACTCGAATGCCGGCACCCCGCCGGCCAGCGCTTCGTCGATCCGCTCCCGCGCCGCCACCGCCGAGGGCTGCCCATCCGCCTGGGTGGGCGGGCTCAGCTCGACCGGATTGCTGCGGAGCAGCGCCTCATGGGAGAGGCCGAAGAGCGCCGAGGCATTGCGGTTGGCGTCCACAAACCGGCAGGCGTCGACGTCGAAGACCACGATCGCCTCGGGGGCGTGCTCGACCAGCGTGCGGTACCGCCCCTCGCTCTCCCGGAGCGCCGCCTCGGTCTGCTTCTGCTCGGTCACATCGCGTGCCACGATGGTGGCGGCCACCACCTTCCCGCCGTGAAACACCGGGCCGGTGTGGGTGGCGAACCAGCGAATGCTGCCGTCGGGATGGGTCACCGGCACCTCGCGGACCTGCGGGCCGGCTCCGGCGAAGATCTCCCCGAGCGAGTCCCGGAGTCCGGCCTGGAACTCGGCCGGCACGAAGTCGAAGACCCGGGCGCCGTGCACCTCGGCCCGGGAAAACCCCGACCCGGCGCGATTGATGTACTGCACCGTCCCCTCCCGGTCCACCAGGAGGAGGATGTCGGGAACCGCTTCCGCCAGGCACCGCCAGGGCTCCAGCCACGGGGGGAGCGGCGTGGCGCCGGCCCCCCCCAGTTCGGTCGAGCAGACCACCGTTGCACCTCTCCCGGGTCCGCGGACGCCTTGACGCCCGGGCGAACCGTCGGTATCCTGTTCAAGTATAGAACATTATTCTAGCGTATATAGAATAGCGTTCTATGCTTCGCGTGTCAACCGGTGGGGCCGGGCACCGGAATCCGGCCAGGGGGAGGGGACGTGGCCTACCATCAGACCGAACGCAGCGAGAAAGTCCGCGCCGCCAGCCGGACCCGGATTCTCCGGGCGGCCCGGAAGCTCTTCGCGCGCCGGGGCTACGATGCCACCACCATGCGGCAGGTGGCCGATGCGGCGGGGACCTCCATCGGGAATCTCTACTTCTATTTCGAGAACAAGGAAGCGCTGCTGGAGACCCTGATGGGCGAAGCGCGGGCCCCCCTCTGGCAGTGGGCCGACGCGGCGGCCGCGAGGCTGCCCTTGGGACCGGCCCGCCTGGCCATTCTCCTCTACGCCAATGCGCTCGGCCTGCTGGGGCTCGACCGGGACCTCACCCGGGCGGTGATCGTCGAGGGCGCGCCCCCCGAAATCGCCGAGCGGATCGTGGCGGTCCATCGGGCCCGGGTGCGCGACGCTCTGCGAACCAACTTCCCCCGGATTCCGGAGGACGAGCTCGAGCTGGCCGCCTCGGCCTGGGTCGGGGCCGGGCGGGGGTTGCTGGAGCGGCTGGTTCGGGGGGAAATCGAGCGGGAGCCGATCGGCATTGCGGAGTACGCGGTGCGCTGGAACCTGCGCGCCCTCAGGGTGGCCGAGCCCGAGATCGAGGCGGCCGTGGCCGCCGCGACCCGGGCGGTATCGGAACACTTTCGAGCCCCGCGGAAGGCCGCCGCAAACGGTCGGCCCCCGCGGAAACTCAGCTGACGGGTGCGGTGCTCCGCCGGCTCACATCCCGCCCAGCATGGCGCGCCCGATGAACCGGTCCACCACCACGTTGACGATGATGGCGAGCACCACGCCGCAGACCAGGACCACGATGGTATAGCCGAGCGCCTTGTCCTCGGGCGCCTTCATCAGCGCCGGAAGGCCCAGGAACAGCAGGTAGAGCGAGTAGAGGCCCAGCAGCCCCAACACCGCCAGCCCGGGGATGATATAGAAGATCCCTGCCACCCACGCGGCGGTGCTGGAGTAGGCCGCCACCTTGAGCGCCTGCATCGAGTTCTTGGTCGCGCCGAAGTTGGGGGCCAGCGCGTCGATGATCAGCGCGAGGATATAGACGCCCACCAATGCGGAGACGAAGCGGATCACCGCGATCTCGATCCCCATGGACATCGGGAGCCGGAACGTGGCGCCCAGGAGACTGTAGCCGATCATCGATCTCCCCACGAACTCCGCGACGGCCGGGATCAGCGCCAG
>JBGPEJ010000130.1:0-8829 GCA_041482775.1 Gemmatimonadota bacterium | reverse complement strand
CTGGATCATCTTGAACATGTCGCGGCGGTCGTGGAGTTTGGGATCGCTTCGCACCACCTTCATGATCTCTCCGGTCTCGACGTTGATCATCCGGGCGTCAATCCGAAAATCGCCATAGAGATCGATGAACGATCCGGTGATCATGTAGCGGGCGCCCACCAGCTTCCCGACCTTGGCCGCCGTGGCGGCATCCACCCGCTCCGCCACCGCCAGCCCCTGCTCGTCGAGAAATCGCTGCGTCTCGGCGCGGTCCACCAGGCGCACCGCGGGGTTCTGGGCCAGCTCGCTGATGAGCATTGCCGCAACGCCCTTTCGCAACGCCTCGAACTCCTCCCGGTCCTTTCCGTAGCTCCCGCCGTTCTCGAACGGCAGCACGGCCACGCCGGGGCGCGAGTCCTGGGCGCGCAGAGGTACCGCCGCCGCCAGGATGGGCAGCAGCGATAGCGACGCGAACCGTCGGACGGCAGGTGGCATCCTCATCTGTTCCTCCTCAGAGGTCGAGCGACGACCCTTCGGCGGCCGCATCGACCAGCAGCTTGACCCCGGTGGCCGTCACTCGACGGCGTGCCTCGGCCAGCAATTGATCAACGTCATCGTCTCCGTGCTCCGGCGCGTGGTGGAAGAGTATCAGCCTCCGCACCCCGCTTGCGACCGCGAGGTCCACCGCCTGCGACGCACTCGAGTGACCCCATCCGCTGCGTCCCGCCGCCTCGGCGTTGTTCCAGGTCGCGTCGTGAATCAAGACCTCTCCACCTCGCAAGAACGTTACCAGGCCCGCCTGCCACTCCGGCGCGCCGGTCCACTCACCCAACTCATTGTCGGTCAAGTAGTTGACTGTTGGCCCGCCACCCAGCGGCGAAACCGCAAATCCCAGCGTCCTTCCATGATGACGAAGAGGGACGGTTCTGATACTGAAGTTGCCGGTTTCGAACTGATCCGCTGTGATCTCGGTCACCTCCATGCGCTCCGCCGCTTCGGCGTAGGCCGGCACCGAAACCGGGGGCGACATCTGCCCGAGGAGTGTCTCCCGCAGCGTCATCACCTCGGGGGCAGGGCCGAAGACCCGGACCCGCATGGCCGGATCGTGCACCGGCCCGAAGAAGGGCAGGCCCTGGATGTGATCCCAATGCACGTGGGAGAGCACCAGATCGATCGGCGCCTCGCGGGAGCGGGCTCGGAGCGCCTCTCCCAGGCGGCGAATCCCGGTGCCGGCATCGAGCACCAGCAACCCCCGGCCTTGCTCCACCGTGACGCAGGGGGTGTTCCCGCCATAGCGCGCCGTCGCGCCGCCCGGCACCGGAACGGACCCCCGGGTGCCCCAGAAGGTGACCCTCACGCCTGCTGCGCCGCCAGCCGAAGGGCGGCCGGGTCCAGCAGGGTGATCTCTCGCAGGGTGACCGCGATCACATTGCGGAGCACGAGATTTCGCATGGTGCGAGACACCGTCTCACGGCTGGCGCCCACCATCTGGCCGAGCGAAGCATGGGTGAGGCGCCGGGAAATGCGGGTTCCCTCATTGCCCCCCTCCTCGCGGGCCAGTTCCAGCAGCAGGTGGGCGATCCGCCCGTTGACGTCCAGCAGCATCAGACTCGCGATGGTGTCGTCGGCCCGGCGAAGCCGGCGGGAAAGCTCCCGGAGGAGCGAGATGGAGAGATCCGGGGACAGTCGCAGCCGTGCGCGGAAATCCTCTCGCCGCAGTTGTAACAGCGTACAGTCTTCCATCGCGATGACATGGGCCGACCGGGGCTCGTCGTCAAGCAGGGCCATTTCGCCGAAAAAGCTCCCGGCACCCAGCACCGAGAGAATCACCTCCCGGCCATCCTCGGCGATGACCGTCACCTTGACTTGTCCGCCCCGGATCAGGGACAGAGCGTCGCCGGAGTCGCCCTGGGACAGGATGACGCTCCCCTTGGCGTGGGAACGTTCCCGCACCAGCTGGGCGAGCGCGTGGAGATCGGCGTCCGGCACCTGGAGAAAGAGCGGGACGGAGCGGAGGACTTCGAGCGGATCGAGCGGCACGCGCCCTCCCGGGCAAGTGGGCGACCGGAGCATAGGGAGCGCCCCCTCGGGGTGTCAAATGCCGTTCCAGGGGGGCGGGTTGCCTGCTCGCGGCTTCGCGGCTAAATTCCATGGCTCGCAACGACTTACGGAGTACGACCGTGAAGCCCAATGTGCATCCGATGTACCGCACCATCACCGTCAAGTGCGCGTGCGGAAATACCTTCGACACCCGAAGCACGGCGGTGTCGATTCACGTGGAAGTGTGCAACGCCTGCCATCCCTACTTCACCGGGAAGCAGCGCCTGCTGGATACCGCCGGCCGGGTCGACCGATTCCGCCGGAAGTACGGCTCGGAGCAGGCGGCCCCCACCGCCACGTCCTAACCCGTGGAGGCCAGACTCCGCCAGGCGCTCGCGCGGGCGGAGGAGGTCTCCGCGGCGCTGTCCGACCCGGCAGTCGCCAAGGATTCCGACCGCCTCACCGCTCTGGGCCGCGAGCATGCCAGGCTCCAGCCAATCGTCCGGCTCGCCGACCGGCTCTTCCGACTGAAAGACGAACTGCAGCAGGCGCGGGGTCTGGCCAACGAGGCCGACCCCGAGCTCGCCGCGCTGGTCAAGGCGGACGTCGAGCGTCTCCCGGCTGAGATCGCGGCGCTCGAAACCGAACTCGAAGAGCTCCTCCTCCCCCGCGATCCCCTCGAAGACCGCGACGCCATTGTCGAGATCCGCGCCGGCACCGGCGGGGACGAGGCGGCGCTTTTTGCGGCGGATCTCCTCCGGATGTACACCCGCTTCGCCGAACGCAACGGCCTCAAGGTCGAGCCGCTGTCGGTCAGCGACGGGACCCTCGGCGGGGTGAAGGAGGCCATCGTCGCCATCCGGGGCAACGACGCGTACGGGCTCTTCCGGCGCGAATCGGGGGTCCATCGGGTGCAGCGAGTGCCCGCCACCGAATCGCAGGGGCGGATTCATACCTCCGCCGCGACTGTGGCGGTGCTTCCGGAGGCGCAGGAAGTGGACGTCAAGATCGAGCCGGGCGACCTCCGAATCGACGTCTTCCGCTCCGGTGGCCCCGGCGGGCAGAGCGTGAACACCACCGACAGCGCGGTTCGGATCACCCACTTGCCCAGCGGGACGGTGGTGCAGCAGCAGGACCAGAAATCCCAGCTGCAGAACAAGATCAAGGCGATGTCGGTGCTCCGGGCTCGCATCCTCGACAAGATGATCGCCGACCAGGAAGCGGCACGCGCCAAATCACGAAAGGCCCAGGTGGGTACCGGCGACCGCTCGGCGAAGATTCGCACCTACAACTATCCCCAGAGCCGGGTCACCGATCACCGGATCGGGCTCTCGGTCCACAACCTCCCCGCGATTCTCGACGGCGACCTGGGCGAGCTGGTCAAGGCACTCCGCCTGGCGGGCCGCGAGGAAGCGCGTGCGCTCTGAGGCCGCGGTGAATGTCGCCGGGGCCATCGAGGCCGCCGCGGGCCGGCTCCGAGCGGCGCGGGTGCCCAAGCCCCGGCGCGAGGCCAATCGTCTCTGGGCGTGGGTGAGCCGGACTTCTCCCGGTGAGGCCTACCTCACCCGCGAACGAGCCGCCGATCCGGAACTCTTCCGGGCGTTCGATGTCATCGTGACTCGCCGAGCCGCCGGCGAGCCGATGGCGTATGTGCTCGGCATGGCCGGATTCCGGCACCTGGACATCCACTGCGATCGGCGGGCCCTCATTCCCCGGCCGGAAACCGAAGGAGTGATCGATCACGCCCTCGGCCGGGTTCGCACCGGGCGGGCCCTCGACCTCGGCACCGGCACTGGCTGCCTGGCGCTGGCGCTGGCCCAGGAAGGCGACTTCGTCGAGGTGGTCGGAGTCGACGACTCGGAGGAGGCGCTGGCGCTTGCGGCGGAGAACGGCGGTGCGGCGGGCCTCGCGGTGCGCTGGGTGTTGAGCAATTTCGGTGTCGGCCTCTCCGGCCAACGGTTCGATCTGATCGTCTCCAATCCGCCCTATCTCACCGAGGCCGAGTATGCGGCGCTCGACCCCGCCGTCCGGGTCTGGGAGCCTCGACACGCCCTGGTGAGCGGGATCGACGGGCTCGACGCGACCCGACGAATTCTCCGGGAGGGCCGGGCGTTGCTCGCGCCGGGAGGGTGGTTGGTGATGGAGCTAGATTCCACCCGGAGCGCGGACGCCGCCGCGCTGGCCCGAACCGAACGCTGGAACGAGATCGGTGTCTGGGATGACCTCTTCGGGCGTCCGAGATATTTGACCGCGCGCCAAGGGCAATCATGATGATCGAGGACAAGGCACAAGAGCTCGGCCGGCTGATCGGGCAGTCGCCTGAGTACCAGACCCTGCGGCGGGCCGAGAAGAGCCTGCAGGAGGACCCGGAGGCCCGCGGCCGCCTCGAGAAGATCGACCAGTTCGCCCGGCAGATCGACGAGCAGGTGGCGCTCAAGAAGATTCCCGACGAGGAAACGGTTCTGGCCTACGAGACCGCGGTCCGCGACCTCGAGCTGAGCGCCCAGGGGCAGGCGTACGTCACCGCGCGGGCGAACTACGAAAAATTGATGACCAAGGTCAATCAGCAGATGAGCGTGGGGATCGAGCGCGGCACGGCCAGCAGCATCATCACCCTGGCATGAGCGAGGGCTTCTTCGTGGTGCTCGAGGGTCCCGAAGGGGCGGGGAAGACCACCCTGGCCGCCGCGTTGGCGCGCCGGTTCGCCATCGCGGGACAGGACCTCCTGCTGGTTCGGGAGCCCGGGGGGACTCCCGCGGCGGAGAGCCTGCGCAGGCTCCTGCTTGATCCGGCCGGCGACTGGCGCCCTGAGCAGGAATTGCTGTTCATGACGGCCGCCCGAGCCGATCTCGTGTTCCAGGTGATCCGTCCCGCCCTCCACGCGGGGCGAGTGGTGCTGAGCGATCGGTATGACCTGTCGACGATGGCGTACCAGGCGGCCGGCCGCGGGCTCCCGCTGGACCATGTCGAGTTCGTGAATCGCTGCGCCACCGGGGGTCTTTCGCCCGATCTCACTCTGGTCCTGGACGTTCCTCCGGAAGTCGGGCTGGCGCGCCAGCTTGCCGCCGGCAAGGTCCGCGACCGCCTCGACCGCGAGCCGCTGGCGTTTCACCAGCGGGTGGCCGCCCGGTACCGGGCGGAGACGGGCCCCGGGGTGGTCCATCTTGACGCGACGATGACGCCTGAGGCGCTCGCCGAGCAGGCCTGGGCCGCGGTGTGTTCGGCGCGCCCCGCGCTCGCGGCTGCAGGGGTCAGGTAGCCGCCGATGCGCGCCCGCTGGCTCCTGGGTGGCCTTGCGGCCATCGTCTGTATCGCCGCCGGCCTCTGGCTGATGGGCCGGCCCCGATCCGCCCCCGCCAAGACATCGCGGGGGGGAGGCACCAAGCTATTCGAGACCGTGTTCGCGCATGTCCGCGACTTCGCGGTCGATTCGGTGGGAGATCAGGAGCTGTACCGCCGGGCGTCCGCAGGGGTGATCGATGAGCTCGACGATCCCTACGCTCTGCTCCTCCTGCCCGGTCAGCAGGCCCCTGACGAAGACGATGCTCCGCCGCCCCAGGGGCTGTATCTCGATCGACGAGACGGACAGGTGGTGGTCGTGGCGGCGGCGCCGGGCTCGCCGGCGGATTCCGCCGGAGTGCGGAGCGGAGATCAGCTGGTGGCCGTCGACAGCGTACCGGTCGACGCCTCCCGGGTCGACCTGGTAAGTCGCCGGCTCCGGGGACAACCGGGTAGCCGGGTAACCCTGCGGCTCCGGCGCGCCGGAACGCGGGGGCTGCTTACCCTGGAGCTCACCCGTGACGGCGGCCGCCGGGCGGCGGCGCTCGCGACGATGAGCCTGTCGGGCGGGGTTGCCGCGGTGCGGATCCGCCGGTTTCCCTCCGGGGTGGCCGACAGCGTCCGATCGCTGGTGCAGGCGCTACGGGTCCAGGGTGCCCGGGCGCTGGTAATGGACCTTCGGGGAACGGTGGGCGGCTCACTCGCCGACGGAGTGGCGCTGGCCGATCTGTTCCTCGACGCCGGTGCGATCATCGCGGTGACCCGGGGCCGGCCTTCCGCGCCCAGCGAACGGTTCGCCGATTCGACCGCGTCGCCGTTCGACTCGCTTCCGCTCGCGATATTAGTGGACGCGGGCACCGCGGGGGCAGGGGAGGTGGTCGCGGGAGCCTTACAGGATCATGATCGCGCCGCGGTGCTGGGGTCGCTCACCTACGGCCGCGGCGTCACCCAGCGCACTTTTCCGCTCGGGGGCGGCGCGTCGCTCCGGCTCACCACCGCGCTCTGGATGACGCCGAGCGGGCGCCAAATCCAGCGGCCACCCCGCGCCGCGGACGGTGACTCACTCCCGCGGCCGAAACTCAAGAGCGACGCCGGGCGGCCGCTGCTAGGCGGGGGCGGCATCATGCCGGATCGCCTGGTCGCGGAGACCGGGGGAGCGGATCTGGCGCTGGCCGAGGCGCGCAGTATTCTCCTCAAGGCCAGTTCGACCAAGGCGGTCTTCGCGCTGCTGACCCAGCCCTGAGCCATGAGACGAATCCCGCTTGCTCTGCTCGCCGCGGGCCTGACGGCACCTTCACTCTCGGCGCAGCGCTCTCGCGCTGTGATCGTGGTGCCCGGACAGCTGACCCAGGTGGTCGACGACACCATGGGCACGCCGTACCCGGTGCCCTTTCCGGCCTTTCATGTCTACCACTCGTTGCTGGGAGTCTTCGCCGATCTCAAGATTCCCGCCGAGGTCCGTGATTCGGCAGCGGGACGGGTGGAGAGCCAGGTGTTTTACCGCCGCGGCGATCTCGCCGGGCGGCAGATCTCCACCTATCTGAGCTGCGGTGAGGGCATCACTGGCCCCAATGCCGACAGCTACCGGGTCTACATGACCATCTTCAGCACCGTCGAACCCAAGGACGCGGAGCACTCCACGGTGCGGACGGTCTTTCTCGCCGGTGCCGTCAACGTCACCGAGGGATCCCGGCAGCCGATGCCCTGTGAGAGTACCGGACGCCTGGAGGTGCGCATCCACCAGATGCTGCTGAAGAAAGCGGCTGGGTTGTGAAGCGGATCCTGGCCGTGCCACCGGCGTGGCGCCTTACTGGTCCACCACCCGCACGCCCTTGGGCACCCGAAATTCGAACCGCTCCCGGTCGATCGGCGCGTTGGGGCGCAGCCGCGACAGCGTGAGGATGCGCCGCACCCCGGGCGATTCGTCGAGCTCGATCCTTCGCGGGAGCGCGTCCTCCTGATCCAGCCACAGCACCGCTTTCGAGAAATTCACATTGGTTTTCGGCACGATGGCCACCACGTCGACCCGGCGTCCGCTGAGGGCGTCGACGCGAAGCCAGGTTGCTCCGTACCGGTCGGTTGGCCGGTCGAGGATACGGGCGAGCAGGTTCACCCCGTACACCGGATCGCTTTCCATCGGAGTTCGGAGGACCTGTCCCGGCGTGGTGCTCGGCGTGTAGACCCAGACGTAGCGTCCATCGATGACGATGGCATCCTCGGGCGGATCGGTGAACCGCATGGCGAAGGCGTTCTGGCCCGCCTGGTAGAGGCGGCCGGAGGTCTTGAGGGTGTCCCCCAGCCTGGCGTCTTCGATGACCTGGACGAAGTCGGCCTGTAGCGAAGACAAGCCGCGATAGAGCGTGCCCGCGCGGCGGACGATGGCCGCGGCGTCCTGGGCATGAAGCACGGGGGTGTAACCGGTGCCGGCGGCGAGGGCGGCGGCGGTGGCCCACAGCGCGGCGCGGCGTGTCACGCGAGCCTTCGGCCGATGGCCGACGCGATTCCCCGCAACTCATCCATCAGCAGGGCGAATTGCTCCGGATAGAGGCTCTGCACTCCATCGGAGAGCGCCTCATCGGGATGGGCGTGCACTTCCACCAGCAGGCCGTCGGCGCCGGCGGCGACCGCCGCGCGGGCCATTGCCGGCACCAGAGCCCGCTTGCCGGTACCGTGGCTGGGATCGGCCAGCATGGGGAGGTGGGAGAGAGATTTCACCATCGGAATGGCGTTGAGGTCGAAGACAACCCTGCCCGACGCGTCAGGCCCCCGGACGCCGCGCTCACAGAGGATGACGTTGGGATTCCCCTCGGAGAGCACATACTCCGCCGAGAGGAGCAAATCGGTGAGGCCGGCGGAGAGGCCCCGCTTGAGCAGCACCGGCTTTCCGGCCCGCCCGGCGCGCTTGAGGAGGGCGAAGTTCTGCATGTTCCGGGCGCCGATCTGCACCACATCCGCCACCCGCGCCACCTGCTCCAGCCCCTCCTCGTCCATTGCCTCGGTAACGATCAGGAGGCCGGTTTCCTTTCTGACCGCTTCGAGCAGCTCGAGCCCCGCCACGCCCAGTCCCTGAAATGCGTACGGCGAGGTGCGCGGCTTGAACGCCCCCGCGCGCAGGGCCCGGGCGCCGGCCGCCTTGACGGCCCGCGCGGTGGCGAAGATCTGCTCCTCGCTCTCGACCGAGCAGGGGCCGGCGATGACCAGCACCTCCGGTCCACCGATGCTGAGTCCCCCCGGGAGGCGCACCACGGTCGGCTCGGGGCGCCACTCCCGGGCCACCATACGGTAGGGACGGGTTAGGTAGATGACCTCCTCGACTCCCGGAAGCGCGCTGAACCGCGCGCCATCGACCCGGCCGTCGTTTCCCACGACGGCCATGGCGGTGCGCTGCAGGCCGTCGATGACCTGGGGCTGGTAGCCGAGAGACTCGATGAACGAGGCGACGCGGGCGCGGTCGGCGGTGGAGGCGTCGGAGCGGAAGACGATGAGCACTACCCGCTACTCGCCACTCCCTGCGGTTCGGCCAGGCGGACG
>JBGPEJ010000129.1:0-8848 GCA_041482775.1 Gemmatimonadota bacterium | reverse complement strand
GCGGCCCTGCTCGACGGCGATCCCTACGCCGGCGCCACGATCGAGCGGGGCCAGCTCCGTCTGCCCGAGGGGCCGGGGCTCGGCCTCTCGGCGCGATGAGCGACCGCTTCGCCCAGGTCGTTCTCCCACTCCCCCTCTTCGAGCCGTACACCTACCTCGTTCCCGACACGCTGGCCGACCGGGTGGTGCCGGGGGCTCGGGTCGTCGTTCCGGTGCGGAAGCGCCAGCTGGTCGGCATCGTGAGCGCAACCGATGCCGAAGCGCCAAGCGTCGCGGCGCGGGAGATTCTGGCGGCGCCCGATCCGGAGCCGGCGCTCCCTCCGCCGCTGCTTCGTACCGCCGAATGGATGGCGGGTTACTACGGCGCCCCGATCGGGCTTGCCTTGCGCGCCATGCTCCCTGCCACGCTTTGGGGCGCGTCGCGGGTGCATCTGGCGGTGACGGCGAGCGGGCCGGCCAGGAGGCCCGGCGGCCTGGCGGAACAGCTCCTTGATTGGGTGGAGCGCAAAGGTGGGGAGGCTCCGCTCGACAGCGCCGCGCGCGCCTTCAAGCGCCCCCTCTGGGAGGTGGCCGACCGGCTGGTGCGGATCGGCGCCGCGGAGCTCCGGGTCGTTGCGCCGGATCCGGGGCGCGGGCACACCAGCGACCGGCACCTGACCCTCGCCGGGGAGCGGCTCACCCTGATCGAGCGGGAGAACCGGTTTGCGCGGCGGCCCCGCCAGCGCCGGTTGTACGACACGCTGGAACAGCTGGGCGGCTCCGCATCGGCCCGGCATCTGTCCGGCGAGCTCGGGTTCGGCGACGGAGTACAGCGGGCCCTGGTCGAAAGCGGGCTTGCCGGATTCACCCGGGTGGAACTGCTGCGCGATCCGTTCGCGGGTGAGGTGGGTTCGCCGCCGCCGGGGCCGCTCACGCCGGAGCAGGCGCAGGCGGTAGCCCGGATCGAGGCGCTGGAGCCCGCGGGCGGCGCCCTGCTCTTCGGGGTAACCGGGAGCGGCAAGACGCTGGTGTATCTGGAAGCGGTGCGGCGCGCCCTCGATTCCGGGAGAGGGGCCATCGTCCTGGTTCCGGAAATCGGGCTCACGCCGCAGCTGGTGAACCGGGTGCGCGGCATGTTCGGCGATGCAGTGGCGGTGCTGCACAGCGCCCTCTCCGACGGGGAGCGCGCGGACGCCTGGCGGGTGCTGCGGAGCGGAGCGCGACGGGTGGCGGTGGGGGCGCGCTCGGCGGTGTTCGCCCCGGTGGGAAAGCTCGGCCTGATTGTGATGGACGAGGAACACGAGGCGAGCTACAAGAACGGCGAGGCGCCGCGCTACCAGACCCGGGATGTTGCCGGCGTGCGGGCCCGCCTCGAAGGCGCCCGGCTGGTGCTGGGGAGCGCCACGCCTTCCATCGAAACGATGGCGGAATGCCGCTCCCGGCTTCTTCTGCTCAGACTGCCGCACCGGATCGGCAATCGTCCCCTCCCGCCGGTGCAGCTGGTGGACCTCCGAACCGCCCCATTGGTCGCGACCGGGCACGCCGTCGCCTGGTCGGAAGCGCTGGACTCCGCGGTGGCGGAGACGCTGGCGCGCGGCGAGCAGGCCATCCTCCTGCTCAATCGCCGCGGGTACGCCGCCTTCGTCCAGTGCCCGTCCTGCGGAGCGGTGCCGGAGTGTCCCGACTGCAGCATCTCGCTGACGCTGCACCGGACCCCGCCGGGAATGCGCTGCCACTATTGCGGCCGGCACGCTCCGGTGCCGACGATGTGCCACCAGTGCGGGCACCCGGTCCAGCGGGCTCGCGGTGTCGGGACCCAGCAACTCGAGGAGCTGGTGGGGGCGCGATTCCCGGCGGCCCGGGTGGCCCGCATGGATCACGACACCACCTCCACCAAGTGGGGCCACCACCGCATCCTCGAGCAGATCGGAACCGGTGCGGTGGATGTGCTCCTCGGCACCCAGATGATCGCCAAGGGGATGGACTTCCCCAGCGTCACTCTGGTCGGCGTGGTGGACGCCGACACGGCGCTCCACCTTCCCGATTTCCGCGCCGCCGAGCGCACCTTCCAGCTGGTGGCTCAGGTGGCCGGGCGTGCCGGCCGGGGACCCAAAGGCGGACGGGTCATCGTGCAGACCCGCAGCCCCGAGCATCCCGCGCTCCAGTTCGCCTCGATGCACGACACCGAGGGCTTCCTCCGGGTGGAGGGCGAGCAGCGGAAGCATCCGCCATATCCGCCGGAGACGAACCTGGTCAATGTCGTGGTATCGGCCGAGGCGGAAGCAGCTACGGTGGCCGAAGCGAGCCGGGTGGCGGATTGGTTCGGCCAGCTGGTGCTGGCGCAGCGACTCGAGATCGCGGTGCTGGGGCCGGCGCCGTGCCCTCTGGCGCGCGTCAAGGGGCGCTGGCGCTGGCACGTGGTGCTCAAGGGCGGCGCCGCTGCGATCGGCCGGGTGGTGCGGTACACGGCGCCGCGGCTGGAGAGCCGGGGCACCGCGCGCATCGTACTCGATCGGGATCCGGTGAGTTTGCTCTAGCGCCCCAGGGCCGGCTGATGGCCCCAGCCGATCTCAATCCCCACGAATCCGTTTCTTCCCGGCGCGGGCTCCAGTATCCGGCCGGCGGCGCCGTTGAGATTCACCGAACCGACATAGCGGCGATCAAAGAGATTGTTGATCGTGGCGAACGGTTGGAGACGCATTCCGCTCCGCTCCACCTCTCCGCTCACCCTGAGCGTGGTGACCCCGGCGCCCCACCCGGCCACTCGGAGCGTGTTGCGGTCGTCCCCGAATACGTCGCCCGCGGTGGTCTGATCCAACTCGACCACCAACGGTCCCCAGCTTCCCGCGGCGGTGCCCCGGAAGAAATGCCTGGGCACCCCGGCCAATCGCTTCCCGTCGAGCGTGTCGGTCGCGGCCCCATTGGGGATCCGGTACTCGCTGAAGATGTAATTCGCGAAGGTGTAGGCTCCCTGGAGCCGGAGCCAGTGCCAGGGCGTTGCCCCGAGGCCCAGCTCCACCCCGTGGTTGCGCACCCGTCCGGCATTCTCGAAGAACGCCCGTCCGTCGGCCTCCTTGGCCTGGATGATGGCGTCGGTGATCCCGGTGGCAAACGCCGCCGCGCTGTAGTCCGCGCTGCGCCCGACCCGTCCGCGCACACCCAGCTCCAGGGAAACCGACCGCTGCGGTCCCAGCGCCGGGTTGAATCCCACGGTGCCGTTGGCGGTGTTCACCAATTCCGTGGTGGTGGGCGATTCGAAACTGGTGGAGAGGTTCGAGTACACCGTCGCGCCGTCCCCCAGCACGACGCTCCCGCCCAAACTCCCGCTGGCGCTGGCCATCACCCGGCGGCCGCCGTTGTCGACACCGTCGGTGAGGAGATGGTCGGTGACCCCGAACGTCAGCCGGTCGTAGCGCAGCGCGCCCAGCAGGAGTACCCGCGATGCGGCGAGCCAGCGGGCCTGCGCGAACGGGCCCAGCTCGGTGACCGTCTCCCGCTGATCGGCCAGGAGCTGACCGGTCGGTCGCCCGGCGTCGCTCCGCTGATTGCGGCGGTTATCGCGCATGGTCTGCGCGTCGACTCCCAGGGTGAGGCGAATCGGGTGGAGCGGCACCGTCGCGCTCACCCGCACCCCTCCGGCCACGCGGTCGATGGTGTTGTAGGTCCCCGCTGCGGCGGGCGCCGGCGGTGGGGGAGGGGTGGCCAGCGGATTCTCCAGATTGCGCCGGAAGCCATAGGCCACCGCCTCGACCTCGCCCCCGTTGCCGTCGGCCCACTGATAGCGGAGCGAGAGCTGCTGCTGGGTGACGCTCTTGTCGGCTCCCCGAAGGATGTTGGTTGCCGCGGCGCTGTCCCGGGTGCGGGCATACTCCGCCGCGGTGAGCGCCCCGGGGTTTTCCGCCTGGGGCGCGTCCGCGGCCTGCACCCGCAGGCCGAGGGTGGAACGTTGCGAGAGGGTGTAGTCCGCGCGGCCGGCAAACTGCCAGGCCCGCGCCCCGCTGTGCTGGCGGAATCCGTCGGTTGCGAGACGGGAGAGGGACACCAGCCCGCTCCCCCGGCCCCGCTCGCCGCTCACAATGGTCTGCCACTTCGAGGTGCCGAAGGTTCCGCCGGTAACCCGTACCCGCGCCGCCCACGGGCCGGATGGCCGTTCTGTCGTGAAGGCCAGGACCCCGCCGGACGCATTGCCATAGAGCGCACCGACTGAGCCGGTGAGGATTTCGACCCGCTCCACGATGCCCAGCTCGAGATTGGTGAGCTGGCTCTGTCCGTCGGGCAGCGTCTGAGGAACGCCGTCGAGCAGCACCTTGACGCCGCGGAGCCCGAAATTCGCTCGACTGCCCGCGCCGCGCAGGGAAACCCGCTGATCGAGCGAGTAGTTGTACCGGTTGAGCACCACCACGCCAGGGAGCCGGCTCAGGGATTCGTCGAGCCCGCTGGTCAACTGGGCGCGACGGACCGTCTCTCCGGCCAGGACTCCCACCGCCATCGGCAGCCGGTTCCGGTCCTCGCTGCTCCGGGTGACCCGGACCTCGAGTTCGGGCAGCACCGCCTTGCGCGTGGTGTCGGCGCGCGGGACGGTGTCGACCGGAGCGGCCGTGAGCATCATAAGAAGCGCGAGAGCGGACATGGCAAGAAGAATAGCGGCGCCCCCCCGCCTGCTTGAAAGCCCCCCGGGAGCCCCCTACCTTGGGGTGACCAACACTCAGGACTTCTTGCCCGTGCAGCGCTGCTACGTCGATCCATGCCGCCGGTCGTGAATTTGGCCCCGAGCGGGCCGGGGGTCGGGCCGTCCTGGGAGCGCCTCGCACAGGCGCTCCGCGATGCGCTGCCGACCGCCGAGATCGACCGGATCTGGGTATTCCGGGTGGTACGGCGCGCCGGGCAGGACTTCGGGACCGCGATCCTCTCGCAAACCGACGGTGAACGCCGCCGCATCCATACGGCCAGCTTCGTCCATACCGTCAAGGGCAAGAAGCGGGGCCAGTTCGAGTGGTCCCTTCACGAGGTGGGAAGCGGCCCGCTGAGCGCGCTCGACGAGCTCCTCGCCCTGGTTCCCAGGCGCTCGGACGAAGAGGAGCCTCCGGCACCGGTGGGGCCCGCCGACTGGTTCTCCCCGCCGAGTGATGGCGTCCCCCAGCCGGGATGACGCCACCGCGCTGCTCGATCGGTTTCGCGGACACCTCCGCGACCGACGGCTTCCGGTGACCCGGCAGCGCCTTGCCGTGGCGGAGCAGCTCTTCGGGGCCGCCGACCACCCTTCCGCCCTCGACCTCTCGCGACGGCTTCGGGCGCGCGGCGAGCGGGTGGGGACGGCCACCCTCTACCGCACGCTCGAGCTTCTGGTGGAGGGCGGCCTGGTTCGGGTGCACGATTTCGGCGAAGGGTTCAAGCGCTACGAGGCCGCCGCGGCGGCGGCGGGGCATGATCACCTGATCTGCGAGCGCTGCGGGCGGCTGGTGGAGTTTGCCAACGATCGGTTCGAGCGCATGCTGCGGATGGCCGCCGATGCCGAGCGTTTCCTCTACCGGCGCCACCGGGTGCAGGTCCAGGGGCTGTGCGCCGAGTGCCGCGGGCGGGATCTCGGGGTCCTCACCTCGGACCCCGCGCCCCGATGAGCGAGAGCCCGAATCTCGGAGTCCTGGTCGCGTTCGCCGGCGGGTTGCTGAGCTTCCTCTCCCCCTGCGTGCTTCCGCTGGTTCCGTCCTACCTCGGCTTCATCACCGGATTCACCTACAACGAGATGACCGACCGGCGGCGCATGGCGATGATCCACGCCGTGCTGTTCGTCCTGGGCTTCACCCTGGTGTTCATGTTGTTCGGCGCCAGCGCCACCGCGCTTGGTCGGGTGCTCAAGTACTACGACATCTGGATCCAGCGCATCGGCGGCGGACTCATCGTCCTGTTCGGTCTCTACTGCCTCGGGGTCTTCCGGCTCACCTTCCTCGACCAGGACGCGCGGCTCCACCTCGACCGGAAGCCGGTCGGCTATCTCGGGTCGGTGCTGGTGGGAATGGCCTTCGCCGCTGGATGGACGCCCTGCATCGGGCCGATCCTCGGGGCGATCCTCGGCCTCGCGGCCACCGAGTCAAGCCTCTCCCGCGGGATGGTGCTCCTGGGCGCGTACTCCCTGGGACTGGCGGTACCGTTCCTCCTCGCCGCGTACGCGGTGGAGTCTTTTCTGGACTGGTTCCAGAGGTTCCGCCGTTACCTCCCCTGGGTGCAGAAGGCCAGCGGGGTCCTGCTCATCTTCGTCGGGGTCCTGCTGATGAGCGGACAGTTCGCCCGTCTGGCGGCGTGGCTCCAGAGCCTCACGCCGGAGTTTCTCCGGAGGTGGTTGTAGCCTCGATTTCCTCCTCGAGCCGACGGAGCCGGACCAGCTCCGCGAATCGGCCCCCCGCGGCGAGCAGCCGGGAGTAGGTCCCCCGTTCCACAATCCGGCCGCCCTCCAGCACGATGATCTCGGCGGCGTCGCGCACCGCCGCCTCGCGGTGCGAGATCACCAGCGAGGTCCGGCCTTCCAGTGCGCCCCGGAGCCGGGTCAGGATCCGTCGCTCGGTCTGCGCGTCCACCGCGCTCAGCGCGTCGTCGAGAATCAGCACCGGCGGATCCTGGGCCAGCGCTCGCGCGATCGCGGCGCGCTGCTTCTGTCCCCCCGACAGGTTGATCCCGCGCTCCCCCAGCAGCGTATCGAACCCCTCGGGAAGATCCGGGATGGCCGCGCTCAACTGGCTGACCTCGGCCACCCGCTCCAGCCGGCCGTCGTCGGGGGCCCCGAGCAGGACATTGTCCCGGAGCGGCTCGCTGAAGAGAAAGGTTTCCTGGGGCACGAATCCGACCGCCCGGCGGAGCTCCGCCAGCGAGAGCTCCCGGACGTCGATGCCGTCGAGGAGAACCCGCCCCCGGTCGGCATCGTAGGCGCGCACCAGGAGGTCTACCAGCGCCGATTTTCCGGCGCCGGTGGCTCCCACCACCGCCGCGGAGGCTCCGGCGGCGACCCGGAAGGAGACTCCCCGGAGCACCCAGCCGCGGGCCTCCGCGCCGGGATACTGGAACCACACGTCCTCGAATGCGACCTCCCGCCCGCCGCGATGGGACGGGAGCGTCCGGGGCTCCGGAGCGTCGGCGATTTCGGGCTTCGCGCGGAACAGCCGGTTGAGCCGGGCCATGCTCGCGTTGCCGCGCTGGACCAGCGCCACCGCCCATCCAAGGGCGATCATCGGCCACACCAGCATCAGCAGGTACACGCCGAAGGCGACGAACGACCCGGCGGTGATCCGGCCGTCGAGTACCAGGCGGCCACCGAGCAGCAGCACGACAACAGCCCCGAGCCCTCCCAGCAGCCCGAGCAACGGATGAAACACCCCCTGTGCCCTTGCCAAGCGGAGATTGAGCCCGACATAATGCTCATTCAGGCGTGCGAAGTCCGCGGTCTCTCTCGTCTCCTGACGGTAGGCGCGAACGACTCGCACGCCGGAGACGTTCTCATGCACGAAATTCGTCATGGTGCCGAAGTGGTCCTGGATTGCCAGCGATCGCTCGTGGATCCGCCGCCCGAGCAGCACCATCACCGCGGGAAGGCCGAGCAGCGGCAGCAGGGCCAGCCCGGTGAGGCCGGGGCTGATGGCGAGCATGACCGGCACCACGATCAGCGCCCGGGTGATCGTATCGACGAGGTACATGAGGGCCGGCCCGGCCACCATCCGCACCGCGAGCAGGTCGTTGGTGGCGCGCGCCATCAGGTCCCCGATCGGCGTCCGTCCGTAGAATGCGGGCGAGAGCCGCAGCAGATGGGAAAAGAGGTCGTTGCGCAGGTCGTACTCGACCCAGCGGCTCGCGGCGTTCAGCAGCTGCCGCATCGCGTATCGCAGGCCACCGCCCGCCAACGCGAAGGCCACGAGGAGCATTGCGGCGCGCCGGACCGCAGGCAGGGGAGCGGGGCCGGCCAGGGCATCGATTCCGCGGCCCAGCAGCCTCGGTCCGATCGTCGCGAGCGCGTTGGAGACAATGACGCAGGAAAGCCCGACCAGGTAGGTTCGCCGGTAGCGAGCCAGGTAGGGCGGAAGCGTTCGGAGTTCTTTCACCGGAGTGAGGGCATCATGCGACCGATCGTTATCGCACTGCTCGGGGCGGCGGGCCTTGCCGCCTGCACCGGCAAGCAGTCGGCCAAAGTTGCGGTGGACAGCAGCTCGCGCGACATCCGGCTCCCCGCCGCCGATTCCACCGTGGCGCTCAACGACGCGCCCGCCGCCGGGGCCCAGCCCGCCCAGACCGGGGCGGCCCGGGTGGACACGGTATACCTCGAGAAGGCGCCCAAGCCCGCGGCCAAGCCCAAGCTTCCGAGGCCGAAACCGCCGGCCGCGAATCCGGCGCCGGCGCCCGCCCCGTCGGCGGCAGCCATGCCGGCCCCGGCACCCGCGCCGCCTCCCGCGCCACCCCCGCCCCCGCCCCGGCCGCTGCTCGAGCCGGGCGCGGTGGTGGAGGCGCGGAGTACCCGGGAAATCACTTCCCGCACCAACAAGGCGGGCGAAACCTTCACCGCGCGGCTGGGCGAGGCGGTCACCTCGAGCGACGGGCGGGTCGTCATCCCCGCCGGCGCCGAAGTGACGCTCCGCATCATGACCATCAAGCCCGCGCCCAACAAGAGCGCCACCGACGGCACCCTGGTGCTCCGGGCCGAGAGCGTGGTCATCGGCGGCGAATCACTCCCGATCGACGCCACCGTCACCTACGTGGAGCATACCCTCAAGGGTCGGGGCGTCACCGGCAGTGAGGCGGCGAAGGTCGGGGTGGGTGCCGCCGCGGGGGCGATCGTGGGCAAAATCATCGGCGGCGGCACCGGCGCCGCCGCCGGCGCCGTCACCGGGGC
>JBGPEJ010000128.1:0-8861 GCA_041482775.1 Gemmatimonadota bacterium | reverse complement strand
ATCGAAGCCGATTTTTGCCGTGCAATTCCATCCCGAGGTGGCCCACACCGCGCGGGGGGCCGAGGTCATCGCGAATTTCCTGTTCGATATCTGCGGCTGTACCCCGGACTGGACCGCGGGTCATTTCATCGATGCGGAGGTGGCCCGGATCCGGGAGCAGGCCGGCCCGACCGCCCGCATCATCTGCGGGCTCTCGGGTGGGGTGGATTCGGCGGTGGCGGCAGCGCTGGTGCACCGGGCGGTGGGAAACCGGCTGACCTGCATCTTCGTCGATCACGGACTGCTCCGGCTGCACGAGCGGGATCAGGTCGAACAGACCTTCCGTCGCCACCTCGGCATCGATCTGCGCGTGGTGGATGCGGGCGAGCGGTTCCTGGGACGGCTCGCCGGCGTGAGCGACCCGGAGCAGAAGCGGAAGATCATCGGGAGCGAGTTCATCGAGGTGTTTGAGGCGGAGGCCAAACTGGCCGGGGGGGACGTCGGTTTCCTGGTGCAGGGTACCCTCTACCCCGACGTGATCGAGTCGTTTTCGCCGCGGGGAGGGCCTTCGGTCACCATCAAGACCCACCACAACGTCGGGGGGCTTCCGGAGCGGTTGCCGTTCAAGCTGATCGAACCCCTGCGCGAGCTGTTCAAGGACGAGGTGCGCCAGGTCGGCCGGGAGCTCGGCCTCCCGGAAGAGATGGTGGGTCGGCATCCCTTCCCGGGGCCGGGGCTCGCGATCCGTATCCTCGGGGACGTCACCCGGCCCATGCTGGATACCCTCCGCCATGTGGACGCGATTTACATCGAAGAGATTCGGGCGGCGGGGCTGTACGACGAGATCTGGCAGGCCTTCGCGGTGCTGCTCCCCATCCGCTCGGTGGGGGTCCAGGGTGACTTCCGCACCTACGACCAGGCGGTGGCGCTGAGGGCAGTAACCAGCCGGGACGGGATGACCGCGGACTGGTATCCCTTCCCGGTGGACGTGCTGGCACGGATTTCCAACCGGATTGCCAACGAGGTCAAGGGGGTGAATCGAGTGGTCTACGACGTGAGCTCGAAACCCCCCGCGACCATCGAGTGGGAGTGATTCAGCGGGCCGCCGGAGCCGATCCGGGGCTCGGGGTCCAGATCAAGTTCTTCTGGTTCACGAAGCGGATGGTGGGCTTCGGGGAATCGACGTAGGCGAACTTCCAGGTCACCGATCCCGCCTCCTCCTCATACTCGACCGAGAAGTACGTTGTATCGCCGCCCCCCCGGGTGCGATCGACGTGCCGGATCTTGTGGACGGTCAACGCGTCCGGACTGGGGCCGGTCCGGAAGGTGACGTCGCGCGAGGTGATCATGAAGGCGCGATCCTTATAACGGGGCTCCGCCGTCTTCCACTCGCCATACAGCGGGGACGGAAGCACCCCGGGGAGCTCGGTGCGGCTCAGACTGACCGCGAACAGCGCGATCAAAGAGAGGGCAAGGGTGATCACCAGCCCGCGCTGGAAATACACGGAACGACGCTTATTGGCCTTCTTGGGCGGTGGCTCAGTGGGCGCCACCTCCTTCTCGGGCAGGTCATAAATCGTCGCGATTCCATGGAGGAACACTTCAAGCTTCATCGGCTCCGCGAGATTGCCATCGCCCACCGAACCGGTGGGCTGCGGGGCGGTGGCCTGCGCCATCGGTTGTGCCGGCAGCGGGTCTCCGGAACGTGAGGGCCCGGTCATACGAGGATCTCCTCATTGGTAATAGCGTCGTGGTCGCCGGGTACCGGTAGCAGAGCGCCGGAAGGGTCGCCAACCGGTCCGGCGATCGGCGCGGCCGACCAGCCTTCCCGCACCGCATCCTCCAGGGCGCCCACCGCGCGTGCGTCGTACTTCCGACCAGCGCCCTCCCGCAGGATCGCGAGGGCCTCGGCGGGGGGAAATCCCGCCCGGTAGGGGCGATCGGAGATCAACGCGTCATGGATGTCGGCCACGGTGAGCACCCGAACGATCTCTGGGATCTCGGCAGCCACGAGGCCATCGGGATACCCCGACCCGTCCAGTAGCTCGTGGTGGTGGAGTACCAGCGGCACCAGCTCCTGAAACGCGGCGATGGGCGAAATGATCTTCGCGCCGACCACCGGGTGGGATTGGATTCTCACCCGTTCTGCGGCAGTCAGGGGGCCCGGTTTGTCGAGAATGGTCGCGGGGACGCCGATCTTCCCGATGTCATGCAACAGGCCGCCTCGCCGCAAGCGGTCCAGTGCGGCGGCGTCGAACCCCAAGCGCCTCCCGATTTCCATCGCGGTCTGGGTTACCCGCTCGGAATGGCCCCCCGTCCACGGGGACACGGCGTCGATGGTGCGGGCGAGGGCGAGCATCGAGCCGAGGCTCAGGGCGTCGAGCTCATCCAGCAGCATGACGCTCGAGAGACCCAGGGCGAGCTGATCGGCAAGCTGCCGCGCGAGTGAGATGGTGGGGATCGAGAAGGGCCTCCCGTGGTCGCGCCCGACGATCAACGCCGCGTGGACCCGGCCGCCGTGCCGGAGCGGGAAGACCACCCGTTCCTGCGCGGAGGGCAGATGCTCCGCGCCGCAGTAACTCCGATCCGATGTTCCTCCCGAGAGCAGCAGCAGCTCCGGACTGGCATTGAGCTCGTCCAATTCGGCGCTGGTCGGAGACGCGGTCCCCCCTCGTTGATCCCGGCCTCCCGGCGCGGCGGACAGTACGGTCCAGCAACTGGGGTTCTCGGTGCTCGCGAACGCCACCGCGGCCCGGTCGCCGTGAAGAAGCTGGGGCGCCCACTTGAGCGCGGCGTCCGCGATGGCACGGGCGGAGCGCGCCCCCAGCGCGGCCACATCGACCGCCCGGAGTGCCGTCAGGGTGGTGAAATGATGCTGGAGATCCGAAGCCATCCCGTTGAACGAGCGGGCCAGAATCTCGAATTCGTCGTTGGACCGCACGACCACCGGGGTGGTGAAGTCACCCGAGCTGACGCGGCGCACCCCCGCCTCGAGCTCGCTCAGAGGGGTCATCCGCTTGCGGAGCTGGCTGCTGCTCAGCACGAATACCAGGAGCCCGGCGAGCACCACCCCCAGGAAGAAGGTCCGTCGAAACGCCGCCAGCGGGAGCAGCGCGGCGGCCTTCGGGGTGCTCAGGGCGATGGACCAGGGGAGGGCGGCGAACTCGCGACCCAGGAAGAGGTTCCAGTGGGCCATCAGGAAGACCGAGTCGCCCCGCTGCCAGCTTGGCTCGCCGGTTGGGCGGTGCAGGGCCTCCAGGAGCGTTCGGGCCGCCCCGGCGCTCGGACAGTCGAGTGGCACTCCCTTCGCGTCGAGGAGGCAGAGCTCGTCCCCCTCCGGCGCCGGGCTCCGGCTTGGATCGGCCCCCCCGATCTGGTTCGGCGAGACCTTACCCCACAGGTGCGGGTAGCCAGTCGAGCTGCCGGGAGCCGGGAGCCCGAGGAGAATCCAGCTCGAACCCGGGGCGACCTCGGTCAGGATGACCGGTGACCCACGGAGGAGCTGGGCTTGCTGGGCCCGAGTGAGAGCCGGCGGCGCCCCAAACTCCCCCCGCAGCAGGGTAAGGCTGCTGTCGGACCCCTCCGAGGCCAGGGCCTCGAAGGAGGGTCGCGACCCCGAGGTTCCCAGCTCGGTAGTGAGGGACTTCAACCGATCCATCACGATCATCGCCGCGGTCTTGCTGCTGTGCCGCAAGGCGTCGCGGGCATCCGATTCCAGCCGGTCGGCGGTCAGGCGGTAGGTCAGAATCGCGAACGTCGCGACCGGGCCCACCGCGCAGAGCAGGAAGAGGGTGACCAGGCGCCGGGCGACCCGGGTGCGCAGGAGGCGCGGCGTGATCATCGCTCAGTACTTCGAAGCCCGGCCGATGAACCCGCCGTCGTTGGCCCGCACGATGTCGTCCTGGCTGCTCGCGGCGGTGAACGGGGGGGCACTGGAGCCGTCGGGGCCGAGGCTGTACAAATCGAAGGTGGAATTCACCGGCACCAGGAACCGGTCGCGGCGGGCCCCTCCCGGCACCCCGGGCCCGGGTGGGAAGGGGAAGTAGACGTAGGGTCTTCCCCAGGGGTCCAGCATCCCACCCCGGCCGATCGCGGCAAGATTGGCGGGAAGCGGCTGCTCGCCGGCCTCGATCGACATGAGGTCGATCTGGATGGCATTGATATCGCCGATGGCCTGGGTGACTTTGGCTTGCTCGATGGCGTTGTGCAGTGGGGGCATCGCAATCGCGGCCAGGATCCCGATGATCAGCAGGACCGTGATCAGCTCAATGAGCGTCATTCCCCGGATGCGCGCACGCGCGGCCGGGTCCTTCTCTCGGTAGGGTGAGGGAAAGACGGAATCCATGGTAGTGGTGGAAACAGCAATTCCGACGCCGGAACGCGTCGCCGACGGCAACAGAATTCCAACCCGATTAATCACAACGACTTAGCCGCATCGAGCGAGAGGCCCTCAAGGGCCCGGCGGGGCCGCGTATCGCAACCGCGCACGGGGGTCACTCAGAATTCCCGGAGAAAGCACTGAGCCCTCCGGCGGGTGGAGGTGTGCCGGCGCCGAATCTGGCACGGCGAGCAATTCACGGCAGAGCCGGGACCGCCAGTCCGGCTCAGCGCCTCCGGGCAAATCGGAGCCCCGACCACGTGGCGTCGATCGCACAGACCTTGTGGTCCACGAGGCCGTGGGCCAGGCCCAGGGCGCGAACCTGGGTTTCGCCAAGGTCGGTCACGACGCCCGATGCCTTCTTGGGCCAGGCGATCCAGATGCCTCCCTGTTCGGCCGCCCGGGCCATCGCCCCGATGTTCGAGTCGAGCTGCCGCATCGAACGGACGAACCAGATGGTCAGATCCCGCCGGCCGCGAGTGTTGCGACGCAGCCTGGTCTCGGGGGGCAGGGGGCCGAGCGTGGTCTCGAAGTCGGAGGGGGCGGCCATCAGCGCCACGACGCTACCGGTCGATATCCCGAGTTTCTTGGGGAGCGGTGTTCCCGAATACCCGGCGGGGCGGGGTGGCGCCACAGCGCGTCAGACGCCCTTCAGCTCGAGGAGTTGGAACAGCTGGTCCGGTGTGGCCAGGCCTCGCAGCTGCTCCGGCACATCGGGCATCTGGGCGAACTGCGCAATCTTTCCGAGCACGGGGAGATACTGGTTGGAAACTTCGGTCGGCGGGGCCACGATCAGGAAGAGGATATGGACCGGCTTGTGATCCACCGCATCGTACTCCAGCCCCGCTCGGTGAACCCCGAATGCAAGGCGGATCCGGGAGAGCGCGAGGGTGCGGCAGTGGGGGATTGCGATCCCGCGGCCGACTCCGGTGGAACCGAGCACCTCCCTCCGCTTGAGCAGGCGCGCCAGCTGCAGGGTGGAGCGCTCGTCCAGCCCGAGCAGCGCCACCATCTCGTCCAGCACGGCATCCTTGCTGGTCGAGGTGAGGTCGAGTTTGACGGCGGAGGGCTCGAGGAATTCGCGAAGCTGCATGTGAGGACAAGCTTAGACGCAGTCCCGCGACTCCGGAACCCCCTGCGGTCCGGAACCGAAAGAGGTCTTCACACAGAATTCCACCTTCGCTGCAGTTCCCCGGGCAATCCTTGGTCGGACGGAGGGGCTCCCTGGCCCTCGACGAATGTCATCCCACGGCCAAGGACGTGGAATCGTGACCGATGTCTTAGCCGCCGCCGCGGCGCCCACCAAACCGGCCACGGTTCGGCTGTCCGAACACACCCTGGAGGTGGTTTGCGACCCCGGCGAAGGCGCGCAGAAGTGCGGCCAGATCTTCGGCCAGGTTTCGGCGCGCATGGGCAACGGGGTGTGGACGGTCGAGATCATTCCCGCCGAAATCCAGCCGCCGCCGCGGCTGCCGGAGGGCGCCAGCGGAAACCGGATCCGGATCGCCAGCGGCCCGGTGACCAACTGGGGTGACGAGACCAACCTGGTCATCGCCTTCAACGAGCAGGTGCTGCTGGCCCGGCATCGAGTGGATGCCCTGGCGCGCGACGCCATTCTCCTGGTGGAGAACAAGTGGGCCACCGCCGAGGACGCCGACATCCGCGCCGCGTGGGCCGGGGCGATGGCCGAGCTGTCCACCCGGGCCTATCGGATCATCCCGGTTCCGATGGAGGAGCAGTGCCTGGCGGTGACCGACAATCCCCGCAAGGGAAAGAACATGTTCGCGCTCGGGATGCTGGCCCGCATCTACGGGCGCGACCTGGATCTCATCCGCGAGCAGATCGGCCGGGCCTTCCGCAAGAAGAGCGAGGAGGTCTTCCACCAGAACGTGGCGCTGATGCAGCTCGGCTACGACTGGGCCGAGCACGATCTCGACTGCCGCATCGAGGTGCCGCCGACCGGCGACCCGACTCCGCTCGTAGTCATGAACGGCAACGAAGCGCTCGGGATGGGAGCCATCGCGTCGGGCATGGAGTTCTGCGCCATGTATCCGATCACCCCGGCCACCTCGGTTTCGCACTACCTGAGCGAGGTGTTCGAGCGTTTCGGGGGCGTGGTGCACCAGGCGGAGGATGAGATCGCGGCCGCGGGCGTGGCCCTGGGCGCGTCCTACGCGGGGAAGGTGGCGTTCACCATCACCTCCGGCCCGGGCTTTGCCCTCAAGACCGAATTCCTGGGCCTGGCGGTGATGACCGAGATCCCCCTAGTCGTCGTGGATGTCCAGCGCGGCGGCCCGAGCACCGGCCTCCCCACCAAGGTCGAGCAATCCGACCTCCTCGCGGCGCTGTTCGGCCAGCCGGGCGACTCGCCCCACATCGTGATTGCGCCGGCGACGATCGAGGAGTGCTTCCATGTGATGATCACCGCGCGGCGCCTGGCCGAGGTGTTCCGCACCGTGGTCATCGTGCTCTCGGACGCCAACCTCGCCACCGGCGTCACTCCCTTCCCCCGTCCATCGCTCGACCTGCGCTGGCAGGCCGAACCCCCGGACCTGGCGCCGGTTCCTGACGGGCAGCAGCCCTACGCCTGGGATCCCGACACCGGGTTGTCACGGCGGATCGTGCCGGGACGGCGGGGCGGGATGCACACGGTGACCGGACTCTCCCACGATGAGGGCAGCAAGGTGGCCTATAGCGCCGGCGTCCACCAGCGCGGCTCGACCATGCGAAGCCGGAAGCTTGCCGTGCTGCAGCAGATGCTCGCGCCTCCCCCGGTGTACGGAGCCGACCGGGGCGACCTGCTCGTGGTGGGGTGGGGCAGCACCAAGGGTGCCATCGAGGAAGCGGTGGACCGTGCCCGGAGTGAGGGGCTCCGGGTTTCCGCGCTGCACCTCCGGTTCCTTTCGCCGCTCGAGTCCGGCCTCAAGGAAATCTTCGGACGGTTCCGCCGGGTGATGACGGTGGAGATCAACTACAGCGACGAGCCGGGCGATCCCCACATCACCGAGGAGAATCGCCGCCGGGGGCAGCTCGCCTGGCTCCTCCGCGCCAGCACGCTGATCGACGTGGACTGCTGGACCCGGGTCCCGGGGGAGCCGCTGCGGCCGGGCGCCATCCTGGGAGCGATCCGCGGCCGGCTTCCGGCCGGAGGTACCCCATGAGCCATGGGACCTGCGCCATCCTGGGGTGCCAGGGAGAGCCCGAGGAACAGGACTACGGGCTGAGCGACTACGAGGGCGCCCGGGCGCGCTGGTGCCCCGGTTGCGGCGACCACTCGGTGCTTGCGGCGGTGCAGCGCCTGCTGACCGCGGAGCAGCTGGTGCCGGAATCGACGGTCTTCGTCTCGGGCATCGGATGCTCCAGCCGGTTCCCCCACTACCTCAAGACCTACGGGTTCCACGGCATCCACGGTCGGGCCCTCCCGGTGGCGACCGGGATCAAGCTCCAGCGGCCCGATCTGACGGTCTTCGTCGTCATGGGTGACGGCGACTGCACCTCGATCGGGGCCGGCCACTGGATTCACGCGCTGCGATACAACCCCGACCTCACCGTGCTGATGTTGGACAACGGGATCTACGGGCTCACCAAGAACCAGACCTCGCCGACCACCCCGCAGGGTTGGGCCAGCAACACCCAGCCCAAGGGCAGCTGGCTTCCGCCGCTGAATCCTCTGTCGGTGGCCCTTGGCGTGACTAACGCCTCGTTTGTGGCGCAGACCGCGGAGTGGGTCCCGGCCCATCTCTATGCCACGCTGCGCGCGGCGTATCATCACAAGGGCTTCTCGTTCGTCCGCATTCTGCAGCGCTGCCCGGTGTACATGCCGGCCCTCTACCAGAAGGCGGTCCAGGACCCCTCGCGCATTGCGCTGCTGGTTCATGATGACGGAGTGGTGGTCCCCGAGCTCGACCCGATCTACAAGGTCCAGATTTCGCACGACCCCCGAAATCTCGAGCAAGCGCGCCGACTCGCGGATGCCATCGATCGCCTTTCGCTGGGCGTGTTCTTCCGTGACCCCGGTCGGTCCCGGTATGAGGAAATCCGCCGAGTTCCTCCCCGCACCGCGTTCGAGCGCCAGACACTCCTGGACGCGGAGCTGGACCGTTATGCCGTCTGACGACGCTCGCGTCCGCCTGGCCTTCGAGGCCCTGGCGCGTCCCATCGCCGAATGCCGTTCGGCGATGGCCGATGCGCTCGCCCGGGCCGAGTCGTCGCTCGCCGAGGCGAGCGCCGACACCGGCACCCGGATTGCGCAGACCGGGGCAGCCCTGGGCCGCTTCGCCGAGGGACGGATCGATCCGGGAGCGTTCGCGGCGCTCGCCGCGCCGTCGGCGCTGGCCGAGCCGACCGCCCGGGCCGCGCTGCTGCGGGCGACCGCCGTGCTTCGCGATCTGATCGATCGCGGTGATGCCCTGTTCCTCGCCGACGTGCCGAGTGGCGGCTCCCTCGGAGCGGTAGTGGGCCGGGCCCTTGCCCAGGCGGGACGCGCATTCGGCGCGATGGCGCT
>JBGPEJ010000127.1:0-8873 GCA_041482775.1 Gemmatimonadota bacterium | reverse complement strand
GCTCTGTCCCAGCATCGTGGCGGCGTTGAGAGTCTGCCGCCACGGGCCGGCCAGGAGGTCCGCCGCCTTGAGGAACACCGCCGCGCGGTCCTCGAACCGCCAGCTGGCCCATTCCCGCTGGGCCCGGCGCGCCGCGCCGATCGCCGCGGTGAGCGCGCGGCCATCGGCCTGGTGGGTGTTGGCCAGATGATGGCTGTGCCGGTGGGGTGAAACCACCTTCACCGTCCTGGCTGGCCGGAGGTCCTCGCCGTTCACGATCACCGGGATATCGGTCACCGTGCCGCCCAGCCGCTTGAGCTCGGCCTTGAGCGCCGCGCGCTCCGGACTGCCCGGGGCGTAATCGAGGACCGGTTCGTTGCGGGGGGCAGGAATGTTTGAAGCGCCGCTCATGTCAGGCTCGATTGGTTGGTGGTGGACCGCTCCTATGGTAATAGCGCCCGGGCCGAGTCGCCTCCCCCGGTCAGGATCGGCTTCGGGGGCAGGGTGAACCCGGCTCGGCCAAGGATCCCGCGCCCCGCGGGGGAGAGCATGAAGCGGACGAAATCGCGGGCCAGCTCGCGGTGGGCCGCACCGGTCGGGATCGTCACCGCATAGACGATGGGTTCGCCCCGGAACTCCACTGAATCCGCCGCGCCCAACCGCGGCCCCGGCAGACGCACCCGCGCCTGGCCGTACCAGGCCGCCCGCGCCGGATCGCTCAGGTCCACCTCGGGCGGGAGGCTGACCCAGCGGAGGCCGGCTGTCTGGGCGAGCGAGCGGTAGGACCAGGCGTAGTCGAGCTCCCCCGCCTGCACCAGGCCGAGGAGCTGCGCCTCGCTGGGCCGCACGTATTCGCGTTTGGCGCTCGCCTCGAGCTGCTTTGCCAGCCCCGGCTGCCGGTAGTGCGCCTCGGCGAGTTGAAACGCCATCAACGTCCGGTATCCGTTGGGGTCCAGGGAAGGGTCCGCCCGTCCGGTCCGCACCGCGGACCGGAGCAGGATCCGCCACCAGTTCTTCGCGGTAATCTCCCCCGCGGCGATCGAGCGATCGGTGTAGGCCAGCACCATCGCGTTCGAGGCGAAGGTGATGTACCAGGTGGCGTGCGCCGGCATCAGCAGCTTGTCGATGACGCCGTAGTCCGCCACCCCCAGCACGTCGGGAATCTTGCCCAGCTCGGTGAGCTTGCGGGCGGCCTCCAGGCTGCCCGAGCTCTCCTGCTGCGGCTCGACGCCCGGGTGGTCGCGGACGAACGCCGCGAGGAGCTCGCGGAAGGGATAGGCCAGGCTGCCGGCGTTGAATACCACCAGCGGCGCTGCCGCGGGCCGCGGGGCGGGTCCCGGAACGGTTAAGGCCAGCGCGGCGACGAATCCGAACATCGACGGTTTCCTTTGCGGGCGGCCCGCACGGCCGCGCCAATCCCCGAAGATAGTTCCGCCGACTATATTTGCCTCCGGACCCGACCCCGAAATTCGTCCGAGGATCTCTATGCGCCGTGCCGCCGTGGCCGCCCTCGCGGCCATCGCCTTCGCAGGCTGCCGCCCTTACGACAACTACGCCCCGGTCGTCGACCAGCGCGGGCTGGTTCCCGCCGCCCAGTTCGCCCGCTACGGACGCGAGCAGGCCGAGGCGGTGGCTATCGGACGTTCGCTGTCGGAATGGAAGCTGACCGAGGACGAAGCCGGGTTCACCGAACAGACCGATCACGCCGCCTGTTTCGCAAGGCGCTTCCCCGACGTCGCCACGGTCGATGCCGACCCGCTCGGTCACCGCCTCACCGTCAAGTTCAAGAGCGGTTGGCGGGTGGGCATCATTCCGATTCCCGACGGAATCCAGCCCGATGCGACGCCCGGCCTTCCCCCGTTGGGCCCCCCGTCCTGCCCGTGACCGGAACGTACCAGGTCAGCACCACTCTCGGAGACGACGCCGCAGCCGCCGACCTGGCGGCCGCGCTGGTCGACCGGCGCCTGGTGGCGTGCGCGCAGGTGCTCGGCCCGGTGCGGAGCATCTACCGATGGAAGGGCACGGTGGAGCGGACCACCGAGTGGCTTTGCGTTTTCAAGACCGCGGAATCGCGGCTGGCCTCGCTGCTCGAAACCATCCGCACCCTGCACCCGTACGAGCAACCCGAAATCGTGGCAACCGCGATCGTCGCCGGCGATCCGGGGTACCTCGAGTGGATCCGGCGGGAAACGACCCCCTGACCCAGGAGCGCCGATGAGCGAGCCCACCACCTCCCGCTGGGAAGACTACATCGACGTATTCGTCTCCCCCGCCAAGCTCTTCGCGCGCCGCATCGACGGGAAGCTGGGGCAGGCCCTGCTCGTGCTCATAGTGCTGTCGGCCGTCATCTACTTCGGCACCCGCACCGCCATGCAGCCGATCTTCGACGCCGAGTTCAATCGGGGCATGGCCGCGGCCATGAAGGCCAATCCGCAGATCACCCCCGAGCAGATGGAAACCGGCAAGAAGTTCGCCCAGACCTTCGGCGCCGCCTTCGTCCTGGTCGGGTTGCCGATCGTGGTGCTGCTGCTGGGCCTCGCGGTCTGGATCGGCGCCAAGGTCATCGGCAAGACGGTGAGCTTCGCCCAGGGCGCCACCATCGCGACCTTCGCGATGTTCCCGAAGCTGATCGAGGGGATCCTGAACGCGGTGCAGGCTCTTCTGCTCGACGAGTCCACCCTCACCTCCCGCTTCAAAGTGACGCTCGGGGTGGGGCGGTTCCTCGATCCGGCCAGTACCAGCGCCACCACCCTCGCGCTGCTCGGGCGGGTGGATCTCTTCACCCTCTGGGTCACGGTGCTGGTGGCCATCGGGCTCAAGGTCATGGCCAAGGCGACGACGGCCCAGGCCGCGGGAGGCGCCGCGGTGGTCTGGATCCTCGGAGCGCTCCCGACCCTGTTGCAGGCGCTGCGCAGCTGACGATTACGGGGTGGGGGGCGTCCACGCAACGCCCCCCATCCGCCCCACCCCGCCCATCATTCCTGCCATCTCCCGCCACTCCGACAGCGACATCGTATTCCGGCCGCCGTCTCGGAACTCCGCCAGCGCGCCGGCGATTGCCGCCGCCTTTCCGGCGCGGGGAACCTTGTCCGACGCCAGGATGTCGGAGATGATGTCGTGCATCATGTGGAGATTGTCGAAGATCGCCGCGGCCCGCGGGTGCCGCGCGGCGAAGCGCGGCGCCACCGCGGGCGTCATCGGCATCAGCTCGGGAAACCCCGACGCCGATTCGACCATCGCCCAGAACCGGGCCACCGTCGTCCGGATCCCCTCGCGGCGCGCGGCCGGCGAGTCCGCGCCGATCAGCGGCTCGTACAACCCCACCTGAAGCCAATGGTACGCCCAGATGAGCCCATTGAACCGGGGGTAGCGCTCCCGGAACACCCGGCTGTAGAACGCCTCGTCCATCAACGCCATCGACTTCGGTACCGTGGCGAACGCCAGGGCCCGGTTGCTCAGGTAGTAGTCGGTAATCCGCTCGACCAGCACCGGCTTCTCCGCCGGCGCGATCCGCTCGTCGGAGTAGACGTCGTAGATCTGCCGGTGCAGGAGGTGCGCCCAGTCGAACATCTGCTTGGCGGCCCACGCCAGCCGGGCGTACCCCGGCATCACCGCCTCCTCGGCGATCGAGAATCGCGGCGGATTCCGGAGCAACTCGGTGGTCAGAAAATCGAATTCCCCCCGCTCCAGCCGGTCCACCGGTGCCCCCGGATGGGTGTAGAGCTCTTCGTAGAGCACCGCGTGGCCGAAGTCGAAGGCGTTGAAGAGACGGGCGGCGTCGGGATAGCGCCGCAGAAAACTCCAGTTGAAGGAGCCGGGGTAGTAGAACTGCTCGTCGCGGCGCTGGGCCGCCACCGGAGCGGCGCCGAGCCCAACGACCAAGAACGCCAGGCACGCCCTCATCGCCTGCCTCCCGGCATCAGCCCGGCAATGCCGAAGCTGTGGGACACGCCCAGGGTCACTCCGGGCATCGAGCGCTCGCCTCGCGCAACCCGGAAGGAGAGGCCGGCGTCGAGCACCACGGTCGGTGTCATCTGCCGGCGCAATCCGAAGGCGGCGGTCGCGGCGGTGGATGCACCCCCGGTCTCCCGCTCCGCGGTGATCTCTCCCACCAGCAAGGTGCTGCTGCGAATCAGGGTGTGATCAAGCGCCAGCCCCGCGCTCCACCGGGGGATCGGCTCCGCGCCGGCGGGCACAGCCGGTCGGTTGACCCCGATCCCCGCGTTCAAGTGAAGCCGATTCCGGCCGAAGGAACGGGTTGCCAACAATCGGAAAATCGACGCTACGCCACCGCCACCCTCTGAGCCCCAGGGGAGAGCGCCGTCCAACCGCAAGGCCAGGCCGGGGAGCCCGGGCCGCTCCGTCCTGATATTGAACAGCGCAAACAGCCGGAGCCCGGCAAGCCCTCTGTCGGTCCAGGGCGCCTTGATGCCGACGGCGAGCCCCCTCCGAAGGCCGTATTGCAACTCGGGTTCGAAGGTCTGTTGCGACCGGCCCGGGCCGGTCCGGACGAACCGATACCCCCCGGAAAGATCGAAGGCGTATCGCTCGAGGGGGTAGGCGTCTTCCACCGCGGTGGGCCGCCCGCTGTCCAGATTGCGGTAGTCGATCTGAGCGGCCGCCGGGGGAACGACCCACGCCGCGCCCAGCAGCGCGATCCAGTACCTCAAGATTTCTCCGTCCGGTGAAGTGCGACCGTTTCGGCTCAAACGCCGCGGAGCCACCCTCGGGGACAGGATCGATCCGGGATCGGAGCTATTATTGGGCGCCTGCCCACCAGAGCCAGGCCTGATTAATAGGATAGTGCGGTGCCGGCCCCCTCGACAGCGCGACGGAGCAACCTATGGCCCGAGCTCGCAAGCTGATCGTAGTTCTTGCGGTTTTGGGCTTCGTGGCCTTTCTGGCGTGGACAACCTTGTCCGCCCAGCGGGTCGAGTGCGACGTCTGTGTCGCTTTTGGCAGTGGCCGGAATTGCGCCACCGCGACCGCCGCGTCGGAGAAGGAGGCCGCCCAGAGTGCGCAAACGACGGCCTGTGGCCCCCTTGCGGCCGGGATGGACGCCACGATCGCCTGTGGAAACGTCGCGCCACTCCAGCGAACCTGCCAGATCAAGTAGGCGGCACGTCCTATGCGTTGCGACCCGGAAGAAACCAGTCGTATTGAGGAGGCCATGGTCCAGGACGATCGCCAGCTGACCATCCGCGAGATGGACGAGGGGGAGGAGTTCGCCGCCTGGCTGAGCGACCTCGCCGACCGCTTTGGCTCCGGCGAGGGGGAAGAGACCACCGACGAGCACCACCTGGTCCTCGCCGACGAAATCGGCGACTGGATCGGCGGTCTGCGCTGGTCGTTCCGTGGCGGGGTGGCGCAGGTCATCGAGGTCGGCGTACTCCCGCAGGAACGTGGCCGAGGCCACGCCCACCGGCTCCTGGCCGCGTTCGAAGAGCGCGCCGTGGAGCAGGGCGCCCATCTGCTCGAGTTCTGGACCGACCACGCCGCGGAGGAGGGGCTCCTCGAGGCAATCGGCTGGCACCGTGTCATGCGCCGCGAAGGGTATATCGGCGGCCGCTCCTGGTACCTCCTCGAGAAGCGCGTCACGCCCTGACCAACCCGGTCGAATTCGCAGTACGCGGCGTGGGGTTGCTCGCCTTCGCGGGCGCGCTGGTCATCCTGCTCACCCATAGCGCCATCCGCCGGGGAATCCTGGCGCCGTTCGGCTGGTGGCCGCGCGCCGTCCGCCGCGCCAGCGATCCTGTCTTGAAACCGGTCGAGCGCCGCCTCCTCTCCGCCGGTGCCAACCCGCAGGACGCGCCGCTCTGGCTGCTGGGCATCGTCGCCGTGGCCGGTTTGCTGGCGATGAGCCTGGTTGGCTGGGTGGCGGGCACCTTCCAGCTCGTCGCCGCCATGCGGGGTGCGCGTCCGGTCGAGTGGCTCCGTCTGGGGGTCAGCGCCACCAGCTCCCTGCTCATGGGAGCGATCATCGTCCGGGTCATCGCCTCCTGGCTCGGCCTGGGGCGGTATTCCCGCTGGATGCGGCCCTTCTACCTGCTCACCGACTGGATCATCGAGCCGCTCCGGCGGCGGATTCCTCCTATGGGAGTCTTCGACTTGAGTCCGTTCGCCGCGTACCTGCTGCTGCTGCTCCTGCGCGGCTTTCTGCTCGGCCTGCTGCAATGATGCCGGTCGAAGCATTCGGAAACGGCGTGCGCTTGACGTTGCATATCCAGCCTCACGCCTCCCGAACCGAGCTCGCCGGAATGCACGGAGATGCCCTGAAGGTCCGGATCGCCGCGCCCCCGGTCGACGGAGCGGCCAATGCCGTGCTGGCGGAATTCCTCGCCCGGATCCTGCTGGTTCCCCGAAGCAGCGTGAGCGTCGTCGCCGGAGCGAGCAGTCGCCGCAAGCGGGTGACCGTTACCGGCATCGATGTTGCATCTGCCCTTGGGCGTCTGGGACTCGGCGGGAGCGGCGTCTGACCGACTTTGCGTGGGCGCTCCGCCGGCACTAGGATTGATGTACCGGGACAATCGATCGTGGCGATTTGCGCTAGCTTGCGGCCACGTTAAATAAACGCTAAAACGCCGCCCGGGGCCGTTTTAGCCCCGGGTTTCGTGTTTCGGAGGTCGACGTGAGCGTCCCCTTTTCCACCGAGCGGCGAACCGCTCGCCTGGCCCGCCTCGAGGCGCTGCTGGGCGAGCGGATTCTCGTGCTCGATGGAGCGATGGGGACGATGATCCAGAGCCACCATCTCTCCGAGGCCGATTACCGGGGAGCCCGGTTCGCCGACTGGCCGTCTGACCTCAAGGGCAATAACGACCTCCTCTGCCTCACCCGGCCCGGATTGATCGAGGAAATTCACCGCGAATACCTCGAAGCCGGCGCCGACATCATCGAGACGAATTCGTTCAATTCGAATGCGATCTCGATGGCGGACTATCAAATGGGGGCGCTGGCCGGGGAGCTCAACCGGGCCGCTGCCGCCCTGGCCCGGCGCGCGGCCGACGCCTGCGAGGCGCTCGATCCGGCCCGCCCCCGCTATGTGGCGGGGGCCCTGGGGCCGACCAGCCGCACCGCGTCGATTTCCCCGGACGTGAACGACCCGGCCTTCCGCAGCGTCACGTTCGACCAGCTGGTTGCCGCCTATGGCGAAGCGGTCCAGGGGCTGGTGGAAGGCGGGGCGGACGTGCTGCTGGTCGAGACCATCTTCGACACCCTGAACGCCAAGGCGGCGATCTTCGCCATCGAGGGATACTTCGCCTCCGCGGGCCTCAGGCTCCCCGTAATGATCTCGGGCACCATCACCGACCGGAGCGGAAGAACGCTCTCCGGCCAGACCGCCGAAGCGTTCTGGCACTCGGTCATGCACGCGCGGCCCCTGAGCGTGGGACTCAACTGCGCCCTGGGCGCCGCGACCCTCCGCCCCTACGTGGAGGAGCTCTCCCGGGTGGCGCCGGTGTACCTGAGCACCCATCCGAATGCCGGACTTCCCAACGAATTCGGCGGCTACGACGAAACTCCCGAAACCATGGCCACCGTGCTCCGCGAATTTGCCGACCACGGATTCCTCAACATCGTCGGCGGCTGTTGCGGCACCACCCCGGCCCACATCCGTGCCATCTGCGAGGCGGTTCGGGGCGTGGTGCCGCGGAAGCGCCCGAAAATTCCCCAGCGGCTCCGGCTCTCCGGCCTGGAGCCGCTGACGGTGGGCCCCGACACCCTCTTCGTCAATATCGGGGAGCGCACCAACGTCACCGGGTCGCGTCGCTTCGCCAAGCTGATCCTGGACGGGAAGCTCGACGCCGCGCTCGAGGTCGCCCGCCAGCAGGTGGAGAGCGGCGCTCAGATGATCGATGTCAACATGGACGAGGGGATGCTCGACTCGGAGCGGGCCATGACCACCTTCCTCCGGCTGATCGCCTCGGAGCCGGACATCAGCAAGGTCCCCATCGTGGTGGACTCCTCCAAGTGGTCGATCATCGAGGCCGGGCTCAAGTGCGTGCAGGGGAAGGGCGTGGTGAATTCGATCTCCCTCAAGGAGGGTGAAGCGGAGTTTCTCCGCCAGGCGGCGCTGGTCCGGCGGTACGGCGCGGCGGTGATCGTGATGGCCTTCGACGAACAGGGCCAGGCCGACACCGCCGACCGCAAGGTGGCGATTGCGGAGCGGGCCTACCGGCTGCTGATCGAGCGGGCGGGGTTCCCGCCCGAGGACATCATCCTCGATCCGAACATCTTTGCCGTGGCCACCGGGATCGAGGCGCACGACGGGTACGCGCTGGCCTACCTCGAGGCCACCCGCCGCATCAAGGCCTCCCTCCCTCACGCCCACGTGAGCGGAGGCCTGAGCAACCTCTCCTTCTCCTTCCGCGGGAACGACGGCATTCGCGAGGCCATGCACGCCGCGTTCCTCTACCACGCAGTGCAGAGCGGGATGGACATGGGGATCGTCAATGCCGGGGCGCTCCCCATCTACGACGACATTCCGGCCGACCTGCTCGAGCGGGTCGAGGACGTGGTGCTCAACCGGCGCCGGGACGCGACCGAGCGGTTGCTCGCCGTGGCGGACTCGGTAAAGGGGCGCGCCGCCGCGGTGTCCGAAGATCTCGCCTGGCGCCACTTGCCGGTGCGCGAGCGCCTGGTCCGCGCGCTGGTCGAGGGCATCGACACCTTTGTGGTGGAGGACACCGAAGTGGCCCGCCAGGAGCTCGGCCGCCCCATCAACGTGATCGAAGGACCGCTGATGGACGGGATGAACGTGGTGGGCGACCTCTTCGGCAGCGGGAAGATGTTCCTTCCCCAGGTGGTCAAGAGCGCCCGGGTCATGAAGAAGGCGGTGGCCTACCTGGTGCCCTATCTCGAAGCGGAAAAGGAGGCCTCGGCCACCCCGCGGGCCAAGG
>JBGPEJ010000126.1:0-8889 GCA_041482775.1 Gemmatimonadota bacterium | reverse complement strand
GATCAGCCTTGCCGCCGAGCTGATGTCCCGGCGGGTGGGAGAACTGCTGCTGCTGGCGGAAGCCGAGGCGGGGGAGCGACCCTCGCTCACCGAGCGGCTGGAGCTGGACGGCGTGGCGCTCGAGGCCGCCGATCTGATGCGGGGCCGGGCGTCGGCGCTCTCCCGAACGCTGGAGTTCGGGACGGTGGAAGAGGTGGTAGTGCAAGGGGCGGCGATGCTGGTTCGGGAGGCGGTGCTCGAGCTGCTGGAGAACGCCTGCCGGCACGGGACCGCGGAGCTTCCGGTTCAGCTTGCCGTTTTCCGGACCGGGAGCCGCGGGCTGATCCAGGTGACCAATGCCGGGCCGCCCATTCCGGAGCAGATGGCCCGAGGCAATGGCGCGGCCGCCTCCTCGGGCGGGCTCGGGCTGTCGATCGTGCGATGGGTCGCCGAAATGCACGGCGGAGAGATGGAGGTGGCGCGGCGCGGATCGGTCAACGCCGTCACCCTCAACTTCCCGCTGGCTACCGCTCCGGCCGATACGCGATCACCCGAACCTTCTCCAGGGTGATGAGGCCGCCGCCGATCATCCCGTCGAGCTCGGGCAGGACCGCGGTGATGTTCTCCTCGGTGTCCACGCACTCGATGACGATGGGGAGGTCCACCGAGAGGCGGAGGACCTTGTCGGTGTGCAATCGGGCGGTGGCGCCGAAGCCGGCGATGGCGCGGATGACGGTGGCGCCGGCCAGGTGCCGGGCGCGGAGCAGGTGGAGGATCGCCTCGTGGAGGGGGCGGCCGTCGTGCTTGTCCCGTTCGCCGATGTGGATCCGCATGAGGGTGCGGTCGCCCTGGAGGCCGTGCATGGGTTTCCTCTTTCTCAGCCTCGGCGCAATGCCAGAAGCTCCCGGGCCGCCGCGAACCCTGTGAACATCGCGGCGAGGGACAGCAGGACGCTCCCGCCGACGTAGAGCGCCGCGCGAGTCCAGTCACCGTCCTCGAGGAGCTTGGCGGTTTCGTAGCTGAAGGTCGAGAAGGTGGTGTATCCGCCGCAGAAGCCGATGGTCAGCAGGATGCGCATCTCGGCGCTGACCGCGGTCGAATCGACCGCGTAACGGTAGATCAGGCCCAGCAGGAAGGAGCCGCTCAGGTTGACCAGGAGCGTGCCCATGGGGAATACGCCCCCGGAAAGGCGCTGGACCCAGCCGCCGAGGAGGTAGCGGCTCACGCCGCCGAGGGCGCTTCCGATCGCGACATACCAGAGCATGGGGGGTACAGAATGATAACACCTGGTAGATACGGATCACGATGCTGATCGCGCTGCTTGCGACGCTGGCCGTACAGGGGCCCGGCCCCTCGCCGCTCACGCTCGACGCGGCGATCCGCCGCGGGGTCGCGACCCGCGGCCGCGTGGTTGAAGCCGGCGCCGCCGTTCGGGAGGCGCGCGCCGGGCGTGGCCTCGCCGGGCAGATTCCCAATCCGCTGATGTCGTTCCAGCACACCGGGGACGTTCCCCACCAGCATCTGGTGTTCGACCAGCCGCTGGCCTGGCTGGCCACCCGGGGCACCGACCGCGGCGCCGCGGCGGCCGGCATTCGGCGCGCCCAGGCCGATTCCACCATCCTTCTCGCGTCGGTGGTGCAGGAGGTGCGCACCGCGTTCTATGGGGCCCTCGGCGCGCGGGAGGAGCTTCGGCTGGTGGGCGAACAGGTGGCGCTGGCCGATTCGCTGGCCCGGCTGGCCGAGCGCCGCTTCACTGCCGGGGACATTTCCCGCTTCGAGTGGGAGCAGGCGGCGCAGGAGACCCGGCGGGGGCAGCAGCTCCTCTCGCTGGCGCGGGAGGCCGCCCGTGCCGCCGACGCGGCGCTGGGCCGCGCGGTGGGATGGACCGAGGCGGGAGCGCCTGCCGCGTCTGGCGCGCTCGATCTGGGCCTCGATGCACCGGTCGAGGCCGATCTCCCCATCGACAGCATCCCGCTGGTGGCGAGCGTCCTGGCCGACTCCGCGGCGCTGGCCTTCGAGTACCGGAGCGCTCAGCGGGGCCGGTTCCCGATTCCCTCGATTCAGGGCGGAGTCGAGTGGGGCGATCCCGACCTGCCCAACCACGGATTGAGCGTCATCGGATTCGCGGTGCCGCTTCCGCTCTGGAACACCGGAAGCGCGCAGGCGGCGCTGGCCCGCGCCCGGGCAGATCGCGGCGCCGCCACCGCGCGCGAGGCGCGCCTCGAAGCGGTGCGCGCGGTGGCCGACGCGCGGGCCCGGCTGGAGGAATCCGCCCGCCGCGCCCGCTTTGCGCGCGATTCCCTGATGCCCTCGGCGCGGGCATTGCGAGAGCGGGCGCTCGCCGCCTATCGCGCGGGTGAAACCAATGTCCTCGCGGTGCTCGACGCCCTGCGCAGCGAGCGCGAAGTGGTGCTGGCCGCGGTACAGGACCTGACGGCGTATCAATCGGCGCTCGCCACCTGGCGGGCTCTCTTCGGGAGGATGGAATGAATCGCGGCCGGCTGATGGCGGTGCCGCTCGCCCTGCTGCTCGCCTGCGGCGGGGGAGGCGGGGACGACGAGGCGGCGGTCACGCCGCGGGTGCCGGTAGGCGTCGAGGCGGTGGCCAGCGATACCGTCACCGACCTGGTGACGGTAACCGGCCGGCTGCTGCCGGCGCCGGGCGGCTCGGCGCTCCTCACCGCTCCAGCGGCGGGAGTGGTGAGCCGGATCCTGGTGCAGATGGGCGCCACGGTGAGTGCGGGAGCGCTGCTGCTCGAGCTCGAGGTTCCCGACCTGGAACAGAATGCCCGGGCGCTGGCCGCCCAGGCCGAAAGCGCCGAGCGGGACGCGAAGCGGCAGCAGGAGCTGTTCAAGGCAGGCATCGCCTCCCAGAAGCAGGCCGAGCAGCGCGCGGCCGAGGCGGTGGCGGCGCGGGCTCAGGCTGACGCCGCCCAACAACTCCTAACCCGCGCCCGGGTCCGCAGCCCGATCAGCGGTGGGGTGCAGCGGGTGCTGACCCACCCCGGCGAGCGAGTGGACGCCGGGGCGCCGCTTATCGAGGTCATCGACGGCTCGACCCTGGATCTGGTTGCCCCGGTTCCCGCGGCCGAGCTGGCCCGGCTCAAAGTGGGCGCTCCCGCGTCGGTGCTGGCCGACGGCTCGCGCGAGGCTCGTCCCGGGGCAGTGGCGGCGTTGGCACCGGGGGTGGATTCGCTCACCAACGCGGGGCAGGTGGTGGTCCGGGTGCCCAACGCTGGCCACGTGCTCCGGGCCGGCTCGGGCGCAACGGCGTTGGTAACCGTCGGCGCGCGGCACCGGGCGCTGGTGATTCCCGATTCGGCGCTGGTGGTTCTGGGGGATTCGCTCCGGGTGTTCGTGGTGGGCGCCGATTCGACGGCCAAGGCCCGCGGCGTGACGGTGGGAGTTCGGCGGGGGGGCCGGGCGGAGATCCTCGCGGGACTCGCCGCGGGTGACCGCGTGGTAGTCTCAGGCGCCTTCGGCCTGACCGACGGGATGCGGGTCGTACCCCAGCCAACGACCAGGCCATGAGTTTGACTGGGCTCTTCCAGAAGAACCGCGCCGCGGTGTACCTGGGCGTGCTGCTGCTCACCGCGGCAGGGCTCCAGGCCATGGTGACGCTTCCCGCCGGGGCGTACCCGGAGGCGATTTTCCCGCGCATCGTGGTGCTGGCCCTGGGCGGAGGCTTCGAGCCACGCGACATGGTGGTGGCGGTAACGCGCCCGCTGGAGGAGGCGGTGAGCGGCGTGGTGGACCTCCGCCGCATTCGCAGCCGCACCGTGCGCGGCTCCACCGAGCTGAGCCTCGATTTCCGGCCGGGCGCGGACATGCAGTACGGCTTGCAGCAGGTCCAGGGCCGGGTCGCGTCGGCGCAGAGCGCGCTGCCAGCCGGGCTCCAGCTCCAGGTGGAGCGGCTCACTCCGTCGGTCTTTCCCATGATGCAGTACGAACTCACCGGCGGCGACCCGGTGGTGCTCCGTGACCTGGCGCAATACCTGATCCGCCCGCGGCTGGCCCGGCTCCCCGACGTCGGCGGGGTGGACGTGTCCGGCGGATTGGTGCGCGAAGTGTCGGTGGTGCTCGATCCGGCGCGGCTCCTGGCGCAGCACCTGGGGGTGCAGGAGGTGGCGGCCGCCATTCAAGCGTCGAACACGCTCGCCAACGCCGGCCGGGTGGACCGGGAATACCGGCAGTTCGGGGTGATCGTATCGGGGTTGGCCGGGTCGCCCGACGCGGTGGGCCAGATCGTGGTGCGCCGGACCGGCGACCGCTCGGTGCGGGTGGCGGACGTCGGCTCGGTGCATTTCGGGGTTCAGGATCTCTTCCAGCTGGCCCGCGGGAACGGGGAGCCGGCGGCCCTGATCAACGTCTCCCGCCAGCCCACCGGCAACACGCTTAATGTGGAGCGCGCGGTGACCGCGGCGGTGGCCGCAATCCGCCCGCTGCTTCCCGCCGGCGTCAAGCTCGATCTGGTGTACAATCAGGGCGCGCTGGTGCGGAGCTCGATCGGCAGCGTGCGGGACGCGATGCTGGTGGGCGGCCTCCTCGCCGTGCTGGTGCTCTTCGTCTTTCTCGGCCGGCCCGGCATTGCCCTGATCGCCGGGCTCTCGATTCCGCTCACCATCGCCGGGACCTTTGCGGGGCTCTGGCTGTTCGGCGATTCGCTCAACCTGATGTCGCTGGGAGGCCTGGCGGTGGCCATCGGCCTCATCATCGATGACGCGGTGGTGGTGGTGGAAAACGTGGAGCGGAACCTCGCCCTCCACCCCGGCGAGCCGGTGCAGGATGTGATTCGCCGGGGCACCGACGAGATCTTCGCTCCGGTGGCCGGCTCGACGCTCACCACCGTGGTGGTGTTCACGCCGCTCGGCCTGCTCGAGGGGGTGGTCGGGCAGTTCTTCCGCTCTTTCTCGCTGGCGCTCGCCATCGCCGTGCTCCTCTCGCTGGTCCTCGCGATGGCCCTGATTCCCCTCCTCGCGGGGGAGTGGCTTTCCCGGCGCGCGGTCCGCGCCGCTGAGGAGCGCCCCCCGCGGTTCCGGCTTTCGCTGGCGCCGATCGAGCGACTCTACGCGCGGCTGCTCCAGGGGCTGCTGGCGAGGCGGATGCTCACGCTGCTGATCGCCGCGGGCGCGGCGGTGCTACTGGTGGTGCTGAGCCGCACCATCGGCACCGGCTTCATGCCCGACATGGACGAGGGCGGCTTCATTCTGGATTACTGGTCTCCCACCGGGAGCTCCCTGGGCGAAACCGACGCCCTGGTAGGAAGGATCGAGCGGATCCTGCGCGCCGATCCCGACATCCAGTCGTTCACCCGACGCACCGGGAGCGAGCTGGGCTTCTTTGCCACCGCTCCCAACCGCGGCGACATGACGGTGCTCCTCAAGCCGAGGGCAGCCCGGGATGCCAACGTCTACGATGTCATGAACCGGTTGCGGGTGAAGATCGAGACCGAGGTTCCCTCGCTGCGGGTCGAGTTCGTACAGATTCTGCAGGACTTGATCGGGGACCTCGCCGCGAGCGGGAAGCCGGTCGAGCTCAAGCTCTTTCACCCCGATCTCGGCACCGCGGAGCGGGCCTCACGCGCGGTGGCGGAGGCGGTGGATTCGGTGCCGGGGCTGGTGGATCTATTCAACGGCGTGCAAGGCTACCTGCCGGAGCTCAAGGTGGATCTCGATCCAGTGCGGGTGGCGCGGCTCGGGCTCACGGTGCGGGACGCCGCCCAACAGGCGCAGGACGCGCTCTTCGGCGCCGACGCCGGAGTGGTGCGGGAGCCCGATCGCATCGTGCCGATCCGGGTGCGCATCGCCGACTCGATCCGGCTGAGTCCGGCAGTGATGGCCCGGCTTCCCATCGTCGGGTCGAACGGGTGGGCCCCGCTCTCGGAGCTCGGACGGGTCCACGACACCGCCGACGCCGCCGAGCTCACCCGGGAAAATCTCCGGCCCTACACCGCGGTGACCGGGGAGATCGATCCCCGCCGTTCGAGTCTGGGCACGGTCATGAAGTCGGTGCGACGCCGGGTGGCGGCGGTACCGCTGCCGCCGGGCGCCTCGCTGGAAATCGGCGGCCAGGATGCCAGCCAGCGGGCCTCCTTCCGGCAATTGTTGCTGGTCTTCGGGCTCGGCGCGGGGGCAGTGCTGCTGGTGATGGTGGCGCAGTTCGGCGGATTCCGCGGGCCGCTCTCCATCATGCTCGCGGCGCCGCTCGGCCTGACCGGGGCGCTGCTGGCGCTCGCGGCCACCCGGGTGCCGTTCAACGTCTCCAGCTTCATGGGATTGATTCTGCTGATCGGACTGATCGTCAAGAACGGAATCATCCTGCTTGACGCGGCCCGGCATTTCGGGGAGTCGGGGCTCGAGCCGCGGGAGGCGTTGCTGCGCGCGGGACGGCTCCGGCTCCGCCCCATCCTGATGACCACCCTCTGCACCCTGGCGGGGCTCTTCCCGCTGGCGCTGGGGATCGGGTCCGGGGCCGAGCTCCAGCGGCCGCTCGCCATTGCGGTGCTGGGCGGGCTTACCCTCTCCACCCTGGTGACGCTGCTGCTCCTGCCGGTCGGGCTCGAGGCGGCCGGCGCGCTCCGCGATCGGGCCTAGAAATCCAGGCTCAGGCCGAGGCCCTTCGGCTTGATCAGAATCTTGGATTCCCGGCGATGAACGAAGCGGGCCGAGAGGATGCCCACCCCAGCCCCGAATACCACGTCCGACATCCAGTGGCGATCGTCGTGCATCCGGGCGTAGGCGGTGAGGGTGGCGAGACTGTAGAAGAACACGTCGTCCCAGGTGCCTTTGATCTCTCGGGCGAAGGAGGTGGCCAGGGCAAACGACACCATGGCGTGCCCGGAGGGGAAGGAATTGGTCTTGTCCTTCACGTTGAACGGGTGGAACTTGAAGGCATTGTCCACGCCAGGACGCTCCCGCCCGATGATGGTCTTGAGGACGATCGCGCCGGCGCCGGCCAGCAGCGTCGACTTGAGCGCCCGGGAGCTTACCCCATACAATTTCTGGCTGCCGACCGCCTTGCCGACCAACGAACCCACGAGGAGGGTGGGATAGACATACACCCCGTTCCCCAGCGCATTGCCGATGTCGGAGGCGGTGCGCCCGAATTTGTCGGTCGGGTCGTGAATCGTGTTTCGCAGCTTCTGGTCGAAGGCGAAGGCCAAGCCGGTGGTGGCCAGAACGCCGAGAACTTCGCCGGTGCGGAGAATCGGCTTGTTGGCCCGAGCGATGGTCGCGGAATCGATCTTCGGCTGTTGTGCCCGGACCGTCTGGACGGCGAGCAGGGACCCCAGGAGCACGATGGTCAATCGGACGCGCATGTGTTCAGGACCTCCAATTGTTGGCCGCATCGACAAACATCTTGAAGAGCCGCCGGGTACGCTCGTCACGCTCTTCGAAGATTTCCGGATGCCACTGGACCCCCACAAGGAAATGCTCGCTGCCGGATTCGACCGCCTCGATGAGGCCGTCGGGAGCATGCGCCGTGGCGACGAGCGCCGGCGCCAGCGCCTTGACGGCCTGATGGTGCATGCTGTTGACCGGAACACTGGGCGCCTTGAAGGCGCCGTGAAGCCGCGAGCCGGAAAGGATGGCCACCTCGTGGGCGAGGTGGTCCCGGCTGTAGCCGGCGGTGGGAAAATAGTCGTGTTTGATGGCCCGGGGAACCTGTGCCTCGATGTCCTGCCAGAGGGTACCGCCCAGCGCCACGTTCACCACCTGGTGGCCGCGGCAGAGGCCCAGCACTGGCTTCCGGTCCGCGACGGCCCACCGGGCCAGCGCGAGCTCCACCGCGTCGCGGGCGTGATCGGTCCGGCCCAGGCGGGGATGGGGCGATTCGCCGAAGCTGGCAGGATCCATGTCCACTCCCCCCGCCAGCAGGAGCCCGTCGATGCGGTCGTACACCGCGCGGAGGGCATCGGTGTCCTGGTCGAAGAGCGGTACCATCACCGGCACTCCGCCGGCGTCGGCCGCGGCGACGGAGTACCGGGAATTCATGACCCAGGAATGCGGCAAGCCTTCGGGAATCCCGTCAATGGCCTGGAGGGTCTGGGCGGGTATCCCGATCAGCGGTCGATTCACGAGATCACTCCTGCCTCGGTCTCGCGGATCAGGAGATCCACGACGTCTTTCAGGTTGCCGGTCTGGTCGAACACCGCGAGCTGGCGGTCGGCGCTGGTGCCTTCGCTGAGAATCCGGAAGGCATACTCGACTTCCTTCCGGCTGCCCAGCTCGTCGAGGACGTCGTCGAGGAACCACTCGAGCATTTCCCGGATCAGTTCGCGCGCGGGGAGCTCGGTGCCTTTGCCGAAGTCGATCAGCTTGCCGTCCAGTCCGTAGCGCAGCGCCCGCCATTTGTTCTCCTCGATGAAGGCCACCGGGTACAGGCGGAACGAGAGGTTGTCGCGGCGGAGCTTCCACAGCTTGGCGATGATCGCCTGGAAAATGGCGCCGATGCAGACCGCCTCGTCCACCCGGGTGCAGACGTCGCAGACCCGGAACTCGAGGGTGGGGTAGCTCCAGCTGGGCCGGAGGTCCCACCAGATCTTCGAAGCGTTGGGGATCGAATTGGTCCCCACCATCACGTTCACGACATCCTCGAATTCCCCCCAGCCGGTCAGCGACCGCGGGATCCCGGTGCGGGGGAAGGAGCGGAACACGACGCTCCGGTAGGACTTGAGCCCGGTGCGGCGACCCATCCAGAACGGCGAGCTGGTCGAAAGGGCCAGGACGTGGGGGAGGAAGTAGCGCGACACGTTCATCGCGTCGATCAGGAAGTCCCGGTCCTCGATTCCGATGTGCACGTGGGTCCCGAAGATGAGCAGCGCCTGGGCCAGGTCCTGGAGGTCCTCCCGGACTCCCATGTACCGCTCCAGCGGGGTGATCTCCTGGTCCATCCAGGAGGAGAACGGGTG
>JBGPEJ010000125.1:0-9035 GCA_041482775.1 Gemmatimonadota bacterium | reverse complement strand
GCCCGGATACGGGCGCCGCGCCCCGGTTCCGTCGAGCAGCGCCCGGTGCTCGAAGAAGCTCGTCGGGTGGTTGCTCCGCAGCGCGCTGCGGAGCAGCCCCACCGCATCCTCCGCGTTCGAAGGAATCGCCACCTGCCACCCGGGCGCGTGGGCCCAGAGCACCTCGCCACACACGCTGTGCCAGGGGTCGCCGCACTTGGGCGCGTAGCCGCCGGGCATCCGCACCACGATCGGCGCCGCCCAGCGGTTGCTGGTCCGCCACCGGAGGGTGCCGCAGTTGTTGAGCTGCTCGGTGGCGGGATCGGCGTACTTGCGAAACTGGATCTCCGGCACCGGCAGCAGCCCCGCGAGTGCCATGCCCACCGCCCGGCCGATGATGCCCTCCTCGGAGAGCGAGGTGTCGAACACCCGCCGGTCGCCGAAGGTGTCCTGCAGGCCGAGCGTCGCGGCGTGCACCCCGCCCTTGGGCCCCACGTCCTCCCCGAACAGCAGCATCTTGGGATTGCTGCGCAGCTCGGTTTCGAGGGTGCGGCGAACCGCCGTGAGGAGATTGATCCGGGCGCCCTCCGGTGCCGGGGTTTCGTTGGAGGGCGGGAACCGGTGTTTGGCGGGGGCCACCCCCCCCCGCCGCTGCAACTGCGGCCGCCCGTCGGCGCCGGTTTCGGTGAACCGGTGGCGAGTGACGCTCGCAATGTCGGGTTCCGGCCGGGCCAGCGCCTCGGCGAGCCCCGCCTCCGCGTCGCGCTTGGCCCGTGCCTCCGCCTCGGCGATCTGCGCCGCGGTGAGTACGCCACCCCTCAGGTAGGCGTACAGCTTGGGCAGCGGATCGTTGGCCTTCTCCTGCTCGAGAAACTCCGGGCTCTTGTACGCCTGGGTATCCTGCCCGGAGTGGCCGGACAGCCGCGGGACGGTCAGGCGTACCAGGGCCGCGCCCTTCCCGGCGCGGGCGTGGGCCACGCATTCGCCGACCAGCTCGGCCGTCCGGATCGGATCGCTGCCGTTGCCATCGCGGACCAGGAGGTTCTGGAACGAACCGAGGTTGCGGGCGATGTCGGCACCGGGGGTCTGCAACCTGCCTGGCACCGAGATCCCGAAGCCATTGTCCTCGATGTAGAACACCATCGGCAGGGAAAGCGTCGTCGCGATGGTGAGGGATGACCAGAACCCGTTGGTGGCCACCGAGGCTTCGCCTCCCAGCACGCAGGCGATGGCGCCGGCGTACGAGGCGTCACCCAGAACGTCCCGGTGGTAGCCGATGGCCTGGGCCCACCCCGCCGTCGGGGTGTACTGGGAGCCGACGTCGCCCGACATGGGGAGCACGACCGGACCCGGATCGCTGGGCAGGTTGCAGACCACGCCGATGTCGCGTCCGTCGCTGAATCCGCCCGACTTGCCCATCGGCCCCGCGAAGGCGTCGGCGATGGTGAGCCCGAGCGACAGCAGCAGCGGCCGGGAGCGGTAGTAGGCTCCGGCCGCGTCGTGCGGGTGGGTGAGGTGCTGGCCCAGGATGAGCTGGGCCACCTCGTGGCCGCGGGCCGAGAACTGGTAGAGCACCTTCTTCTCGGGAACCAGACGGGTTTCCTCAGTGTCGTCGAGGAACCGGGACACCAGGGTCAGATACAGCACACGCTGCCAGTCGATCGGTTGGGTCACGGGAGCGGATGCTCCTGGTTGGTCTTGTAGGCGGTGCCCCGGAAGAGCGCCACGGTTTCTCCCTGCTGGTTGGTGACCGCGACACGATAGAAGCCGAGCCGGCTGGAGGCCGTCTCCTCGGTGGCGGTGGCGGTGAGGAGGTCGCCCGGATGCACCGGCGCCGGGTAGGTGATGCCGTTCTCGATGCTGATGGCGATGCGCCCCTGGGTGTTGCAGGCGAAGGCGAAGGCGCTATCGGCAAGGGAAAAGGTGATCCCGCCGTGCGCCACGCCGAAGCCGTTGACCATCTCGTCCCGTACGGTCATCCGGCAGACGCAATACGCCGGCCGGATCTCCAGCACGTCGATGCCGAGCCAGCGGGTGAATTCGTCCCGCGCCAGCATCCCCTCGACGATCTGCTCGGCCCCCCGCTGCGGTTGGGTCACTGGTAGAACCGCCGCCCGTCGCGGGCCATGCGCCGGAGCAGCGGACTCGGCCGGTAGCGCTCCTCGGCGTATTCGGCCTGCAAGCGCTCCAATCGCTCGAGCACGGTGGGGATCCCGATCTCGTCGCCCCAGCGGAGGAGGCCCCGGGGATAGTTGACGCCCTTGGTCATCGCGAGGTCGATGTCGTCCCGCGACGCGATCCGCCAGAACAGGGCATCGGCGGCCTCGTTGACCAGCATGTTGAGAATCCGGTCGACCACCGTCTCTCCCAGCGAGCGGTCTTTGACCGGGGCCGGCACCGCGGCGCGCTCTCCGTACTCGTAGTGTCCCCGTCCGGTCTTCCGTCCCAGACGGCCGGCTTCGACCATGCGTTGCTGGGTGAGGGAGGGCTTGTAACGGGGATCGAACTGAAAGGCCTCGAAGATGGAGCGGGAAACGGCGAAATTGACGTCGTTGCCGATCAGGTCCATCAGCTCGAAGGGCCCCATCCGGAAGCCGCCGATCTCGCACATCGCCCAGTCGATCGTTTCCCGGGCCGCGATACCCTCTTCGTAGATCCGGAGGGCCTCGCCGTAGAAGGGCCGGGCAATCCGGTTGACGATGAATCCCGGCGTATCCGCTGCGGCCACGGGAAGCTTGCCCCAGGCCAGCGCCGTGTCGCGCGCGAGCGAGGCGGTGGCCTCCGCGGTGTTGAGTCCGGGAACGATTTCCACCAGGGCGAGCAGCGGGGCGGGGTTGAAGAAGTGCATCCCGACGACCCGGTCGGGAAGGCGGCACCCGGTGGCGATGCCGGTGATGGAGAGCGACGAGGTATTGCTCGCGAGGATGCAGTCGTCGGCCACCACGGCCTCGAGCTCGCGGAACGCGGTCTGTTTGGCGCGGAGGTCCTCGACGATGGCCTCGAGCACCATGCCGCAATGCCGGAAGAGGCCGTACTCCCCAGCGGCGCCGGGGGCCCAGGTAATCCGGTCCTGCAGCTGGCCCGCCGTGCCGGGGGACAAGGTCCCCTTCTCGACCCGGCGGGCCAGGGCCGCCTCCAGCCGGGTCTTTGCCTCCTCCAGCGCCTCGGCCCGTGCGTCGGTGACCATCACCGGATGCCCTGCGGCGGCCGCGACCTGGGCGATCCCGCTTCCCATGGCGCCGGCGCCGAGCACGCCGATCGTCGTTTCGCGCGCGAGTGCGGTCACATCAGTTTCCGGTGAAGGATGGCTTCCGCTTCTCGAGAAACGCCCGCACCCCTTCGGCAAAATCGTCGCTCTTGCCGGCCAGCGCCTGCAGCTCCGCCTCCAGCTCCAGCTGCTGGTCGAGCGAATTGCCCCCGGTGGCGTTGAGCAGCCGCTTGATGAGGCCCAGCGCATAGGTGGGCCGCGCGGCGAGCTGCCGGGCGGTCCCGAAGCCGGACTCTTCCAGCGTGCCGACGGGCACCACCCGGGAGATCAAGCCGATCTGGTACGCCTGCGTTGCGGTCAGCTTGTCGCCGAGCATCATGAGCGCCGCGGCCTGGGCGGTGCCCACCAGCCGGGGGAGAAAGTAGCTGCCACCGGAGTCGGGGATCAGCCCGATATTGATGAAGGCCTGGATGAACGCCGCGTCATCAGATGCGATGACGATGTCGCAGGCGAGCGCCAGGTTGGCCCCCGCGCCCGCCGCGGCGCCGTTCACACCGCACACCACCGGCTTGGGCAGGAGGCGGAGCGCCCGTACGATCGGATTGTAGGTCCGGCGGAGATGCTCGGCGAAGTTGATGACACCCCGTCCTTCCCGGGCGACGGCCTCGGCCAGGTCCTGGCCCGCGCAAAATGCGCGACCAGCTCCGGTCAAGTAGACCGAGCGCAGCGACGAGTCGCCCGCCACCTCGGCCAGTATCTCCTGCAGCCGGAGCGCCATGGGGGTGTCGAAGCTGTTGAGCACGTCGGGGCGATTGAGGGTAATCCGCCCCACGCCCCCCACGCGCTCGAACAGGATACTATCGGAAGTCATCGGGTGCCGGTCCGGGAGAAAGCGTACTAAATTAGCACCGCTCAGCAGGTTAGGCCAAAGCACCCGGGGGGCCCTCGCATGGCCGATGCATATCTGATTGACGGCGTCCGCACGCCGATCGGGAGCCTCGGCGGCTCGCTGTCGGGGGTCCGGGCCGACGATCTGGCGGCGCACGTGCTCGCGCAGTTGCTCCAGCGGCATCCGTCCCTCGACCCGGCCTCCATCGTCGACGTGGTGCTCGGCTGTGCCAACCAGGCGGGGGAGGACAACCGCAACGTGGCGCGGATGGCGCTGCTCCTGGCCGGGCTCCCGGTGAGCGTGCCGGGGGAGACGGTCAATCGTCTCTGCGCTTCGGGGATGAGCGCCGCGGCGATCGCCGCGCGGGGGGCACGGCTGGGCGATGGCGACCTCTACATCGCGGGGGGCGTCGAGCATATGACCCGGGCCCCCTATGCGCTGTCCAAGGCGGCCCAACCCTTCGGGAGGGCCCAGGAGCTGTTCGACACCAGCCTGGGGTGGCGGTTCGTGAACCCCAGGATGAGGGAGAAGTACGGCATCGACTCGATGGGGCAGACCGCCGAGAACGTCGCCGAGCTGTTGGGGATTTCCCGGGCCGATCAGGACGGCTTCGCGCTCCGCTCCCAGCAGAAGGCCGCCGCGGCGCGGAGCCGGGGGAGATTTTCGAAGGAAATCGTGCCGGTCCAGCTCCCCTCGGCTGCCAAGGGGAAGGAATCGGCGCCGTTCGAGCACGACGAGTTCATCCGGCCCGACACGACGCTCGAGGTCCTGGGCAAGCTCAAGCCGGCGTTCCGTACCGATGGCAAGGGGTCGGTGACGGCGGGGAATTCGAGCGGACTGAATGACGGGGCTTGCGCCCTCCTCATCGCGTCGGAGGCCGGGGTCAAGGCGCACCGCCTCGCTCCGAAGGCGCGGCTGGTGGCGAGCGCCGCCGCCGGAGTCGAGCCGCGGGTTATGGGGCTGGGTCCGGTCCCCGCCACCCGGAAGGCGCTCGCGATGGCGGGGCTCGACCTGGGCGACATGGCCGTGATCGAGCTCAATGAGGCGTTCGCGGTCCAAGTGCTGGGGTGCACCCGGCAATTGGGTCTCCGCGATGACGATCCGCGGATCAACCCCAACGGCGGGGCTATCGCGCTGGGCCACCCGCTGGGAATGAGCGGCGCGCGGCTGCTGCTGACGGCGATGCGGGAGCTGGAGGAGAAGGGCGGCCGCTACGCCCTCTGCACCATGTGCATCGGGGTGGGGCAGGGCATGGCCACGATCATCGAAAGGGTCTGATGCGACTTCGCGCGTGGTCCCTCATCCTCCCGGTTGCGGCGAGCTCCGGCGCCGCCCGCACCGCGGCCCCCAGCCCGGCCGATCTGACCGGAGTGGTGTTCTTGGACCAGAACGCGAATGGAGTGCGGGATCCGGGAGAGCCGGGCGTTGCGGGAGTAGCGGTCTCGGATCAGATCCAGGTCGTGACGACGGCCCCGGACGGCTCGTTCCGGATCGACCGGTCCGCCGGGTTCGGGATCGTGTTCATCAGCGTGCCCGACGGCTACCGCTCGATCGGCAACTTCTGGAAGCCGGTCGACGCGGCCACGGCCGGGAGGCCGCTGGCCTTTGCCCTGGCGCGGGCCACCGGGGCTTCCGACTTCGTCTTCGTCCATGCGTCCGACACCCACATCAGCGAGGCGAGCCGGGCCCGGACCGAGCGGCTCAGGACGCTGGTGGATTCGATCAAGCCGGCCTTCGTGATCATCACCGGCGATCTGGTGAAGGACGCGCTGCGGGTCGCGGAGCCGGAGGCCACCGGATACTTCGAGCTCTTCATGCGGGAAATCGCAGGGTTCTCGGCGCCGGTGTGGACCGCCCCGGGCAACCACGACGTCTTCGGGATCGAGCGGCATCTGTCGCTGGTGAGCCCCAAGCATCCCCTCTACGGCCGGGCGATGTACCATCACTACCTGGGCCCCGACTACTACTCCTTCACCTACGGCGGAGTGCACTTCGTCGCCCTCAACACGGTGGACATCGCCGATCTCTGGTATTACGGCCACGTCGACAGTACCCAGGTCGAGTGGCTCAGCCGGGATCTGGCCGCGGTCCCCGCGTCGGTACCAGTGGTGACCTTCAACCACATCCCGTTCTTCACCTCGGTCGAAACCGTGAACGGGTTCATGGACGGAGGGCCGGCCCCGACGGCCATCACGGTGGGCGGGCGGACCAGCTTCCGCCACTCGGTCTCCAACGCCGGAGAAGTGATCGCGCGGATCAAGGGCCATCCCTACACCCTGGCGCTCGGCGGGCACATGCACGTGCGCGAGATGCTGCGATTCGAGGGCTCCCCGATCCGGTTCTACCAGTCCGCGGCGGTGATCGCGCCAAGCGAGGGGAGCGGATTGAACCTCAAGTCCGGGCTCACGGTCTATCACGTGCGGGCGGGCCAGATCGACGACGGCCAGTTCGTGCCCTTCTAGCCATGTCCAACATCTTCGCCTTCGAAGGTTTCCTGCCGGTCGTCCATCCATCGGCTTTCATTCATCCCAACGCCGCCGTCACCGGCAACGTCGTCATCGGCCGCGACGTGTACGTCGGCCCGGGGGCCGCCATCCGGGGCGATTGGGGAGGAATCGTGATCGAGGACGGCTGCAACGTCCAGGAGAATTGCACCATCCACATGTTTCCCGGGGTCACCGTACGCCTGGAAGCGGGCGCCCACGTCGGCCATGGCGCCGTGGTCCATGGCGCCCACCTCGGCAGGAACGTGCTGGTGGGGATGAACGCCGTGGTCATGGACAACGCCGAGGTGGGAGAGGGATCGATCATCGGAGCGCTCTGCTTCATACCGACCGGAATGCAGATCCCCCCTCGCAAGGTCGTGGTCGGGAACCCCGGACGGGTGGTCAAGGACGTGAGCGACGAGATGCTGGCGTGGAAGACCGCCGGAACGGCATTGTACCAGGCGCTCCCCGGGGCGATGCACCGCGCCTGGCGCCCCTGTGAGCCGCTCCGGGAGCCCCCGGCCGAGCGTCCGGCGCAGCCGGCCATCCTCAAGACCTGGCACGAAACGGCGGCGGCACTCCCGAAGCGAGGAGAGTGAAGTGAGCAAGCTGGCCAGCTACGCCCAGGGCGCCTGGGTCGAGGGCGGAGGGAAAGCGGTGATGCTCACCCACGCCGTGACCGGTGAGCCGGTGGCGGAGGCGTCCAGTGAAGGGCTCGATTTCAGGGGGATGCTCGAGTTCGCCCGGCAGAAGGGCGGCCCCGCCCTCCGCAAGATGACCTTTCACGAGCGCGCCCGGATGCTCAAGGCGCTGGCCACATTCCTCATGGAGCAGAAGGAGAAGTTCTACGCGCTGTCGTCTGCCACCGGCGCCACCCGGACCGACTCATGGGTCGACATCGAGGGCGGGATCGGCACCCTGTTCGCCTACGCCAGCCGCGGCCGGCGCGAGTTCCCCAACGAAACCTTCTACGTCGATGGGGAAGTGGAGCCGCTCTCCAAGGGTGGAAGCTTCGTCGGCCGCCACCTCTGCGTGCCGCTCGAGGGAACGGCGGTTCACATCAACGCCTTCAACTTTCCCTGCTGGGGCATGCTGGAAAAGCTGGCGCCCACGTTCCTGGCCGGGATGCCGGCCATCGTCAAGCCGGCCACCGTTACCTCGTACCTCACCGAGGCGATGGTGCGGGAGATCGTTGCCTCGGGGATTCTTCCCCCCGGCGCGCTCCAGCTCATCGTGGGCGGGGTGGGCGATCTGCTCGACCATGTGGGCTGTCAGGACGTCGTCACCTTCACCGGCTCCGCCGCCACCGGACGCAAGCTGAAGGCGCATCCGCGGCTGATCGCCGAGTCGGTGCGATTCAACATGGAGGCCGACTCCCTCAATTTCTCGATGCTGGGGCCCGATGCGGCGCCGGGCACCGAGGAGTACGATCTATTCGTCAAGGAAGTGGTCCGCGAGATGACCGCCAAGGCGGGCCAGAAGTGCACCGCCATCCGGCGCACGCTGGTGCCGGCGATGATGGTGGACGATGTGATCCGGGCGATATCCAAGCGGCTCGAGGGCGCCACGCTGGGAAATCCGGCCGTGGACGGCGTTCGCTGGGGGCCGCTGGCGAGCAAGGGACAGGTGGAGGAGGTCCGGAAGAGCCTGGCGGGGCTCACGGCGGCCGCTGAGGTGGTGTACGGCAATGCCGACACGTTCACGGTCACCGGTGCCGACGCCGCCAAGGGGGCGTTCTTCCCGGCGATGCTGCTCCACTGCGCGCGCCCGCTGGCCCGGAGCGAGCCCCACGACATCGAGGCGTTCGGGCCGGTCAACACCGTAATGCCCTACACCTCGGTGGATGAGGCGATCGAGCTGGCCCGACGCGGCCGGGGCTCGCTCTGTGGATCGGTGTTCACGTCGGATGACGCGGTGGCACGAAAAGTCGTGCTCGGCACCGCGGCGTGGCACGGGCGCATTCTGCTGCTCAACCGGCATGACGCCAAGGAGTCCACCGGACATGGGTCGCCGCTCCCCAATCTGATCCACGGTGGCCCCGGGCGCGCCGGGGGTGGAGAGGAGATGGGGGGAGTTCGCGGAGTGCTCCACTACATGCAGCGGAGCGCCATCCAAGCCCACCCGACGACCCTCACCGCCGTCACCGGGCTCTGGGCCAAAGGGGCGGCCACGGTCACCGACACGGTCCATCCCTTCCGCAAGTGCTTCGACGATCTCATGGTGGGAGACACCCTCTTCACCGGGAGTCGCACGGTTACCGAGGCCGACGTGGTCAACTTCGCCGAAATCTCCGGCGATCACTTCTATGCCCACATGGACCCGGCGGCCGCCGCGCGGTCCCTCTTCGGCAAGCGGGTGGCGCACGGGTACTTCGTGCTGAGCGCCGATGCCGGTCTCTTCGTGGACCCCGCCGAAGGCCCGGTGCTGGCCAACTATGGCATGGAGTCACTCCGATTCGTGAAGCCGGTCTATC
>JBGPEJ010000124.1:0-9066 GCA_041482775.1 Gemmatimonadota bacterium | reverse complement strand
GCCGCGATGGAGATCTGCGGAGACGCCAGCGCCGCCAGCACCGCCGGCACGCTGGTGCTGTTGCTCACGTTGGTGATATATCCGCCCCATTTGCTCAGCGCGTCCGTGGCGCACGGGACGCCGACGGTCGAGCACCACGGCATGACCCGCCGCGACAGGTAGGCGTCGGGCTCGTCCGCGTCCCAGAGCTGGGGATGGATGATCAGGTCTTCCTTCCCGTTGGTCAGGTCCCCTTCCCAGAGCACGAAGAGCGGCCATCCCTGCGCCCCGGCCGCCGGAACGCCGAGCACCGGGTTGATCACGTCGTTCTGCTGGAGGCCGCCGTAGCCCGACGCCGTCCCGGCCCGGGCCCGCTGGTCCTGGGGAAAGGCGCTGACGTCCCCGTGGACCGCACTCACCAGGATCGGGAAGCTCTGCAGGACGTAGTGGTTGGTCCGTCCCAGCGTCTGGGCCACCGAAGTGAGGTAGACCTCGTCGCCGGCGCCGTCGTTCCTCGAATTGAAGGTGATCACGTCCCCGATCTTCGGGGCGTCTCCGGTCGTGTGATTCACCCGGATCGCCTCGGCGAGGATGCGGTATTTTCCGGTCCACGCCAGCACGTTGGCGGTGGCCATCACGAACTGGCTTCCGGCGCGCGGCTCTCCGCCGGCGGCTGGCTCGTAGGTGGTGGCGACCTGCCAGGTGCGGCTGCCCGGCGCCACGCTGGTGATCGTCGTGGTGGTTCCCGTCACCTTGAAAGCGACGTTGGTCGGCGGACCGCCCACGACGTAGTACGTTGCGTCCTTGACCGGCAGCCAGGAGAGCACCACGGTACCGTCGCCGGTCTGGACCGCCTTAAACTGGGTGGGTGACTGCGGCTCTGGATATGCATAAGTGACATCCACTGTCCCCAGGCGGCCGGAGGGAAAGCCGGCCGAGGCGGGATAAATCGCGGTCACCCGGTAGGTGTACAGCCCACTCCATTGGACCAGGTCATTCCAGCTGGTGGCGTTCGCCCCCAACGTGCCCGATTCGGCGCGGCAGCAGGGATCGTTCTGTTTCGAGCGGGAGACGGTGTAACCGCTGGCCCCGGGTGCGAGCTGCCAGGATACGTGCGACTGCGCCGGTGTGCCGGTCACGGTCACATTGGCCGGGGCCGGACCCGCCGCCGGCTGGGTGGCCACGCTCAGCGTGCTGGTGTTGGTTCCGACCGGGGCGGCGGTCGGTGAAACCCCCGAGAGCCCGGCGGCCTTGGTGATCGGCGGCGCGGGTGGCGGCGCGGGTGGCGCCGGCGGTGGCGGGGGTGGCGGCGGCGGCGGTAGCGCCCCGCAGGTTACCGGATTGAGCGGCGCAACCTGGGCAAAGGTGTACACCACCGGCGTCAGGTGGGCGGTGTCGGCCACAAAGGGCCCGTAGGCGTTTCCCGTGGTGGTGTACATCGGCCAGGTCTGAACCTGAGGCTGGCCCCCGTTTTCGAGCGGCTGGAGCAGGGCGGCATACTGGCCATACTCGGTGTCGAACCACGGCGCATGGGCCAGTGCCGCGGCGTTCGACTGACCCGGGACCGGCATTGTAAGCGTGACCCAGTTCCCGGTGCCGACTCGGACCCGGGCTCCGTACATCCCCGCCCCCGCCACGGGAGAGTTCTTGTAGCAACCGATCCACTTGATCACGGTCCTCGTCCCTTGGGTAGTCACATCGCGCCAGTAGCCGCCGATGATCGTGTCCACGCCGCGATGAGGCGGTGGATCCCGCCGGTACCACCCGGACTCCGCGGTGCCCCGGGTGGAGCTCGTGGCCACCACCTTGTACCAGGTGGGCAGGTGGAAGTCGGCGCTGCGGTCCATGATGGTGATCGGCCCGCCCGCCGGGCCGGTGGGGTTGCCGGTCACATAGCCGGGTGTCGTTGCCGCCGGGACGGTGGCCGGATCCACCGTGAAGCGGCGGACGACGTAGGTGATCGTCTCGCCCACCGCCGGAGTCACCGGAAGCCAGGACAGGGTCACCAGGTTGTACTGGCCGGTCATGCTGAACGCCGGCGCCTTGAGAGCAAGCGGGGGCGCCATCCCAAGCGGGGCGGCGACGCGGACTCCCTTGTTCACGAACGCCGGCACCAGGTACTGAATCACAGCGCTGGGCGCCTCGATCTTTCCCCCTCCGTACACCGCGACCACCTGGTAGTAGTAGGTGGCGCCCGGCGCCGCCGTCGCGTCCAGGAAGGAATTCACCGTCCACCCCAGCGGCTTCTCGGTCAGGTTTGCGCCCGTGGCCCGGGCGTCAGTGGCCCGAAGCACCCGGAACGTGACAGTCTCGTCCTTGATGCCGCTCCAGGAGACGGTTACCGCTCCCTGGGAGCCGGAGACGGTAACGCCGCCGGGGGCGGTCTGAGCCGCCAGCCGGGGCAGGCCCAGGAGCAGGATGATTGCAGCAGCGGCGAGCGCCGCGGACGGTCGCAATGGACGCATGGATCGGTCTCCTGGGATCGGTGCCTTCGGGCCGGGCTCGATGTCGGGGGCAACAATACCTCGCCTCAATCAGCGTGGGCTCAGGGCCCGATCATTTCGGGATCATCTCGGCTAACGTATTGCGATTGGGCAGCTTCGGTAGGAGCCCGTCCCGATTTCACGACCGGAGGACACCCCGTCCGGAGAGGAGGGTGGCCCGGCAGATCCCTGGCCAGGCGCGACCGACTCGGCCGCCTCCGCGGGGTGCTCGGCATGGGGATGACTCTCGCCGATGGGGAAGTTTCGGAAGACGAAGCGCAGCCGGCGGCGTCACCCTCGCCGTCTGGGGTGGCCAGCCGTACGCCACTCATGAGTGACTCCGCGGGGCTGCCGCCTCGGGTCGAGTGATTTCTTCCAGCGCTCCGAGGACGCCGTCGGCGCCGGGGTTCACCTCGTCCGCCAACCGCACACCAGCCGCCAACCGGACACTCGGCCAGCCCCCTAGAAATGGTCCGGTGGCTTTGGTCCGACGGAGAAGTCCTTCCAGGGTGCCCCTTCCCAATTGTCGTGACCCTCGGAGCGACGGAGCCATCCCGGCAGCGGCAGGACGAGATGCTCGGAGAGGGCTTTCACGTAGGGCTCGTACATCAGGCGCCGCTCGGAGAAGCGGGCCTGAGCGATCGCCGCCCCTGCCTGGGTCCCCGCGGCGCCGAGGTGCCGAATGAGTGACGCCAGATCCGCCTCGCTGAGGCGCTCGCCGAGTTCTTCGGGGCGGGGTGCGCTGAAGACCTGGGCAAGGTCCACTACGGCATGGCGCGCCATCGCAAAGGTGAACTGCGCCTGCCGCGCGCAGGGACCGTCGCGGCTTATCATGATGAGAGCGCTGGTGTCGAGGACCATCGTGAGCGCGGCCAGCCACGATTGATTGCTGTGTTGGGAGCGGTAGTAGGCCAACACCGGATAGGAGAGATGGCTCTCCAGGATTTCGGCAGCCCAGCGCTCCCATTCGGTGAGCAGCCGGCCCAGGCCGTCCGGATCGGCGTCGATCGGGCAGCGCCGCAACAGCTCACCCGCGGCGGGTGGCGATCCGGCACGCGCGTCCAGCAGGGAGATGGCGATCTCCCGCCGCGAGAAGGCCTGATAGACGACAGGAAGGTAACCGATGATGATGGCGAGAAAGGCGAAGCCGAGGCCCGACTCGATGACGGAGAGGACCTTGGCGGTCGCTGTGCCAGGTACTACATCACCCAACCCCAACGTGAAGAATGTGGTACCGCTCAGGTACAAGTCGTCGAGGAACCCCGGGGTGTGGCCTGCCAGGACCAGCCCCGACCCGGCGGCCCAGTGCAGTGTGCCGAAAGCGAAGACGATGCCCAACGCCCAGAAGGCGAGCAGCACCAGGAGCGATAGCGGCCCGAACCAGCTGAGCGAGACCTCGCGCGCGCTGCCCCTCAGATGCGTGGCTGCGCCGCGCCACAAGTGCCAGAAGACACGATAGAAGAGCGAGGTGAGGCGCAGGGACCGGCGGACCCGGCGCGGGAGGACGATGGTCTCGAACGCATCGCGAAGGACGATGAGCAGCAGCGTGCCGCCCGCCACAGCGACCAGAAATCTCATGGCCTGGAGAATAACACCACGATTCTCCGGCACCACATGCGTCAGCGGTGGGTGGGCGCCGCCTCTCTGAGCGCCTGCCACACCGCGGGATCCTCCGAACCCAGGAGCCACACCGAGTAGCCTCGGAGCCCGCGCTCAACCGCCAGCTCTCGCTTGGCCATGAACGCTCGGGCGTCCTCGAGCCAGAGGTGCTGGAAAACGCCGTGGGACTCCCAGGTCGCCCACGGGGACTTCTGCAGCGTGTCCCAGGTTGCCGCCACCCCGGCCGCCGCGAGCAGCTCGACGCCCCGGGCGTAGGAAATGTCGTTGCCCCGCAGGCGCGAGCCGGCCTTCTCTTCGTACACCGGATACCACCAGTCCGAATACCCCGCCAGCCCGAGCGAGATCTTCCCCGGCGGCACCCCCTGCGCCAGGAGGAAGTCGAGGCAGGCCAGCATCCAGCGGTACCCGGCCACCGGGCCGGGCGAAGAGCCGCCGGTGTGCTGCGCGTAGGTCATGTAGGAGATGAAATCGAGCGTATCCGCCAGCGCCTTGTAGTCGAACCCGGCGCGCCAGTTGTCGTGGATCCAGCGGTCGTAGCCGCCGGTTCCCGGGTCGTCACCCAGGCGGGGGACGACCGCCGCGGAGAGGGAGCAGCCGGCCCGGTGCACCGAGTCGACCGCGGCGCGGGTGAAGGAGGTGAAGGCGTCCTTGTCGCTCACATGGAAGTTTTCGAAGTCGAACTGGATGCCATCGAACCGGTTCACTCGGCAGAGCTCGGCCAGCGAGTGGAGGGCGAACGCCCGCGCCACCGGGTCGTTGAGCACCCGATGGATGGAGGGCTGGTCGAAACCGGGGTTCATCACCAGGGGAATGAGCTTGACCCCCCTGGCCCGAGCGGCGGCAATGACGCGCGAGTCCACACTCCCATGGATGGCGCCGGTCGAATCCAGCGAAAACACCTGCGGGGAGACGATGGAGATCTGATCGGCGTGGGCGAGGAAGGCCTGGATGCTCTCCTCGCCGCGGAGGTACCAGAGCGACTCGAGCCCCTGGGCGCCGGCCCTCCCCGCGCCGACGACCAGGAGGAGGTGGAGGAGGAGGGTGGCGATGGTGCCGGACGATACCATCGCCGCCGGTCCGGCTACTGGATCAGCAGGATGAAGAACGGGGCGTCAGCCGGAGCACCCGAGCCATCGAAACAGGAGAGGGTGACGGCCAGGTCGGTTGCCCCGCTGTTCGCCCAGGAAGTCAGGGTGCAGATCCGGCCTTGTGAAAACGGAGTGAGCAGCACCGTCTCGGTGGCGCCGGTCGTCTTGGCCTGACCCTGGAAGAGCACCCGGTACTGCCCGGTCGCGAGCTTGCGCGCCAGGATGTTTCCGCCGGAATTGTTGCGCCAGAAACCTCCGTTCGGGATGTAGTCCACCGTCGACGCAATCTGGTCGGCCAGGGCGTAACCGAAGCGGTAAGCCGGCGCCGGTCGTCCCCGCTGGAAGAGCATCACGCTGAACGGAGAATCGGCGGGGAGCCCGTTGGCGCCGACGCACTTGACGTTGAGACCGGCGGTGGCCACGTCGAGGTTGGCGAGGTAGCAGCGCTCCGGGCCGGTACCGACTGCCGTCACCTGGTACGTCTCCGGTCCCTGCTGCGGTCCGGCCACCCGCTCGAGGCCGGGAAAGATCAGCGAATAGTCGCCGGTCGAGTTGTGCCCCAGGTTTACCACCGACTTCGACGAATTGTTGCGGGTGGTACCCGAGGTGTCGACGAGATTGATCGCCCCGGTGAAGTCGGGCACCAGCACGAATCCAAATCGTGAGGTGGGGATGTACACCCGGGCGCCCGAGAGGAGCACGGTAAAGCGGCTGTCCGCCGCTGCGCCGCCGGGCGTCAGGCATCGCACATCGATCGTCATGTCGGCGCCGGCCGATTGCCACCCGGCCAGTTTGCAGAAGGTGCCCGCCGCTCCGCCGTAGCCGGTCACCTGTACGTTGTCCCGTTGACCGCTCAAGCGGCCGAGTCCCATGAATCGCACGGTGTACACCCCGGTCGAGGCCCGGGTAACCAGCACACCGCCTCCGCCCGAGTTGTAGCTAGTGACCGGATCCGGCGCGTAGGGCCCCGCTGCCGCGGGCTGATCCGCAAGGGCATAGCCCAGGCGGGTGTCGTCTCCCACCTCGATGAGCTTGGTGCCGGTCACCTTGCCCACGGTTGCGGAAATGGTCGCCGATTGGCCCACCACGTCGCCGGTGACGCGGCCCGTCGCATCCACCTTGACCGCGGCGGGATTGCTGCTCAGCCAGGTGATGGTGGTGTCCCCCTGGGGGTGCTTGCCGCCGGAATCCTTGAGATCGACCCGCGCCTGCACCGTGTCGCCGACGAGGATCGTGGCCGGAAGGACGATTGTCACCGAGGCGACCTCGCGGTTCGGCACACCCACGAGCGCGGCGACCGCGCCGCAACCGGCGAGGAGGAGGGAGAAAACGGGCGAGAGACGAGCGGCTGGGCCGGGCATGACCGTGCGTGGGGACGAGGCGAATATACCGCCCTCTGCGCGGAGCGTTAGCCGGGTTCCCCGATCAGGGGAAAAGCGGCGGCGCCATCCGCTTCCTGGTGGCCTGCTCGAAGGCGTAGGCCAGCTCAATCAGCTTGGGCTCCGAGCACGCCGTCCCCGTGAAGCTCACGTTGAAGGGCCCCGGCTTCGGGTCGAACCCGGCGGGAAAGGCGTTGGCGCCGGTGCCGGCCGGAACTGGAACGAAGGCAAACGGCACGGTCACCGTGGGGTAACCCGGCCGCGCGCCGATGTTGGCGCTGCTGGCCGAGGGAAAGACCAGCGCGTCGAGCCGGTTGGCCTTGAGGGCTGCGTCGATGCCGTTGGTCGCGGAGAGGAGAATGTCCTTCCGCCGGTCGGCCTCATAGCGCGCCCGGTCCGCCTGGAGATCCATCTCGTCCGAGACGTCGAGGTTGGCCTGGCCGTACTTGATGGCGCCGGCCCGCTGGTGGGCGATGTTCCACGCCCGGAGCTCGGCGAGCGTCTTGACCGGCGCCTTGTCTCCCAGTGACTTGAGCCAGAGGTTGAAGTCGCGCTTCATCCCGTACTTGAAGGCAATCGAGCAGTCGGCGTCGCGCCCCTTGGCGTTGTCGAGCCCGCCGCAGACGTTCCAGTTGAGGAAGTTGTTCGCGGGGACGGTGTCCACCACGCTCGGAATATCGGCCGGATCCACGATCACGGCACCCTTCTCCTTGAGCACCGCGATTGCGCTGTCCATGACCTTGCGCTGGGCGTCGTTCAGGCCGCCGCGCGGGTTAGCGCCCGTGGTGCGATCGTAGAAGAAGGTGCGGGGGATGCCGATGCGGGCGCCGTTGAGCCCGTTCGGGTTGAGAAACCTGGTGTAGTCGCGGGCCGGAGGCGGCGGGCACTTCTTGGTGGCGGCGTCGTTCGAATCGGGCGTGGCGCTCTCCAGCACGCCGAGCATGATGGCCACGTCGCTCACGCTGCGGGCCATCGGGCCGGGGGTGTCCTGGTCGGCGCTGATCGGGATGACGCCGTAGCGGCTCACCCGCCCCACCGTGGGCTTGATGGCGGCGAGCATGTTCTGGTTGGCCGGGCTCAGGATGGAGCCGGAGGTTTCGGTGCCGACGTTGGCCACCCAGAAGCTGACGTTGGTCCCCACGCCGGAGCTGGACCCGCCGGTAGTGAGCACCGGCCGGCCGTCGAAGTTGTTGTCGCGGGGGTCCCGGCGCGGGTCCCAGGGATTCATCCCGTAACCGGTGAGGGCGTTGTAGTTGCCCGGCATCCCGCTCGCGACCCAGTTGGCCAGCTCGGTGAGCTGGGTCTTGGCCAGGATGATGGCGCCCGCTGCCTTGAGGTTCCGGGTGAGGGTCGCGTCGTAGGGCGGGACCAGGTCGGCAAAGGCCAGCGCGCCGCCGGTGGTCGGCATCTCGACGTCGTGGATGTTGTCCTTGAGCGCGACGGGGATGCCGTGGAGGGGCCCAAGGATGACGCCCCGGGCCCGGAGGCGATCGAGGGAGTCGGCAATCGCAAGCGCGTTCGGATTGACGGTGATGATGGCGTTGAGCCGGTCCTCGTAGGTGGCGATCCGCAGCAGGTACTGCTGCACCAGCTCACGCGAGGTCACCCGGTGCTGTTCGAGGGCGGTGCGGAGCTCGGCGATGCTGGCTTCGACCACAGAGAAGGAGGCTGCCGCCGACGCGCGGTTCTTGGCGGGCTTGCCCGGGGTCTGAGCCGCGAGGAACTCGGCGGTTGCGATCAGCAACACCGGGGTGATGAGGCCGAGCAGGTAGGATCGACGCATACGGGAGAATCCCCTCAACGGATGGCGATGGTGGCCGGTCATGGACGCTGCTGGACGACGCGCCGAATCGCCGCGACGGTGGCGCCGTGCGCCCGGATCTGGTCGTGATTCGCGCCCGGCACCTCGACGTACTGCGCCTCAGGCCAGGCACTCTCGAGCGACTGCGATTGCGGCAGGAGGGGATCGGCCGTGCCGGCGACGATCACCACGTGCGTCGAAGGTCCCGGGTGCCGTCCAGCCGGGAGCATCAGGCCCCCCATCGAGCGCATGGTCGCGATCAACGACCCCAGATCGTTGGCGGGCATGGCCTGGGCGTTGAACGCGGCAGCCGTCGAATCGGGAAGGCCGGGGAAGATCCACTTGAGAAATGTCACGAGCCCCTCGCCGCGCTCGAGCGCCTGGACGAACGGCTCGGTCAGTCGGCTGAAGCCGGCCGAGTCGGACGAGAATGCCCCGGCCACGAGCGAGGCCGACGCCACCCGCTCCGGATGGCGCAGGGCGGTCCGGGCCGCCACCAGGGCGCCCATCGAATGCCCCACCAGATGCGCCCGGCGGATCTTCAGGTGGTCGAGCAGCCCGATCACGTCTTCCACCATTGCCTGGCCGTAGCGCGCCGGGTCGGAGAACTTGGTGCTCTCGCCGAAGCCCCGTTCGTCGAACACGATCACCCGGAACGCGCCGGAGAGCGAGTCCGCGAGGTCCTCCATCAGCTCGATCCGCTGGGTCCAGCCGTG
>JBGPEJ010000123.1:0-9093 GCA_041482775.1 Gemmatimonadota bacterium | reverse complement strand
CTCCGGCGCGAGGTAGTCGAGGGTGCCCACGATGCCGCCGGTGCGGGTTACGCCGGTAACCCCGTCGAGCTTGGCGGAGCCGAAGTCGGTAAGCCGGGCCCGGCCGTCGGGATCGAGCAGGATGTTCTGCGGCTTGACGTCGCGGTGGATGACGCCGTGGCGGTGGGCCAGGCCTAACCCGGCGGCTACGTCCTTGCCCAGCCGGACCGCTTCCCCCGCGCCGAGCGGTCCGCGCTTCCTGACCCGCTCGGCCAGGTCGGGGCCGGCCACGTACTCCATGACTACGAAGCTCCAGGGGCCGTCGTCCCCGAAGTCGTGAACCGCGACGATGTTGCTGTGGGAAAGCCCCCGCACCGCCTGGACTTCGCGGCGCATCCGCTCGCGGGCGAGCGCGGCGGCCGCGGGGGGCGGCACCAGCAGCTTGATGGCGACGTCGGTGTTCAGCGAGCGGTCCCGCGCCAGGTACACCACCGAGAATCCGCCCCGGCCCAGCTCCCGCTGAATGGCGTAGCGCCCCGCGAGTACCGCTCCCTCGGGGAGGTAGCCGGTGCCGGGGGCGGTCATGATCCGTCGAGCTTCCGGAGCATCTCCTTGGCGTTGCTCCGCCAGCCGTCCTCCTGGTGGTAGAGCTCGAGGAACCTGTTGAGATGGGTGCGGGCCAGGTCGGGCTGGCCCAGGATGAACTCCGAGGCGCCGGCGTGGTAGAGCGCCATGTAGTTGTAGGGAGAGAACTCGACCACCATCCCCATGATGGGGCCGGCGGACTTGTCGTCTCCCGCGTCGGCCACCGGATGGGCCAGGTCGAAGACGACGTTGGCGGCGTTGATCCGCTGGGTGGCATCGAGCGCCAGAATCAGCTCGCGGGCGTGGTCGATCTTGCCGGCGAGCGCGAAGCACCCGGCGCCGTACGCCGCGCCCTCGAACCCGGCTGGCGGCGGGGTGTAGCGGACCCGGGTTTCCACCTCGACCGGGTTACAGAAGGGCTTCATCCGCTGGAACCACTCCGGCCCGGAGAGGGTGGGTGGGTTGTTCCGGGGGGCCGGAGCGGGCGCCGCCGCCCCCGCCGCCGGGCGCGCGCCGATCCGGAAGCCCAGCCAGAGCAGGCTCCCGCAAAGTGCGACGTAGAGGAGTCCCAGCGTATAGAGCGAGCGCATGTGGCATCCGCCGAAAGTGGCCCCCCGTATCGGGGTGCATCGTGGAGACTCATCCGTCCCGACGACTTACACAGAGGGGACGTTTCCAGGGGAGCAACCGGTGTGCCGTGGGGGCAGGGTGATGCAGCGCGTTGCAGATTGAAGCGCGGTCAGTTCCTCTCCAGGGTGGCGTGGCCGATCGGCCGGTCCTCCCGCCCCAGCAGATCGAATCCCGCCGCTCGGCGGCCCTCGAAGCGGAAAAGGTAGGTCTCCGCCGGTTCCATCCCGATGAACTTGCCGCCCTGGTAGTAGGCGGGATGGAAGCGGCGGTCGCCGGCGGGGACCAGGTCGAGCTCGCGATCGTACTCTGGCTCGAGCGGGTTACCGAGAACCCGGAGGCCATCGCCGTTCTGGATAATCTCGACGTGGAGGCCCGCCTTGGGCCCCTTGCCCTCTTCGAAGGTGACGAAGTACTTGCCGAGGTAGGCGGGCCGGTCCACCGCGGCGTAGGCCACCGGGCGGGTGGGCTCGACCGCGATGTGGAGCGGGATGTAGGTAGTGCCCCAGTGCATGCGGAGGGCGGCGCCGTCGCGCATGACGGCGGAGAAGTACCAGGAGAGCATCTCCATCTGGGGCCCCTGCTCCGGCTTCACCGTCAGGGTGAGCTGATCGTCGCCGGTGCCGGGGCGATTCATATGGAAGAGCCGCGCGTTCCGGTTGAAGCGGACGGTCCAGTCGCCCTGCTCCGGCACCATCCAGATCGAGTACTTGCCCTTGGGAAGCGGCTTGCCGTTGACGAGGACGTTCCGGTCCACCTCTATCGTAGTGGCCCAGTTGGCGCCGGGGGTCCAGGGCTCCCCCCAGCGCACCACGCCGCCGAAGAGGGTGCGCCCGCGCGCCACCGGGCGGTAGTACTCGACCGTGATGGTGGTGCCGTCCACCGTCTGGGAAACGCTGCCGTGCTCGGAGGCCAGGACCTGGGCGGCGAGCGGTGATGCGAGCGCCGAAAGGGCGGCGGCGGAGAGCAGCGTCCGGATCACGGGCCCCTGGGAGAAGCGGAGAGGGATGTCGGCCATGCCGAACCAGAGTAGCCGCAGCGACCGCTCTCCGCGAGTCGGCCCGCGGCCGGCGCTGCCGGCCGCTCGATCAGGGCTGGTCTACCCGCAAGGTGGGAGTGGCGCCGGTCACCACGACCAGGGTGTAGGTCTTGTCAGTGAGGGCGGTGAAGGTGGTGGTCGGCGAGGCCGATTCGTTCTGGATCACGGCGGTCACGGTGTAGGCCCCGGGGGGAATGTCGGTATACCCACTCACGGTGCCTCCGGTCACGTCGTTGATGTTGGTGGTGTTACCGGAGGCGTCCTTGAACTGGACGTTCGCCTTCGTGGCGCGATCGTTTCGAACCCGCACCGCCGGGCGAGCGCTGTCAGAGCAGCTCGCGATGCATGCGAGGGCAAAGACCGGGACGAGCAATCGGGAAATCCGTTTCATGGCGTTCACCTCCTGGGAAAGCGCCAGGGTCCGGGAGCCGCGGAGTTCCGGCACCCGGTCCTCTCCCAAGGTGGGAAGGCGGCATCGGGGGTACAAGTTCTTGCGTGAGACGTCTGTGCAACGCCTTGCGTCCGGGCGATTCCCGTCCACCGCCCCGAGGGCGTCGCTACGCCGGCAGCCGGCCCTTGAGGGTTTCCGCCGTGAACGGCCCGGGCTCGCCGATGAGCTGGCGCGCGGCGTCCACCTGGCCCCAGACATTCCAGAGAAGCACGCCCCGCACCCGGCCGTCCTTTAGGTAGTAGACCACACCTTCGCGGAACGGTTCCTTCCAGTCGGCGATCGTTTCGCCGCGCGGATCCATTTCGCCGACGGCCTCGTACCCCAGCTCGAAGAGGTCCGAGTAGAAGAAGGGCAGGTGCGCGTAGGGCGACTGGTCGCCCGCCATCGCGCGTCCCGCAGCGCGTCCCATGGTGAGGGCGTTGTCCTCGTGCTCGACCCGGATGCGGGTTCCGAGGAGGGGAGCGGTGAACCGCGCGACGTCGCCGGCGGCGAAGACGTCGGGATGGGCCGTCCGCAAGTGGTCGTCCACGACGATACCGTCTTCCACGGTGAGACCGGCCGCCTTGGCGAGTTCGGTATCGGGCACGATGCCGAGCCCCGCGACCACCGCGTCCGCGGTCAACCGGAGCCCGCTCTTGGTCTCGATCACGATTCCGGATCCGCTTCGGCCCACCCCCGTGACACTCTCTCCGGGGCGCGGGTCCACGCCCTTCTCGCGGTAGTAGTCCACCAGGAAGCGCGCCAGATCTGCCGGAAAGAGCCGGGCGCCGATCCCGCCTTCGGGAAAGAGCATCGTGACCTTGCGCCCCTGCAACGCGAGGGCCGCCGCGATCTCCGAGCCGATGAAGCCGCCCCCGATCACGGCAAAGCTCTTCCCCGGCTCGGCAAGCGCCCGGAGCCGGCGGTAGTCTTGCAGTGTCCGGAAGTAGATCACGTCCTGGCCGGCGAACGGCAGGCGGCGCGGCGTCCCTCCGGTGGCGAGCAGCAGCTTGTCGAACCGGTAATCGGCGCCGCGATCGTCAACCACCCGCCTCCCAGCGAGATCGAGGGTGGTTCCCCGACGTCCCAGGTGAAGATCCACCCCGGCGTCCGCGGTCTTCCGCCACACACTGTCCAGCGGTTCGCCCTTCCAGAGGGCTTTCGAGAGCGGGGGCCGGGAGTAGGGCGGATCCGACTCGGCGCCGATCAGTCCGATGTGGCCGGTCGGGTCCAGCTCGCGGATGCCGCGGACGGCGGCATCGGCCGTCATGCCGCCGCCGATGATGAGGTAGGGGTAGTGTGGCATGGTCGGGTTACTTGGCCAGGCCGAGCTGCTTCATGAAGTCCTGGCTGTCCCAGAAGAGCCACTCGTGGTCCATGGTCCCGCCCTTCCAGTGGCCGATCGTCGCCATGCCGAGCCGGAACGATTTCCCTGTCGGTGGGATGGTCTTGCCGCCGCCAATGGGCATCGGCTGGCTGAAGGTGCCCGTCATGTAGCCGGTGACCGCGGTCCAGTCGCCCGACCCGAAGCGAATCGGATGCACGCTGATCTTGAGGTCGGGCGCATACACGAAAAGGGCTTTCAAGTCTTCGATGTGCTGCGCGATTCCGTGGGTTTCATGGCCATCGGGCCAGGTGACAATGATGTCCTGGGCATGGGACTCCTTGAGGCGATCCCACTTCTGGTTGCTGAACACGTCGAAGTCGAGGACATCGAACACCTTCAGACGCTTCTCGACCGCAGGCGCTTGCTTCTGCGCGGCGGGGGGCGGCGTGAAGGCGGGCGAGGGGGTCTGGGCGGCGGCGCTGGGCGCAAGGGCGGCTGCGAGCAGGGCGGTGAATGTGATAGAGGATGCGGCGCTGAGCGGTTTCATCATTACCTCCTCATCGGGGAAGACTCCTGGTTCGCCGGCGGCGTTTCGCGAGGTGAGTGTCACCCAGGCAAACCATGGAGGGCGCCGCCAGCCACTGATCAAACATAAGCGGCGCCGGCCGCAACGCGTTAGATCCCCGGCAGCAGCAAGCGCGGGTTAGGCGGGGGGGCCCCCAGGTGACAGCCGTGGGCTTCGTGCCGTCGGGCACTGGTCCTCAGGGTGCCGACAAATCCTCACGAAGCTGGCCTCACGTCGTAAGGGGGTCCTCCCGCGCCCCCTTGATCAGCAGCCAGCCGATGATCCCGATCTCCCCCAGGCCGTACAGCGGCGCCGCGCCCCAAAAGACGGTGGCGTAGTAGGCGGGGAAGAGGAAGTGGGTGGCCGCGCTGACCAGGTATGCACACGCGGCGATGAGAACGAAGACGCCGATCAGCCGGGGAATGAAACGGGATTCATAGACGAGAACCCCCAAGGGAAGGAGCCAGAGGCCCGAATAGGCGCTCATCGCGTCCACGCCCCGGCTAGACAAACCCAGAAATCCCAGTGCCAGGGCGTCCAGCTGCGGTTTGTTGAACACCGACCAGTAGCTGCTTCCATTCAACAACACCCCCGGAGCGAGCTGGGTGAGCGTGAGGGCAAACCACATCGGGACCTGCACGAGCACCATGGCAACCAGCACACGCGCCTGGTTTCCCTCAACGTCCTTGAACAATTGATACAGCGTCATCGCCAGATAGATGTAGAAGACCCCCGTCACCAGATCCGTGGCGGCCCAGAGCCGGTAGAGCAGCGGAGCGGATACGATCCGGGCTGCTGTGGCCGCGGCATCGCCCGGCACGACGAACCTCCCCGGGAAGTACACGAGGCCGATGGCGGCGAACAACCCCATCGCCAGATAGAGCGCGCCCGCGAGTCTTGCTGTTTGTCGACGTGAAGTCACGGTTGCCTCTCCAGTTGTCCGGGCGAGCGTGCGGCTGGTCCCTTGGGGTTGTCACAGCCCTTCCTATCCTAGCCGCCACGGAAACCAAAGGCCATGACGCCACGTACCAGGAACATGATCGCAGGTTACCAGGAGACCCGAAGTGATCGCTGAGCTCACGGTTGCGGCGCGCGTGGCGCGCGCCTTGATGGAGTTTGCCGCGTCGAAGGGTGGCCCCCGCAACGCACTGGCCGAACAGTCGGGCATCGATCCGGCAGACTTGCAGAACGGCGACAACCGCATCCCGTTCGCGAGGTACGTTGCGCTCATGAGAGCGGGACAGGCGTTGTGCCATGACCCCGCGCTTGCGCTTCACTTCGGAGAGGCGATCGATGTGTCCGAGATATCGATTGGATGCGTGCTTGCCGGGTCCTCGCAGACGATCGACGAGGCCTTTGCGCAGGTGAATCGGTATACGCGGCTCGGCGTCGAGGTTGAGGACGTCGGGAACGGCGATCGCTTTCAGCTCCGGCGCAACGCCGCTCAGCTCTGGATCGTCGATACCCGAAGAAACCCCAATGACTTTCCCGAGCTGACCGAAGAGACCTTCGCTCGCATGGTGTGCTCGACCCGCCGGTCCCTGGGCGACACCCAGTTCTTCAAAGCGTTGCACGTCACTCACGCCGAGCCGGTCTATCGCGCCGAATACCAGCGGATCTTTCGAGCACCAGTGGTATTCGGAGGCGACAAGAATGCTTTGCGGATTGATGAAGCGCTGGTGTCGAGCTACCGAGTTCCACCTTCGTCGCGGTACGTGTCGGGGGTCTTGAAGGAGCACGCCGAGGCGATGCTCAAGAGGCTGGAGAGCTCCCAATCGATGCGGGGCCGCGTCGAGGGCTTGCTGCTGCCGCTACTGCGGACCAGGGAGGTGAGCGTGGAGCGGGTCACCGGCAAACTCGGGCTCAGCCGTCAGACGCTGTTTCGCAAGCTGAAGCTGGAGGGCGTGACTTTCGAACAGGTGTTGGAGGAGCTGCGCTACAGGTTGGCGCTTCACTACCTGACCGCCAACAAATCTGTGCACCAGACGGCGGGTCTGGTGGGCTACTCCGATTCGGCGGCCTTCTCGCGGGCATTCAAGCGCTGGGCCGGATCCAGCCCGCGCATGTACCTGTCGAGGCGCGCGTCGTCAGGCTAGAGCGGTCCAGCACCGGAATCCGCCCGCCCAACGCAATCTGCTGAGCGATGCCGGCGACGGACTCGGGGCTCTTGAGCGCTCCGGCTCGGCGCCTCAGGCTTGACTGCCCATCCGCCAGCGCCGCAGGGCTTCACGCACGAACGGCCCCTTGGCCTCGATGTAGGCTTCACGGTCATGGGGATAGCGCGAGGCGAGGTCACGCTTCAGAGCTCCGTAGGCGTCTCGGATGTCGGCGTTGGAGATGAGCAGCTCACGGAAGTCCAGATGATCGTGCCAGAAGTCGCTCCCGACCGCTGTGAGGTGGAGGTGGTACGCCCGGGGCTCACCCCGGCGAAAGAATTCTCGCCCAGGAATCCCTTGATTGCCTCGGTGGAGATAACCCGCCCGTTCCAGGCCTCCGATGAGGGCAGGCAGGTTCGCGGCGGGCACGTAGCCGGCCAGGATATCGAGGACGGGCTTGGCAACGAGGCCGGGGACGGCCGTACTTCCTACGTGCTCGAGGCGAAGGGTGAGCGGGGCGACGGCGGCGGCGATGCGCAATGCCTCAAGGCGAAAGAGCTCCGGCCAGGCGGAGTCGTAGTCCACCAGTCGCACGACGCCCGATTCCAAACCGAGAGGAGGAGCCATGGGGTGAAGCCTAACTGCTCCACCCCAAGTGCGCGTTAGACCGCCGCCACCCCAGGTTTCGTCGCGGGGGCAATCACAAAGCTGGTGTTCCCGAATGGATCGATCACGTCGAACGTCCGCGCACCGCTGGCTCCTGCACTACGGAACGCGAGAAAGCCGGGCGGTAGGCCCTAGATTCGGATCACGCCTGCGAGACGGACCCTAGACATTCCACGGCGAGAGAAACTCGAACGCTGAAGCGACGAAAAGGAGAGGGACGGTAACTGCAAACACCCAGCCGAGATCGACAAGGCTCTGGCGCGGAAGGTGGTACCGCCAAAAGCGCCAACTGATATCGGCGTTGTGCCGATAGAATTCAACGCCGCACCGGACGCCAGCGCCGATGGAGAGCGAGAACGGAATGAACTGCAGGAGCAGAACGAGGAAGTAGTAGCTCGTCGCTCTGATACCTCGGAGGCGGCTGCGGTGTGTGCTGTCGACGGACACAATCCCGCCGACCCAGCCCTGATAGGCGACGGAGAAATAGGGCAGAATGACCCCGAGCCCAGCCACGGACTGGGGAATTGCCGAGTAGAATAGGTTGCCGGCGAAATCTACAACCAACGCGGTGGCATGGTTGCCGGACTGATAGGCGATGGAGGCCTTGTCGGAGGTAAGGGCCTTCTGAACGATCTTGTCGCGCTGCGCCAGGGCGAAGCTGTTTCCCGCGTGCGCCATGAAGATGCCAACGGAGCTGGACAGGAGGTAGGTCAGGAAGATCGATAGGGCGAAGGGCTTGCAGCGCAGGATAGCCTTGCTGATGCGGTCGATCATGTGCTTCTCACTCGAAGACGGGTCGTCCGATGTGGCTTCCTAACGCCCTGCGCCTCTGCTGTGGGGGCTGAGGCGGTGAGGCCCCGGGCAGCAGCAAGCGCGGGTTAGGCGGGCCGCAACCGGGCATCGGTGGACGCCGCCGCGGCACGCCACATCGAGAGCTGCCCGAGGTGATAGCCCAAGTGCCCGCTCAGGATATATTCGGCGAAGCTCCCTGCGGTCGGGAACGCCGGGCGCATGGGCTCGAACGGATTGGGCGCGGCGAGGGCCTCCGAGGAAGCGGCCGCCGCGTTGGCCACGAGATCCTCATACACCGCGCGAAAAGTATCGATCAATTCCCGCATCGGCGGGTAGGTCTTGGCGTCCCGGCTTGGAGTCGTACCGGGCGCAAACAGGGCCCTCCACTCCTTGGGCGCCCGGTACGGAAGCCCGCAGAGCCGGCGGGCGAAGTCGCCGGTCACCACGAGGTGGCCGAGTAACCACCCGGCCGTCTTGGCGCCCGGGGTGGGCTCGTAGGCGAGGTGTCGATCCTCGAGATCGACGAGCCAGCGCTCGTACTGCTTCAGGAGAAAGGCACCCTGTAGGGCCGCCGCTTGCATAACAACCTCACAAGAAGTGAACGATGCGGCTTCTGCGGCACCGCTTACCACGGCAAGAATCGATCGAGGCATGCCAGCCTACCCGCTCCAGGTCGCAGAAGATATCATCGGTCAACCCGGGGCGACACCCGCGTTATGCGTCTTACGCGCGCCGAGCGAGCTGTCGAGCGCCGCCGCCTCTTTCATCGACGGCAGCCTGTCCAACCTCATCCTCGCATACACCTCGCCTGACCGGGGATAAGGCGCACTGTCGAGGCCATCTACACCCTGGGTACGCTCGGGCGGAATCGCTTAGGACTTCGCTTTCTTCGAAGGCTTCGACTTGCCAGAACTGTTGAGGGCGACCGCTTGGCGAACGAGCGCCTTGAAGGCGGACTCGTCAACTTCTTCTCCTTCGTGGATGTCG
>JBGPEJ010000122.1:0-9140 GCA_041482775.1 Gemmatimonadota bacterium | reverse complement strand
CGTCGGCGGTGACCGGCGTGTTCTTCGGTATGTACCCGGCCACCAAGGCCAGCCGGCTGGACCCGGTCGAGGCGCTCCGGTACGAATAGCCGGCCCGGCGCCACTTTGCGGAGCGGCGCCGAGTCGTTTTCTTCCTAGCCATGCCCTTCGTCGACGCGGTCCTCCTCGCCCTGGAGACGATCCGCACCAGCAAGCTCCGGTCGTTCTTTACCCTCCTCGGGATCATCGTGTCGGTGGGATTCCTGGTGGCGGTCGTCGCCATCATCCAGGGGATGAACGCCTACGTTCGTGACAATCTTCGCGGGGCGATGATCGGCACCAACGCCTTCCAGGTCCGCCGGTCGCCGATCGCGATGGGCTTCTACGACGATTCCACCGTCCGCGAGATCAGCAAGCGGCCCATCATCTCCAAAGAGGACGCCGCAGTAGTGCGGGGGGCCATCCCGGATGCCGAGGCGGTATCACTCCAGTCGGGGTGGCCCACTCCCAGCGCCGACGTGAGTTACCGGAACCGGACGCTGGGCAGTGTCACGATTTTCGGCGTCACGCCGGAGTACCAGTCGGTTCAGGACTACCGATTTACCGATGGGGAGCCGCTCTCCCAGCCGGATATCGACGAACGCCGCCTGACCGTGGTGGTCGGCGCCGACCTGGGGGACAAGCTGTTCGACGGCTCGGCCCACGCCATCGGCCGAAAGATCCGGGTCGGCGGGATCGAGGTCACCATCAAGGGGGTCATCGCCAAGAAAGGCCGGGTGCTGGGGCAGTCGTTCGACGGCTTCGTCCTGATGCCGATCACCACGTTTGAAGCGATTTACGGCCGCCGGCTCACCACCACCATCTCGGTCAAGATGCGGGACGCCGCCGACCTCCCCGATGCGATGGCCCGCGCGGAAGAGGCGATGCGGCTGGCCCACCGCCTGCACCCGACCACCGCCAATGATTTCACCCTCGACAAGGCCGACGCGCTGGTGGCCTTCTGGACCAGCCTCACCGGCGTGCTCTTCACGATCATTCCGGCGGTCGTCGGGATCGGCATCGTGGTGGGCGGCATCGTGATCATGAACATCATGCTGATGTCGGTCAACGAGCGGACCCGCGAGATCGGCATCCGCAAGTCGCTGGGCGCCCGCCGGCGCGACATTCAGCGGCAATTCCTGGTCGAGGCGGTGATCCTCTCCCTCCTCGGCGGGATCGTCGGGATCGCCGGAGGGGCGGGGCTGGCCCAGCTCATCTCCACGGTGAGCCCGCTCCCCGCGCGGGTCACGCTCTGGTCGATCGGGGTGGCACTGGCGCTCGGCGCGGGGACGGGAATCTTGTTCGGCGTCTACCCCGCGAGCCGGGCGGCCCGGCTCGATCCGATCACCGCGCTCCGCCAGGAATAGCCGTGCTCATCCGGAGCCTGGAAGAAGGGATCGCGGTCGCGGCGGACAACCTCCGCGCCAACAAGCTGCGCTCCTTCCTGACCATCCTCGGCGTGGTCATCGGCGTGGCGACGGTCATGCTCATGGCCTCGATCGTGGACGGGGTGCGGACCCAGATCTTCAACGCGCTCAACGCCGCCACGCCCAACGCGTTCTACGTCATGCGGTTTTTCGCGCAGACACCGCTCAACCCCGACAACCTGCCCTACGAGGTGCGGATCCGGCCGGTGGTGGCCGAATCCGACGCCGAGGCCATCGCCCGAGAGGGCGACATCCGCCACGCCGGCCTGTGGAACCAGTCGCTCAATCGGATCGAGTATCAGGGCGTCCGATCCCAGCCGCTCTGGGTTCTGGGCGCCGATGATTCCTACATGGAAATCAAAGGCGGGACCGTGGCGGCGGGCCGCTTCTTCACCCGGGCCGAGCTGGCGGGCGCGGACGTGGCGGTCCTGGAGCAGGAGCTGGCGCGGCGGCTGTTCGGCAATATCAACCCGCTGGGCGAGACGCTGCGCATCGGCGGCCATCCCTTCCGGGTCATCGGGATCTGGCAGCAGCCGGACAATGTCTTCGCGCCGCCCGGGTTCACCGTCGGCGCCATCGTCCCCTATGAGATCGCCAAGCACTCGTTCCACTTTAGCACCACCAACGATCTCTTCATCGTGGTGCTGGGCCGCCCCGGCGTTTCGGTGGACGTGGCCAGGGACCAGGCCACCGTGGCCCTCCGGCGGCAGCGCGGACTCCGACCCGGTATTCCCAACACCTTCGACTTCATCACCCAGGATCAGATTCTGGATACGATGAACGCCCTGACCTCGGTCTTCTTCCTGGTCATGACCGCCATCTCGAGCGTGGCCCTCCTGGTGGGGGGCATCGGGGTCATGGCGATCATGATGGTGTCGGTAACCGACCGCACCCACGAAATCGGGCTCCGTAAGGCCTGCGGCGCCACCCGGCACGAAATTCTCTGGCAGTTCCTGGTCGAGGCGGCAACCCTCACCTTGATCGGCGGCCTGATCGGCATCGGCGTGGGTCTGGGGCTGGGCGAGGTGCTCAAGCGGGTGTTGCGCCTTCAGTCCGGGGTGCCCATCTGGAGCGCCGCGCTGGCGACGCTGGTATCGATCGGGATCGGGCTGGCGTTCGGGCTGCTGCCAGCCAATCGGGCGGCGCGGATGGATCCGGTGGAGGCATTGCGGCACGAGTAGCTACATCGACTGCACCCCCTGCGTCACGATGTCCTCCACCAGCACCGTTTCGTGGGTATAGAACGGCTCGCCGTAGCGCGTCCTGATGAGCGAGCCGTAGTGCCCGTTCTGGTGCTCGATCCGGCTGTACAGGTCCTGCCCCGTCGGGAAAATCTCGCCCGCGCTGGTGGCGGCGTCGAACTGGCTCGCATAGCAGCGGATCGCCGCCATCTTCCGCTCGAACTGGTCGCTGATGTCCACCACGAACGTCGGCTTGAGGGGATCCTCGCGGTAGGAGAGCGCGTAGAGAATCTTGAACGGGCGATGCGGCGCGCCAGCGCCGGGATACTTCGCCAGTCCGGCCAGAAAGCAGGCATCCCGGCCCAGCTCGGAAGCGATCCGGTGGTCGGGGTGCCGGCCGACCGGAAAGGGAAGGATGACCACGCGGGGGGTGAGGGCACGGATCGCCGCCACGACGACTTGCCGGGTCGCCTCGGTGTTTTCGAGGTGCGCATCGGGAAGCCCGGCGTTCCGGCGCTCGGCGACGCCCAGAATCTTCGCAGCCTCGGCCGCTTCCCGAGCCCGGAGCTCCGGGTTCCCCCGGGTACCGGACTCGCCGGCGGTCAGGTCGAGGATGGCGGTCCGATACCCCTGATCCACCGCCTTGAGCATCGTCCCGGCGCAGGTCAGCTCGACGTCGTCCCGATGGGCCGCAATCGCGAGAAGGTCGACAGGCATGGCCCAAAGGTAAGCGGGAGGCTGCCTCGGCACGCCGCTTACCGCCCCCTCCCGGCAGGCATAGATTTCCCCCTATGAATCGACCCTCGGTGTACCTCGACCACGCCGCCACCACCCCGGTCCGCCGGGAGGTGCTCGAGGCCATGCTGCCGTACCTGGGCGCGGTGAGCTTCGGCAACCCGTCCAGCAGCCACAAGTACGGCCGGGCGGCGCGAGCGGGACTCGAGGGGGCCCGCCGAGAGGTGGCCAACGCCCTGGGAGTCGAACCCACCGAGGTGGTCTTCACCTCCGGCGGCACCGAGGCGGACAACCTCGCGGTGATCGGGGCCGCGCTGGCGGCCGGCCACCACGGCAAGCCGATGCTGGCGGTGGTTTCGGCGGTGGAGCACAAGGCGGTCCTCGCCGCGGCGCACGAGGTCCATCGTCTCGGCGGAGAGGAGATCATCCTGCCGGTGGCGCCCGACGGCCTGCTCGATCTCGACGCGCTCGACGCGGCGCTGGCGCGCGGTCCCGCGGTAGTATCGGTGATGTGGGTCAACAACGAAATCGGAGTGCAGCAGCCGATCGCCGAGATCGCCGCGCGGTGTCAGCGGGCCGGCGTGCTGCTGCACACCGATGCGGTCCAGGCGTTCGGCAAAGTCCCGGTCTCGCTCCGGAACCTCCCTTGCACGTTGCTCACCATCTCCGGGCACAAGATCGGCGCGCCTAAGGGGATCGGCGCGCTGGTGGTCCGGGACCGCCGCGCGGTCGAGGCCATCATCCACGGCGGCGGACAGCAGTTCGGCCTCCGCCCCGGCACCGAGAACGTGGCCGGCGCCGTGGCCCTCGGAAAGGCCGCGGCCCTCGCCGCGGCGGAGCAGACCGCCGAAGCGGAGCGTCTCACCGCGCTGCGGGACCGGCTGGTGGCCGCGCTTCGCGCCGCCGTTCCGGATCTGGTGGTCCATGGGGAAACAGCGCCCCGCGCCCCGCACGTGCTCAACATCGGGGTGCCCGGCGCCGAGAACGAGGCGCTCCTCATGCACCTCGACTTGGCGGGCGTCGCCGCCTCGGGGGGCTCCGCCTGCTCCACCGGGGCGGCGGAGCCATCCCACGTCTTGAGCGCAATGGGGGTGCCGCGCTCGCTCGCCCTCGCTTCCATCCGGATGAGCCTGGGGCACGAGTCCATGGCGCAGGATGTCGACCAGGCCGCGGCGATCTTTCCGGAGGCGGTGGCCAAGGTACGGCGGCTCGCGGTGACCCTTGGCCGCGCGTAGCAAGGTGCTGGTGGCGATGTCGGGCGGAGTGGACAGCTCCGTCGCCGCGGCGCGCCTGGTCGAGCAGGGGCACGACGTGGTCGGCGCCACCATGAAGCTCTTCTGCTACGGGGACAACGTTCCCGACCGGCCCTGCTGCTCGCTCGACTCGATCAACGACGCCCGCGACGTGGCGGCGAAGCTCGGCATTCCGCACTACGTGCTCAACCTCGAGGATCGCTTCTCCCGTCACGTCATCGCCGATTTCGTGGCGGAGTATTCGCGGGGCCGGACCCCGATCCCCTGCGTGCGCTGCAACTCGTTCACCAAGTTCCGCGACCTGCTGGCCCACGCCGATGCCCTGGGCTGCGACTTCATCGCCACCGGCCACTACGCCGTGGCGCGGGCAGGCGCGCTGTTCCGCGGCCGCGACACCGGCAAGGATCAGAGCTACTTCCTCTGGGGAATCGACCGCGCGGTCGTGGCGCGCATGCTGACGCCGGTGGGTGAAATGACCAAGCAGGACACCCGCGCCCGCGCCCGGGCCCTCGGCCTTTCCACCGCGGAGAAGCCCGAGTCGGTGGAGATCTGCTTCGTGCCGGACGACGACTACGTCGGTGTGCTGGAGCGGCACCTCCCGGCCGACGCGCCCGCGCTCGCTCCGGGTCCCTTCGTCACCGCCGCGGGAGAAGTGCTGGGCGAGCACCAGGGATTTGCCCGGTTCACCGTGGGGCAGCGCCGCGGGCTGCCGGGCGGGCGCGCACTCCCGCTCTACGTGCTGGCCATTCGCCCGGAAGACCGGGCGGTGGTAGTGGGCACCGCCAGGGAGCTGGGCAGCCACGCCGTCCGGCTCGAGGAGGTGAACTGGCTCGCCGCCCCCCTCCTCGTGGGCGCGCGGTGCGAGGTGCAGATCCGCTACCGGGCCGCCCCCGTGGCAGCGGTCGTCACGGCGGCGGACGGCGACCGCATCACCCTCACCAGCGACACCCCGCTCCGGGCGGTCACTCCCGGGCAGTCGGGCGTCCTCTATGGCTCCGGGGACCAGGTCCTCGGCGGCGGAGTCATCTCGTGAAGAATCGTCTGATCTTGATCCTCCTCGCTCCTGCCGCGCCCCTCCTCGCGCAAGCCCGCCAGCCCCTCACCTTCGAAAAATTCCTGGCGATGCAGATCGCCGGTGATCCGCAGCTGTCGCCCGACGGCAGCACCGTGGCGTTCACCGTCTCGGTGCCGTCGCTCGAGCAGAACCGGAACGTGACCCGGATCTGGATCGTTCCCGCGGCGGGCGGCCCCTCCCGCGCGCTCACCGCCGGGCCGGGGAATGACCTCGCCCCCCGCTGGGCGCCGGACGGCAAGTCGCTCGGCTTCGTCTCGACCCGGGGCGGAAGCCCCCAGGTCTGGCGCATCGCCCTGGCAGGGGGAGACGCCGTGCAGGTCACCAGCGTCGAGAGCGGCGTCAACGATTTTCTCTGGGGGCCGGAGGGAAAGTCGCTCTACCTGACCAGCGACGTGAAATGGCCGGCGGCGGGCCAGGAAATCGACGCCCGGAACGGCCAGTACCCCACCCAGGCCAGGATCTGGACCGGGCTCTTCTACCGGGTCTGGAACGATTGGCGGGTGGGGATCCGCTCCCATCTGCTGCGGGTGGACCTTACCGACAAGTCGGTCAAGGACCTCACCCCGGTGGATCACGACACGCCCCCGCTCGACTTGGGCGGCGCCGATCTGGCCGTGGCACCGTCGGGATCCGAGCTGGCGCTGGTCATGAATCCCGACGCCGACGTCGCCCAGAGCACCAACAACGATGTCTTCGTGGTCGGCAGCGACGGCTCCAACCTGACGCCGATCACCAGCCGCCGGGGCAACGACCATTCGCCGGCCTTCGCTCCCGATGGCCGGTCGATCGCTTATCTGTCCATGGAAACCCCGGGGTTCGAGTCCGACCGGACCCAGCTCATGCTCTACGACCGGGCGGGCAAGCAGAGCCGGTCGCTCACGCCGAACTGGGACGTCAACGTCCAGAGCCTGGCCTGGCTGCCCGACTCCAGGGGACTGGTCCTGGAAATCGAAGAGCGCGGGGTCCACAACCTCTACACCGTCGACGTGGCCACCGGAGCGCGGAACCGGATCGTGGCCGGCGGCGTCAACACCGCGGTGCGGGTGGGCCCCAGAGGAGACCAGCTGGTCTTTCTCCGGCAGACTGCAACCCAGCCGCCCGAGGTCTACACCGTGGGGATCGACGGCCGGGGCCTCCGCCCGCTCACCACGCTCAACGCGGCGGCCCTGGCGTCCCTCGATCTGGCGCCGCTGGAGAGCTTCAGCTTCGTGGGCGCTCTCGGCGACTCGGTGCAGGGCTGGCTCCTCAAGCCGCCGGCGTTCAACCCCGCCAAGAAGTACCCGGTCATTTACATCGTCCACGGCGGCCCCCAGGTGCCGATGGTGGATTCCTGGGGCCTCCGCTGGAACTACCACATGTTCGCCTCCCGGGGCTATGTCGTCGCCGCGGTCAATTTCCACGGCTCGCCGGGATGGGGACAGAAGTTCACCAACAGCATCTCGCGGCACTGGGGCGATTACCCCTTCGAAGACCTGATGCGGGGACTCGACGTCGTGGCGGGGTTCTCCTATGTGGACTCCACCCGGATGGGGGCCGCCGGCGCCTCCTACGGCGGGTACATGATCAACTGGATGCAGGGCCACACCGACCGGTTGAGGGCGATGGTCTCCCACGACGGGATATTCGACCTGGCCAGCGCCCAGGGAGCCACCGAGGAGCTGTGGTTTCCCAATCACGAGTTCGGCGACGGCGGGATGACCAACCCGGAAACCCGGACGATGCTGGAGAAGTGGTCGCCCTCGAATTACTCCGATCGCTGGAAGACCCCCATGCTGGTGGTCCACAGCCAGCTCGACTACCGGCTGGAGCTGGCCGAGGGGCTCCAGGCGTTCACCGCCCTCAAGGTGCGGAACATTCCGGCCAAGTTCCTCTACTTCCCCGACGAAGGACACTGGGTTCTGAAGCCCCGGAACCGGCGGCTCTGGTGGGGTACGGTGCTGGACTGGCTCGACCAGTACCTCCGGACCGGCTCCGCCAATAATACCCCATAGGGGTATATTTAATCGCAGGTATCAAATCGGTAACGGCGACGGTCCCTCCGACCCCGGCCAACGTATCTTCCGGCCATGTCCGAGGAAAGCCTGGCCCCTGCCCCCTTGAGCCGCGTGCCGGAGGCGCCGGTGGTCGGTTTGCCCACCGCGGTGCGCCCGGTGGCCGAGCTTCGCTCACCGGCACTCTACCTCAATCGGGAGCTGTCCTGGCTGGAGTTCAACCGCCGGGTGCTGCACGAGGCCCAGGACCCCCGCACGCCGCTGCTCGAACGGGTCAAGTTCCTCTCGATTTTCGGCTCCAACCTCGACGAATTCTTCCAGGTGCGGGTGGCCGGCCTCCGGCAGCAGGTGGCGGCGCGCCTGAGCGAGCTCACCGCCGACGGCATGACCCCCGAAGACCAGCTCCGCTCCATCGCGCAGGTGGTCCGGGAGCTGCAACAGCAGCACGGCGTCTGCCTCACCCAGGAGGTGCTCCCGGCGCTGGCGGAGCGGGGGATCACCCTGCTCACGGCGGAGGAGCAATTCTCCCCGGAAGACGCGGCCTGGGTGGATCAGTATTTCACCGCCAATGTGTTCCCGGTGCTGACCCCGCTGGCAGTGGATCCGGCCCATCCTTTCCCGTACATCTCGAACCTCTCGCTTTCCCTCGCGGTCATTCTCCGGGGGGATTCGGGCGACGAGCGCTTCGCGCGGGTCAAGGTGCCGAAGATCCTGCCCCGCTGGGTCCCCCTGCCGGGCACCCATCGCTTCGCGCCGCTCGAGCTGGTGATCGCCGCGAACCTCGAGGCCCTTTTCCCCGGGGTCGAGATCCTGGGGTGCTATCCCTTCCGGATCACCCGGAACACCGATCTCGAAATCGACCCCGACGAGGCCGACGATCTCCTGGCCCTCATTCAGGAGGAAGTCCGCAACCGGCGCTTCGCCGAGGTGGTCCGGCTCGAGGTCCATCCCGGGCTGCCCGAGACCCTCCGCCAGCTCCTCCTGGCCGAGCTCAACGCCGACCAGGAAGCCGACGGGCTCCCGCTCACGCTGGAGGACGTCTACGAGGTCGATGGCCTGCTGGACGCCACCGACTTGATTGCCATCGCCGCGCTCGACATCCCCGATCTGCGCGACCCCAACTTCCTGCCGATGAGCCCCCTGCGCCTGGCGGGGGGGCGGAACATCTTCGAGGTCATTCGCGAGGGAGACGTTTTCCTCCACCACCCCTACGAGAGTTTCTCCGCCAGCGTCGAGCGGTTCATCCAGAGCGCCACCGATGACCCCGACGTGCTCGCCATCAAGATGACGCTCTACCGCACCGGCGGCGATTCCCACATCGCGCGGATGCTGGCCAGCGCCGCCGAACGGGGCAAGCAGGAGGCGGTGCTGATCGAGCTGCAGGCCCGCTTCGACGAGGAAAACAACATCCGATGGGCCCAGCGGTTCGAGGATGTGGGCGTGCACGTCAGCGACGGGGT
>JBGPEJ010000121.1:0-9237 GCA_041482775.1 Gemmatimonadota bacterium | reverse complement strand
TTCAACCTGCTGCCCCGCGCCTCCGCGCTGCAGAATGTGGAGCTCCCGCTGATCTACGGTGGTACCGGCTCCAAGGAGCGCCGCAAGGCGGCCGCGCTCGCGCTGACCCGGGTCGGTCTGGGCGACCGGATGACCCACCGTCCCAACGAGCTCTCCGGCGGCCAGCGCCAGCGGGTGGCCATCGCGCGCGCGCTGGTCAACAATCCGAGCATCATCCTGGCCGACGAGCCGACCGGCAACCTCGACTCCAAGACCAGCGAAGAGATCCTGTCCCTGTTCGAACAGCTCTACAAGGACGGGCAGACCATCATCCTCGTCACCCACGAACTCGACATCGCCGCGCACGCCCGGCGCCAGGTCCACCTGAAGGACGGGCGGGTCGAGCGCGACGTTGCCACCCCTGGAAGGTCCTGATGCGTATCCGTGTCCTCGCCCCCGCCGTTCTCGCGGTCCTCACCCTCGGCTGCAAGGAGAAGCCCAAGGCGGTGGTCTACCAGGCGGTTCCGGTGGAGAAGCGCTCCATCATCGTCTCGGCGCGGGCCTCCGGCACGATCCAGCCCGACACCGTGGTGGAGGTGAAGTCGAAGGCGTCCGGAGAAATCCTCGACATGAAGGTCGAGACCGGCCAGGTGGTGCAGCGGGGCCAGCTACTGGTGCGGGTGGACCAGCGCACCCCGAAGAACACCCTCGATCAGGCGGCCGCCGACCTCGACGTCGCGAAGGCCCGGTTCGACAACGCCGAGGCCCAGCGGAAGCGCTCCGACGAGCTGTTCAAATCGCAATCGATTTCGCAGGAGGAGCATGAGACCGCTATCCTCGCCGTGGCCAACGCCAAGGCGGCGGTGGTCGGCGCCCAGGTCGCGGCGGAAAACGCCCGGATCGCCATGGAGGACACCGATGTGCTGGCGCCGATCAACGGCACCATCATTTCGAAATCGGTCGAGCGGGGCCAGGTGATTTCCTCACCGACCCGGGACGTCGGCGGCGGGACGGTGCTGCTCAAGATGGCCGACCTGAACCTGGTGCAGGTCAAGACGCTGGTGGACGAAACCGACATCGGAAAGATCCACGCCGGCCTCCGCGCCACGGTGACGGTGGACGCGTACCCCAATCAGCCGTTCGAGGGCGAGGTGCTCAAGATCGAACCGCTGGCCGAAACCCTCCAGAACGTGACGATGTTCCCGGTGCTGATCCGGATCCAGAATCAGGACGGCAAGCTGCGGCCGGGCATGAACTCCGACGTCGAAATCCACATCGGGCAGCGAGACAACGTGCTCGCGGTGCCGAACGCTTCACTGCGTACCCCCCGGGACGTGAGCAGCGCGGCCCAGGTCCTCGGTATCCCCGACGCTCGGCTCAAGACGCTCCTGGCCGCCGCGGAAAAACAGCGCGATTCGCTCCGGGCGACTCTGGCGGCAAACACTCCCGGGCGCGATAGCGCCAAGACCGACACCGTCGGCAAGGTGGACCCGGCGGCGAAGAAGCCCGCAGGCAACACCATGACCACCCCGGACGGCCGGCAGGTGATGCTCCCTCCCGGGGTGACCGAAGCGCAGGTCCGCGACCTGATGCGCAAGCGCTTCTCCGGCGGGCAGCTCTCCGCGGACGAGAGCGCCACCATGCAGAAGGTGATGGCGGCCTTTCGCGCCGGCGGGGGCGGTGGGTTTGGTGGCGGACGTCAGCGTAACGGCGGCAGCGACTTCCAGTTCGGCGGCGACTACATCGTGTTCGTCACCCGGAGCGGGGGGCCGACCCCGGTGTACATCCGCACCGGCCTGACCGACCTCGACTACAGCGAGGTAGTCCGTGGGCTCAGCGAAAAGGACTCGGTGATGGTCCTCCCGAGCGCCAGCTTGGTGCAGTCGCAGCAGGACATGAAGAACCGGTTCCAGCAGATGACCGGCGGCGGCGGAGTGCCGGGCATGCAGCAGACCGGCCGGACCGCTGCCACCACCACCGCTCCCGCCGCCAGCACACCGGCCCGGCCGCCGGCGGGGGGCGTCAAGCCATGATGCTGGGCGAGACGGTCCGGGTGGCGTTCGAGAGCATCCGGGCCAACAAGCTGCGCGCGGGGCTCACCATGCTGGGCATCATCATCGGTGTGGGCGCCGTCATCGCGGTGGTGGCGCTCGGAACCGGCGCGCAGCGGGCCATCGAGGAGCGCATCCAGGCCCTCGGGGCCAATCTCCTCACGGTGATTCCCGGCCAGTCGTTCTTCGGCGGGCGGGCCAGCGATATCCGGGTGAGCCTCACGGTGAAGGACGCAGAGGCGCTGGAGCGGGATGCCAAATTGCTCTCGGCGGTCGAGCCGGAGCTACAACGCTCGCTGCAGATCAAGTACGGAACCCGGAACTTCAACATCAACGTCCTCGGCACCACGCCGAACTACGACAAGGTCCGGAACTACACCATTCCCTACGGGCGGATGTTCACCGCCGGTGATGACGGGGCCCGCCAGCGCTACGCGGTCCTGGGTTCGGCGGTGCCCAACATGCTCAACGTGAATCCCGCCGCCCTGATCCACCAGACGATTCAGGTCCGCGGAGACTCCTACGAAGTCATCGGCGTCCTGAGCGAGAAGGGCGCCCAGGGCTCGTTCATGAATCCCGACGAGCAGATTCTGGTCCCCCTGAGCACCGCGCGGTACCGCCTGTTCGGCACCGACCGGCTCCGCTCCATTGCCGTGCAGGTCCGGGACGGCGTGTCCCTGGACCAGGGCATGGTGGATATCGAGCGCGTCATGCGGCGGGAGCACAAGATCCGGCCGGGTGGTGACAACGACTTCCAGATCCGAAACCAGCAGGACATCCTGGCCACCCAGCAACAGACCACCGAGAATTTCAAGCTGCTACTCGCGGGAATCGCGGCGGTGTCGCTGGTGGTAGGGGGCATCGGCATCATGAACATCATGCTGGTGTCGGTAACCGAGCGGACCCGGGAAATCGGCATCCGGAAGGCCCTCGGCGCCACCAAGACCAACATCATGCTCCAGTTCCTGATCGAAGCGCTGGTACTCTGCATGTTCGGCGGACTGGTGGGCGTACTGATCGGTGCCGGCGCTGCCACCATCATGTCCCGCCTGGCACACTGGAACACCTTCATTTCACCGGCGGCGGTGGGGGTGGCGTTCGCGTTCAGCGCCTTCGTCGGACTCTTCTTCGGGCTGTGGCCCGCGCGCCGTGCCGCGACCCTCAATACCATCGACGCCCTGAGGTACGAGTAGGGATTAGGGACTAGGGGCTAGCGAGCGGGCGGGCTTGCCCCGGTCCCGCTCCCGAGCGAGGTTTGCGGCGGCCTTCACCCGTGATCCCCAGGCATGCCCCGTAGCGTCATCCTCGGCACCGGACGCGCGCTTCCCACCCGGGTCGTCACCAACGACGATCTCGCGAGCCTCATGGATACCTCGGACGAGTGGATTCGCACCCGGACCGGGATTCAGGAGCGACGCTGGATCACCCCAGGGGAGCGGGGGGTGGCCTTCGGTGCCGCGGCCGCGCTCCAGGCCCTGGAGATGGCGGGCCTCCAGCCGGGGGACCTCGACGCCATCGTCTACGCCACCAGCACCCCCGACTATTTCCTGCCCGGCAACGGCGTCCTCCTCCAGCGCGAGCTCAAGATCGCCGCCACCATCCCGGCAATCGACATCCGGATGCAGTGCGCGGGGTTCGTCTACGCTCTCTCGGTGGCGGACGCCTACATCCGGAGCGGAGCCTTCCGGCAGATTCTGGTGGTCGGACAGGAGATCCAGTCCACCCGGCTGGAGGTTTCCTCCGCGGGGCGGAACAGCGCGGTGATCTTCGCAGACGGCGCCGGCGCCGTGGTCCTCGGTGCGACGGAAGCGCCAGGGCGGGGGATCCTCGCGTTCGACCTGCACGGCGAGGGGCAGAGCGCCGAAAAGCTGTGGGTCGAGGGACCGGGGTCGCTGCACCAGCCCTCCCTCTGGGCCGAGCAGATGGCCCAGGGGAAATTCTGGCTCCAGATGGACGGCCGGGAAGTGTTCCGGCACGCTGTGGTCCGGATGCCGGAATCGGTGCGCGCGGCCCTCGCGCGTGCGGGCGAAGCGGTGGCCTCGATCGACCTGCTGATCGCTCACCAGGCCAACCTGCGAATCTCCGAGGCCGTGCAGAAAGAGCTCGGCCTCCGCGACGACCAGACCTATAACAACATCCAGCGCTACGGAAATACCACCGCCGCGACCATCCCCATCGCGCTGGACGAGTGCGTGCGGGCCGGGCGGCTCACGACAGGGAAACTGGTGGTTTTCACCGCCTTCGGGTCAGGCTTCGTCTGGGGGAGCGCCGTTCTCCGGTGGTAAGGGAGGCGGATGAAACCATTCCGTGGGGCGTTTCGTACTGAAACACGCAGGATCTTTGACCCAGGAGGGAACGTGTTTTCAACCATCTTCGGAGTGGCCGCGTTCACCGTGAGCGTCATGGCGGGCGTCATGGCATTCGGGTTCGCTCGGGGCTTCGTCCGTCGGCGGCTCCGCTTCGTCGACGCGGTGCAGTCACCCTTTATCCCGATCCTTGTAGCGGTGGGGGCGGCGCTCTTGGTCATGCCGTTCACCATGCTTCCGCTGGTGAAGATCCTGGTGACCGGGTTCACCGCGGCGGTGGTTGGCGCTGGGGCGGGGTTGGGAACCCGGAGCGGGGTCAAGGCGCTGAAGCGGGGGGACGTGGCCTGACGTTGACTGTGGGCGGTTGACCGTTGACGTTCTTGGCATGCCGGCCATCACCTGTACCCGCTGCCATCAGCTTCGCGACCAGCAACCCTTCCAGCCATTCCCCAGCGAGGTCGGCCGCCGGGCCTTTCAGGAGATCTGCGCGGTGTGTTGGGGGGAGTGGCTCAAGTATCAGCAGCAGCTCATCAATCACTACGCCCTGAACCTGCGGGAGCCCAAGTCCCGGCAGTTTCTCCTCGAGCAGATGGAGCAGTTCCTCTTCACCAACGCGCCCCAAGCCTGAATCCTACGTCGATCGCCGGGCCGCTGGGCTCGAGATCCTCGGTCACGCCGAGAATCCACTCCGGCCCGCGCTTGAATTTGAAGAACCCGCCGGTGTCGATGGTGAGCTCGCGTCCATCGAGGCCCCGGATGCCGGTGTCGTGGTAGAGCGCCGAGTGGTAGATCAGGTTGGCATAGAGGTGGAACGGGCCGGTAACCCGGGCCCTGACTCCCTGAGTGACCATGAGGAAGGTGGTGTGCTCGAGATTCGAGAGCGCGCCGTGCGCCGGGGTGAATCCGGCGCCGAAGGTCCCCTCGTAGGTGAAACGCTTGGCGAAGGCGCTGGTCAGGGTCGTGGTGGCGTTGATCGAAGGAACGCCCTTCTTGTAGCCCTCCGGTCCGGTGTTGGTGGGCAGGGTCACCGAGACCATCGTCTGCCAGTGGGGTGAGCGGCGGACGCCGGCCCCGAGACGGACGTCTCCGAGGTAGGCGTCGGAGGGTGCGTAGGTGAACCGGCGGCCGTCCTGGAGGTCGAGCCGATACCCGAATGAATTCCGGGGGCGGAGGTCCCGCGCCGCCACGCGCAAGCCCACCAGATTGTGGTACCACTCGAGAAATCCGTCGAGGAATCCCGCATAGGCCCCGTTCACGCTTCCCTGCAGCAGCACGAATCCGTTCTTCTTTACATTGCGGGTCGCGGTCACCTCGAAGCGCAGCAGCTCGGCATCGAGCAGGTAGAAAGCATTCGCGAGGGACGCATCGTACTCGATGGCGCTGGCATAATCGGTCATCACCCCGATGTGCCAGCGGCCGGCGGCGCTCCCGTAGGGCTGGCTGCCCAGGCCAGTGCGCGATGTCACCATGGGATTCATCGACGTATAGGGCGGCAGCCCCTGAGCGGCGAGCGGAGCTGTGGCCGCGCCGAGCAGAACGATCAACGTCGTGGCGCGCATTGGGGCTCCAGGATGCCGGGGGAAACCGAGGGAGAAGAATAGCCGGATGATGCCCCGCACGGGGTCCGGCCTCAACTCGTGAGAATCCGGTCGATGCGTTCGAGCTCCTCCGGGTCGAATGCCAGATTGGCGAGCGCGCCGACCGCATCTTCGATCTGCGGCACTCGACTCGCTCCGACCAGCACCGAGGTCATTTCCGGGTGCCGGAGCACCCAGGCCAGGGCCATCTGCGCCAGGGTCTGGCTCCGGGCGCGGGCAAGCTCGCTGAGCCGCCGGACCGTGGTCCGCGTCGCTTCGGTAACCTGCTCCCGTTTGAGGAAGCCGTGCGGCTTGGCGGCGCGGGAGTCGCCCGGAATTCCGGTGAGGTAGCGGTCGGTCAGCAACCCCTGGGCCAGTGGAGAGAACGCGATGCACCCGATGCCCTCCTCGCGGAGCGCCGCGAGCAGTCCGTCCTCGATCCACCGGTCGAGCATGCTGGACTTGGGCTGATGGATAAGACAGGGGGTGCCGAGGGATCGCAGGATACCGGCGGCGCGGCGGGTCAAATCGGCGGGATAGGACGAGATCCCGGCGTACAGCGCCTTGCCGCTCCGGACCACCTGGTCCAGGGCGCCCATGGTTTCCTCGAGAGGAGTGTCCGGGTCGGGGCGATGGTGGTAGAAGATGTCGACGTACTCCAGGCCCATCCGCCGGAGGCTCTGATCGAGGCTGGCGATCAAGTACTTGCGGCTGCCCCAGTCGCCATAGGGGCCGGGCCACATCAGGTACCCGGCCTTGCTCGAGATGACCAGCTCGTCGCGATGGGTGGCAAGATCCTCCCGGAGGATGCGACCGAAGTTCGATTCGGCCGAGCCCGGCGGCGGACCGTAGTTGTTGGCCAGATCGAAATGGGTAATCCCGAGGTCGAACGCGCGAAGCACCATCGCGCGCGAGGTGTCGAAGGGGTCCACCCCGCCGAAATTGTGCCAGAGCCCGAGCGAGATGGCCGGAAGCTGGAGGCCGCTGGTTCCGGTTCTCCGGTAGCGCATGGATCGGTAGCGATCACCGGCGGGGAGATGATTCATGCCGATCAACCTATATTCCTCCTCGCATCGCCGCGACTCCCCATCGAAGCCCCGAGAGACCCTCATGCACCCAGCGCTCCTCCTCTTGGCGACGCTCGCCACCCAGCAACCCCGCGCCTTCACCACCGACGATTACGCGCGGGCCGAGCGGTTCATGGGCTACAACACCACGCCGCTGGTGTATGGCGCGGCGGTCCGGCCCACCTGGCTCGCCGACGAGCGCTTCTGGTATCGCAACGCTACCCCACAGGGGAGCGAGTTTGTCCTGGTCGATCCGGCGCGGCGGACCCGGGAACCGGCCTTCGACCATGCCATGATCGCCGCCGCGCTCTCGCGCGCGGCGAACGCGCCCTACGACGCGGGGCACCTCCCGTTCACTCGGTTCGACTTCACCCCCGACCGGGGGTCCATCGTGTTCGAGGTCGCCCAGCGGCGCTGGACCTGCGACCTCGCGGGGGCCCAGTGCGCCGCATCGACCAAGGGACCGGAGGCGGCGCCCCCGAATTCGGTGACCTCTCCGGACGGGAAACGGGCCGTGTTCATCCGGGACTACAATCTCTGGGCTCGCGATCTGGCCTCGGGGCAGGACACCCGGCTCACGACCGACGGGGTCAAGGATTTCGGCTACGCCACCGATAACGCCGGCTGGGCCGCCAGCGACCGTCCCATCGTGCTCTGGTCCCCCGACTCGAAGAAGCTTGCGACCTTTCAGCAGGATCAGCGGGGTGTGGGCGAGATGTACCTGGTCGACACCCGGGTGGGCCACCCGACCCTCAAGGCGTGGAAGTATCCGCTTCCCGGCGACAGCATCATCACCATGATCCAGCGGGTGGTGATCGACCTCGATGCCCACCGGGTTGTCCGGTTGCAGCTGCCGCCCGACCAGCACCGCTCCACCACCTGCGACGATGTCGCCTGCCGGGGCGACTGGGGGGATGTGCAGTGGAATCCCGCCGGCTCGCAGCTGGCGTTCGTGTCGACCTCCCGGGATCATAAGCAGGAGTGGCTCCGGATTGCCGAAGCGGAGACCGGGGCGGTGCGCGAGGTACTGGCCGAGAGCGTTCCCACCTTTTTCGAATCGGGATTCAATAGGGTCAACTGGCGCTACTTGCCAGCCAGCAACGAGGTGATCTGGTACTCCCAGCGCTCGGACTGGGGCCACCTCTACCTCTGCGACCTGGCCACCGGAAGGGTCAAGAATCAAATCACCACCGGCGCCTGGAACGTGCTGCAGGTCCTCAGAGTCGACGAAAAAGACCGCACCATCTGGTTCACCGGGGCGGGCCGGGAGCCCGGCGATCCGTATTTCCGCCATTCCTACCGGGTGCGGTTCGACGGCTCGAATCTCCGGTCCCTGGCGCCCGAAGACGCCGATCACGAGATCACGGCCTCCGGCTCGGGCCGCTTCTTCATCGACAGCTACTCCCGGCCTGACGTGCCTTCGGTGAGCGTATTGCGGGACGCCGAGGGAAGGGACCTGGTGGCGCTCGAGAAAGCGGACATCTCCCGGCTCCTCGCGAGCGGATGGAAGCCGCCGGTGCCGATCACGGTCAAGGCGCGGGACGGGAAGACCGATCTCTATGGGCTGATGTACCGGCCCACCAGCCTCGATACAACCCGCAAGTACCCGATCGTGAACCACGTCTATCCCGGTCCGCAGACCGGCAGCGTCGGCGGGCGGCAGTTCTCGGCGGCGCGCGGGGACGCCCAGGCGCTCGCGGAGCTCGGGTTCGTGGTGGTGGAGATCGACGCGATGGGGACTCCGATGCGGTCGAAATCGTTCCATGCAACGTACTTCGGCAACATGGGAGACAACGGGTTGCCCGATCAGGTGACGGGGATGCGGCAGCTGGGAGAGCGCTACCGGTGGATCGACCTGGACCGTGCCGGGATCTATGGACACTCCGGCGGAGGCTTTGCCGCCGCGGACGCGATGTTCCGCTATCCGGAGTTCTTCAAGGTCGGCATTTCCGAGGCGGGCAATCACGACAATCGGCTCTATGAAGACGACTGGGCCGAGAAATGGCAGGGGCTGCTCACGAAGAACGCCGATGGGTCCACCAACTACGACAACCAGGCCAATCAGCTCCAAGCCAGGAACCTGAAGGGGAAGCTCCTCCTGGCGCACGGTACCATGGACAACAACGTGCCTCCCGCCAACACGATGGTGGTGGTGGACGCGCTGATCAAAGCCAACAAGGACTTCGATCTGCTGCTGCTCCCCAACCGGACCCACGGGTTCGGCAACGAGCCGTACATGGTGCGTCGGCGCTGGGAT
>JBGPEJ010000120.1:0-9293 GCA_041482775.1 Gemmatimonadota bacterium | reverse complement strand
GGTCGCTCCCCAGGATGGGTGCCGGCGCCGCAGGGAGAATCCGCGATTCCGCCGCTTCCTTGATCGCCTGCCAGAGGCCGGCATCGAACGACGGCCAGCGCTCGAAGGCGAACTTCCGCCGGAGCCCAGGCGCGATCCGCCGGGCGAGCAGGACCGCCTCGATCGGAATGGTCCCGGCGCCGCAGAACGGGTCCAGCAGCGGCCGGGTCCCATCATAACCCGCGCCCAGCAGCATCGCCGCGGCGAGGGTCTCGCGGAGCGGCGCCTTGGCCGAGGCCAGGCGGTAACCCCGACGGTGCAGCAGCGCGCCGGAGCTGTCGGCGCTGATTGTGACGAGGTCGCGCAGAATTCTCACCACCATCAATTGGGCATCAGCGCCGTCCCCCTCGTCGTCCTCACTCTCTCCGGCCTGCGGCGCGCTCGCGCCCGCCGCGGCCGCACCATCGATGCTCTGGAACAACCGGTCCGCTATCCCATCCAGATGGTAGAGCTTCGACTTGCGGCTGGTGACCCGAAACCGCACCGGCGCTCCCGGCTCGAGCGCCTCGTACCAGGGCACCCGCCGGGCTTTCCGCTCCAGCTCGTAGAACGCGCGCGCGGGGAATTCCGCGAGGCGGACCAGAACGCGATTGGCGGTGCGGAGGTGGAGGTTTGCAGTGTAGAGCTGGCCGGAGGTGGCGTCGAACTCGACTCCGCCCGGCTCGGTCGCCCCCGATGGGATGTCCATCCCGGTAAGCTCGAGCGCGGTGAGGCGCTCGATTCCCGGCGGCGTGCTGGCAAAGCAGTGATGACGATGCTCCGGCATCCGCCCAATCTAGGGGGAGTAACCCTGGCCGCGTCCGTCCCGTAGGTTGGGGAGAATCCCCTTCCCCACATCCGGCATCCGGAGGTCTTCGTGCGGTTCGTTCTTGCTTCGCTGATGCTCCTCGGCGCCGTTTCGGCCTCATTCGCCCGGCATCCACGGTTGTCCCCGGTGGCGGCCGCCCCGGCGGACCCGCACGGCGTGGTCCAGGGCCAGGCGCCCCAGGACTCCGTCTCCCGGCTCCGCGACAGCCTGATGAATGTGGTCCTCAAGCAGATCGCCGGAAAGGAGAACTCCCCCGCCGACAGCGTCTTCCTCAACATCAAGACCCTGGGCGCAATGCCGGCGGGGCGGCTGCTCAGGATCATGAACCTCGGTTATGGCCGATCCCTCGGCGTGGGCTGCGGCCATTGCCATGTCGTGGGGGAGTGGGACAAGGACGACAAACCCCAGAAACAGATCGCGCGCGACATGGTCGCCATGCTGGCCAGGATTAACGGCGAGCTGCTGCCCCAGATCAAGAACCTCAAGAGCGAGCGGCCGATCGTCAATTGCACGACCTGCCATCGGGGGCAGGTGAAGCCGGGGCTGGACCTCCCCCAGTAATCGGGCGCCACGTGCCGGGAACCGGGGAATTGCTCGAGGCCGCCGAAGCGCTGGCCCGCTTGATGGGCGCCACCGCGCTCCGCCATTACCGAACCAACCTCACCGTCGAGCGGAAGGCCGATGGGTCGCCGGTTACCGCCGCGGACCGGGAGGCCGAGCGCGTGGCGCGTGAGTGGATCGCGAAACGGTTTCCCCGGGATGGCATTCTGGGAGAGGAGTTCGGGAGCCGGGCCGGAGCCGGCGGCCGGACCTGGCTGCTCGATCCGGTGGACGGCACCAAGAGCTTCGTGCGTGGGGTGCCGCTCTGGGGAAGTCTGGTCGCGGTGGTCGAGGGAGACGCGGTGCTGGCTGGTGCCGCGGCATTTCCCGCGGTGGGAGAGCTCCTGGTCGCCGCCCCGGGTCAAGGCTGCTGGCACGACGGCGTGCGATGCCGGGTGAGCGAAATCGCCCGGCTCGAGGACGCCACCGTCCTGACCAGCGACGTTCCCCGCTTCGCCGACCCCGAGCGGCGGCACGGCTGGGAGACTCTGGCCAGCGCGGCGGCGGTCGCCCGCACCTGGGCCGACTGCTACGGCTACCTCCTGGTTGCCACCGGGCGCGCCGAGGTGATGGTGGACGTGGGTCTCAATCCATGGGATATCGCCTGCTTCGCTCCGATCGTCGAGGAGGCGGGGGGCCGGATCATCGATTTCGACGGACGGAGGTATCCGCCGCTCGGGAACGCGATCGCCACCAACCGCGCCCTGGCGGAGGAGGCGGGCCGGATACTGGGCGTGCCGTAGCGGCGCCCGGCTTGACGGCCGGCCCTCGAGACCATAGTATGCCTACCCATAGTCACCCTATAGGTAGGTCGGCCATGGCTGTGCGTGACCCCTTCCGAGTCGAGCTCCTCCCCGGTACCCTCGACCTGCTAATCCTCAAGACCCTCTCGGCGCAGCCCATGCACGGGTATGGCATTGCCCAGCACATCGGCCGGCTCTCCGCCGAGGCCCTCCGGGTCGAGGAGGGCTCGCTCTATCCCGCGCTTCAGCGCCTCAAGCTCCGGGGCTGGGTCAAGGCGGAGTGGAAGCTCACGCCCACCAAGCGCCGCGCCCGATACTACGCCCTCACCCCCCAGGGAAGGAAACAGCTCGCGCACGAGGTCTCCGCTTTTGACCAGCTGGTGGCCGCGGTGCGCAGCGTGGTGCGGCCGGCATGAGGACACTCCTCCGGCGTTTGCTCCATATGATCGGCCTGCGCCGCTTTGAGGCGGACCTCAGGGAGGAGCTCCATTTCCACGAGGAGATGGCCGCCGAGGCCGCGCGCCACGCGGGGGCGGACCCTGAGGAGGCCCGCTTCACGGCGCGGCGGCGGATGGGCAACCAGGCTCAGATCGGCGAGGAGGTTCGCGCCGTGTGGTCCCCGCCCGCGCTCGTCGACCTCGCTCAGGATGTGAAGTACGCGCTGCGCGGCCTGCGCCGCCGGCCGGGTTACACCGCCGCCGCGATCCTTACCCTCATGCTCGGCATCGGCGCCACCACGGCGCTCTTCAGTGTGCTCAATGCCGTGCTGCTGAAGTCGCTGCCTTACGCCGATTCCGGCCGGCTGGCGCAGGTATGGGAACACAACCTTCCACGCGACCGGCCCGAGAATCTGGTCTCTCCTGCCAACTTCCTCGATTGGCGCAGCCGGGCCCGGAGTTTCGAGTCCCTGGCGCTGTACACCTGGGCCAGCGCCCCGCTCACGGGAGACGCACCGGAAATCCTTCCCGGCCGTGCCGTTTCGACCAACTTCTTCGCCACCCTTGGCGTCCATCCGGCGCTGGGCCGGCTATTCGTGCCCGAGGATACGCTGGTGGGGGCGCCCGTCGCGATGGTGCTGAGTCACCAACTCTGGATTCGCCGCTTCGGGGCAGATCCGTCGGTGATCGGCCGGACCGTGGTGCTCCGGGATGCCACGGCCAGGGTCGTGGGTGTCATGCCGCCCGGGTTCCGCCCCATGGGCTCCGAGGAGTACTGGGAGCCCTGGGCCATGACGAGCAACTTGGCGGCCCGCCGGGGGCGCTATGCCATGGTGATCGGCCGTCTCCGTGAAGGAATCACCGCTGAAGCGGCCGACCGGGAACTGCACTCGATCGCCGCCTCGCTCGAAGGGGAGTACCCGGTGTTCAACAAGGGCTGGACCGCGGACGTGGTCGGGCTGCAGGACCAGGTTACCGGCAAGGCGCGGCCGGTGCTCCTGCTGCTGGCGGGGGCGATCGCGTCGGTGCTCCTCATCGCCTGTGCTAATGTCGCCAACCTCAAGCTGGGCCAGGTGCTGGCTCGCCGAACCGAGCTCGCGGTGCGGGCCGCGCTCGGAGCATCCCGCGGGCGGATCCTGCGGCAAATGGTGGTCGAGGGACTGGTGCTCGCGGCGGTGGGTGGCGGGCTCGGCATGTTGGCGGCGACCCTGGGCGTCCGCTTGCTGGTGCGCGCCCAGCTGCGGCAGATCCCCCGGCTTCAGGAGGTCGGGGTCGACTTCCGGGTACTGGGCTTTGCCCTTCTCATCACCGCGCTGGCCGGCGTGGCCTTTGGACTGGCACCCGCTCTGGCGCTCCGCGAGCGCTCGCTGCGCCAGCCGCTCAGCCGCCGGGGCGGAGAGGGTGGCTCGGCTCCCCATGGCCGGACTCTGCGCGGTGCGTTGGTTTCGATCCAGGTGGCGCTCAGCCTGATGCTGCTGACCGGTGCGGGGCTGACGGTGCGCTCCCTGGCCAATCTGCTCTCGGTTCAGCCGGGATTCGATCCCAAAGGTGTCTTGACTGTTCAGCTCCGCTTGCCGGGGGACGTATACGGCCCGCCCCAGAAGAAGGCCGCCTTCTACGAGGAGCTGGCCCGGCGCATCGGCGCACTCCGGGGGGTGAGCGAGGTGGGCCTGGTGAATTTCCTCCCGCTGCGCGGCGTGGCTCCCGGCACGTCGGTGCATATCATCGGACAGCCCGAGCCGCCGGCGGGCCAGGCTCTGGTCACCGAGGTCAACACCATCGATGCGGCATACTTCGAGGCCATGCGCACGCCGCTGGTACAGGGTCGCGGGTTCACCAGCGCCGATCGCCTGGGCGCCCCGCGCGTGGTCCTCATCAACAAGACCTTTGCGCAGCAAGTGCTCAAGGGAGCGCCGCCGGTCGGCCAGCACATCCGGGTGGACATGGCCGAGCCCGATTCGGTCCTGGAGATCATCGGCATCGTGGGAGACATGCGGCGCGACGGCCTGGATGTTGATCCCCGCCCGACGGTGTTCTATCCGTTCTTGCAGGGGCCGCCGGCCGACATGACGGTGGTGATCCGGACCTCGGGCCTGCCGACGGCGATGGCGACGGAGGTCCGCCGGGAGATCGCTGCGATGGACCGCTCCCTTCCGGTGCTGTCGGTCGAGACCCTCGAATCGCGCCTCGCCGAGTCCACCGCCGACCGGCGCTATCCGATGCTGCTGCTCAGCCTCCTCGCGGGGCTGGCGTTGATTCTGTCGGCGGTCGGATTGTACGGCGTGCTGGCCTACATCGTGGGGCAGCGCTCCCGCGAGATCGGGCTCCGGCGGGCGCTCGGCGCCACCAGTGCTGCGATTGCACGCCTGGTGGCGAAGGAAGGTTTCCGGTTCGTCGGCCTCGGGATCGCAGTTGGCCTGGCGGCGTCGCTGGCCACCACTCGCTACCTCGGCAAGCTGCTCTACGGCCTCTCCCCGGGTGACCCCGTTACCCTGGTACTGGTGGCCGGTGTGCTGGTCGGTGTGGCCGGCCTCGCGACCTGGCTTCCCACCCGGCGCGCCCTCCGAGTCGATCCGGCAGTGACCTTACGGGAAGAAGGCTGACCGGCTCTACTCCGCGACAATCCGGCGCCACGCCCTGTCGCCACCTCCACCTCTCGAATGGAGTCGGGCGCCCCGCCGTATCAGTCGGCCCAGGCCCGGAGGATCTGCAGCTCCTTCTCCCGGGTGCTTTCCTTCGTCACCGCCCTGACGCTGAGCGCCGCTTCCCGCTCGATCCGCTCCAGCGCCGCCCGCCTCACCTCGTCCACCACGAAAGCCGCCGTCGTTGCGTCCGCCGAGGCCAGAGCCAGCGCGGTGGAGGGCGCGCAGACTCCGACGTTCTTGAGCTCCGCGGCGCTGACGTTGAGCGCCGAGCCGCCCCATTCGGTGTGATGATCGGGTTGAGGCTTGCCCGGAATTCGGACCGGCCGTTTCTTGGGGGCATGGCGGCCCATGCCTCTGCCCTGCCTCTGGTCGCGCGCGCCTCCGCGCACGGGCGGCGCCCTGCGATTCTGGATCATGCCGGCTCGAACACCTACGCCGAGCTGCTCGACGCCTCGGCCCGGATCGCGGGCGCGCTGCTGGGGCCGCGGGAAGACCTCGCCGAGGATCGTGTCGCCTTCTTCGTCGCCCCCGGGTTCGATCATGTGGCGGTGCAATGGGCCGTCTGGCGCGCCGGCGGCATCGCGGTGCCGCTCGCGATGTCGCACCCGCCGCCGGAGCTCGAGTATGTCCTCCGGGACGCGGGCGCGAGCGTGGTGGTCGTGGACCCCGGCGCCGCCGGCGTGCTGCGCCCCCTCGCCGAAGCAGCGGGCGCGCGATGCCTCACCAGCACGGAGGCGCTCGCCGCGGCGCCCCGGACCCTCCCCGCCGTCGCCGAGGGACGTCGGGCCATGATGGTCTACACCAGCGGCACCACTGGAAGGCCCAAGGGGGTCGTCACCACCCACGCCAATCTCCGGGCCCAGATCACCGCGCTCATCGCCGCGTGGGAATGGACCGCCGACGACCGCACCCTCCTGGTGCTGCCGTTGCATCACGTGCATGGCATCGTCAATGTGGTCTCCTGCGCATTGTGGGCGGGGGCCCTCTGCGAGACCCTCCCGAAGTTCGACGCGCAGGAAACCTGGGCCCGGATCGCCGAGGGGCGCCTCACGCTGTTCATGGCGGTGCCGACGGTGTACGGACGGCTGATTACGGCCTGGGAAGCGGCCCCGGCCGAGCGCCGCCGGGAAATGTCCGGCGGTTGCCGGAAGATGCGGCTCATGGTCTCCGGCTCGGCGGCCCTCCCGGTCCAGACGCTGGAGCGGTGGCGGGAGATCAGCGGCCACACCCTGCTGGAGCGCTACGGCATGACCGAGCTCGGCATGGCGCTATCGAACCCGCTCCACGGCGAGCGCCGTCCCGGTTTCGTCGGCGCGCCGCTGCCAGGAGTCGAAGTCCGTATCGTGGATGAGAAGGGAGCTCCTGCCCAGCCGGGGCAGCCGGGAGAGATCGAGGTGCGGGGGCCCAATGTGTTCCTCGAATACTGGCGCCGCCCGGACGCCACGGCCGCGGCATTCCACGACGGGTGGTTTCGCACCGGGGACACAGCCCTGGTCGAGAACGGCGCCTACCGCATCCTGGGCCGCAGCAGCATCGACATCATCAAGACCGGCGGGTACAAGGTCTCGGCGCTCGAGATCGAGGAGGTGCTCCGGACCCATTCCGCCATCGCGGAGTGCGCGGTGGTGGGTGTCCTGGACATCGAGTGGGGCGAGCGGATCTGCGTCGCGGTCGAGCTCGCCGTCGGCGCCGCCCTCGAGCTCGGGGAGCTCTCGGCCTGGGCGAAAGAACGGCTGGCGCCCTACAAGGTGCCGCGATCGCTGCGCGCAGTGGCGGCGCTGCCTCGCAATGCGATGGGCAAGGTGATGAAGCAGGAAGTGGCGAAGCTGTTTTAGCGAGCCAGGAGCGGTGGCCCGATCGGCAGGAGCTGCTGCATGACGCCGGCCAGCGCGAGCACCGCCTCCTCTCCCTCGGGCCGCCCGACGATCTGCAGGCCCACCGGCAGGCCTTCTCCATCGAGCCCGCAGGGAACCGAGGCCACCGGCAATCCGGTCAGGCTCAACACGAAGGTCGGCGCGATCCAATCCACGTAGGTTTCCATTTTCCTCCCCGCCACCATCTCCGGGTAGTTCTGCTCGACCGGAAACGGGGGCACCGCCATCGTCGGCGTGAGCAGGTGGTCGAAGCGTTCGAACAACTCGCGGAAGACATGCCAGATCCTGCCGCGAACCGCTTCCGCGGCGCCCAGGTCGCCCACCACGCCGGCCAGACCCGCCCTGGTGTTGCTCTTTACGTTGACGCCGAATTCCTCCAGTCGGTGCAAGTGCTCCTGCATCCAGGTGACGAACCAGAGCCCGCGAAGCGCGAGAAAGGCGCCCTTGCCTGCGGCGAGGTCGAGATCGATTTCCTCGACCGCGGTCCCATTCCGGGCGAGTGCGTCCGCCGCGCTGCGACACACGTCCGCGACCGCGGGATCCACCCCGATACCGGCGATGTCGGGACAGTAGGCAACGCGGAGCCCCGGTTTCGGCCCGGCCCGTACCGCTGCCACAAAGTCCCGCCCGGCCAACGGCTGCCGGAGTGGCGCCAGCGGACTGGGCCCCGCGACGGCCTGGAGCATGAGAGCAACATCGAGGGCGCTCCGCGCCATCGGGCCAGTGACCTGCAGCGTGTCCCACGGCCAATCCGAGGGGTGCGTGGGTACCAGGCCAGGTGAAGGCCGGAGGCCCACCACTCCGCAGAATGATGCCGGAATCCGGAGCGAGCCTCCCAGGTCGGTGCCCTCGGCGAGAGCGATCATGCCGGTGGCGAGCCCCACCGCGCCACCACCGGTCGAGCCGCCGGCGCTTCGGGCCGGGTTCCACGGGTTTCGGGTGCGGCCGAACACCTCGTTCCAGGTGTTGCCTCCCGCCGCGAACTCCGGCGTGTTGGTCTTGCCGAGGATGATCGCACCCGCGGCGCGCAGCCGCTGGACCACCAGCGCATCTTCGGAGGGGACATGATCGGCGTAGAGTGGCGATCCGAACGTGGTGCGGACGCCGGCCACCTGGGTGACGTCCTTGATTCCCACCGGCACCCCGGCAAGGGGGCCGGGCGAGCCGCCGCGTGCGACGCGCTGTTCCATTGCCCGCGCGTCGTCGAGGGCCCGCTCGTTCAGGGTGACGATCGCGTTGAGCTCGGGGTTGTGCCGCGCCACCCGATCGAGCGCCGCCTCGATGACCTCGACGGGCGACAGCTCCCCGGCTCCCACCCGGCGGGCGATCTCGGCGGCCGAGGATTGAGGCGTCACGGGTGCGAAACCACAGATTTCACAGATTGCACAGATGGCCCGGCGACGAGAAGGGCCGGTCCGACGAACCGTTTGAACTGAAGGGAACTGGCACCGAAATTTAATGGCATTCCCCGGCCCAGCCGAGTGCCGACGAGGTAATTGATGATCTGAGCTTCCTCGATTGCGGTCATCTTTGCAGCGCCTTGAGCTCCACGAGAACTTCCCTGTAGCAAACGAAATCCGCGCGGTAGCGTACCCCCAACGGGGTTCCTTTGTACCAGACCGGAATTGGTACCTCTCGAACATAGGGTACGTTCCTCTTACCAAATTCGACTTCCAGCGCTGATTGGTAGACTCGCTCGAGGAATCCGGGGCCCAGGATTCGGTGCACCTCCATCGCCGCGCCGATGATGGCGTAGGTTTGTTGATCTCTTTGATCATCCTCCGGTACGCCCACCCTCTGTGTAATCTGTGGACCAGCCGTTTCAGCATCGGGGCCCATTCGCGCGCCCCACACCGCTCCAGCGCCCATCAAGGCTTCTTCGGCCAGTCCCCCAGCCACGCCACGGTCCGGCAGAAGGCCGCCTCGCCACCGCGGAATTTCCACGGGAAGCAGCCGACGATGCACCGCTTGTTCTGCAGCTCCGGCGCGTCGACCTCCCCGCCCACGTTTTCGATGTGCATGCAGTCCTTGGGAAAGAGCGCGTTGTGGGTGAGCTGGTAGGCCGAGTCGGGGAACATCTTCTCGACGCCCTTCTTCCCGCCGAACTTCGCCTCCGCCTTGGCCCGCACCCGCTCGTAATGGTTGTG
>JBGPEJ010000119.1:0-9304 GCA_041482775.1 Gemmatimonadota bacterium | reverse complement strand
CCCGCGGCGAACGACTCGGCCGGCAGATCCATCGTCCTGGCGGAGCCGACCCCATCGAGGCCGAGAGAAACCTGTTGGCCCTCGAGCGCACCGGCGTCGTCGAGCATGGGGTCAATCCGGAACCGGGCCCGCAGCCCAGGATCATCTCATCCACGTCGGGAAAGCGCTCCCGGGTAAGGAACGCCTCGCGCCCGTCGGCCACCACGGTGCGGAACCCCAGCGGCCGGGCCATCCGCACCAGCGCCGTGGCGATGTGAACTCCCCCGAAGATCAGCAGCGTCGGCCGGCGCGGGAAGACCTCGAAGAAGACCTCCACCACCCCATCGGCGTCCTCGATCGACTCGACCTTGCTGATCAGTCGCGGCAGCAGGGCTGCCGCAACCCCCGCGATGGGTTCCTCGAGTCTACCCGGAAGCTCACCCAGCCGCCGGCGGGTCCCGTTCTCATCGATCACCATCCCGGAGCCCAGCGGAATCGTTTGCGCCGCGACGACCGTGGCGACCACCGAGCCGGTCGGCTTCCGCGCCGCGTCCAGCAACTCGGGGCGGACGCTGGGCTCGATGAACACTTCGATCTGCCCGCCGCAGGAAAGCCCCATTTCCCAGGCGCGTTCGTGGGTCACCCCCCATCCGACCCGCTTCGGGGTCCCGCGGGCAATCGCCGCGCGGATCTCCTCCGCCGCCGCGCTCTCCACGCAACCGCCGGAGACCGAGCCCGCCATCGCGCCATCGGCGGTGGCCAGGAGACAGGCGCCTTCGGGCCGGGGCGCCGACCCCCAGACCTGGGTCACCACGGCGCGGCCGACCGGGCCGGACGCCGCCATCCTCTCGTAATCCGCGAGCAGGCTACGCATCAGTGCTCTCCCACCTCGGCCGCTGCGGCAATGGCCTCGAGGTCTGCGGCTGTGTCAACGTCGGGATTTCGCCCTGCCACCGAGATGGTCTTGACCGGAATCCGGCGGCTCTCGATGACCGGTGCGAAGCCGCTCTCCCCGCGCATCTCCGCGGCGTGGCCCCAGAGGCTCCGGTCGATCAGGAGCGGGTGCCCCGGTTCACCCGGGGCCTCGCGATAGGATGGGCGCACCACCCGTGTGCCGCCGGCTTTCCAGGCATCGATCAGGGTGCGGATGACGTCGAGCCGAAGCATCGGCTGATCGGCCAGGCAGATGAGGATGGCGTCCTTCTCTTGGGCCGGGCCGCGGGCGGCGATCATCTCGATGCCGTAGCGCAGAGTATAGGACAGCTCGCCGTCCTCATGCCGGGCCGCCAGTGGCCTGCAGCGGTAGTCGAGGGCGAGCCGGCGGGTGGCTTCGTCGCTGGGGCGGTGCACCACCACCGTTCCGACGATCAGCCCGGCCGCGCGCGCTCCGCCGAGTTTGAGCAGGACGTGGCCCAGGAGCGGCCGGTCATGCCACTTGGCCAGAAGCTTGTCGCCGCCGAAGCGGTGGCCCCGCCCGGCGGCGGGAACAAGGGCGTAGACGCGCAGCGGATCCTGCCGTTCGAGGGGAACGCGCCGATGGGCGCGGCTAGGGTATTGTGACCGACGCCACGTCCGTGAGCGCGCCAACCGTCGCGGTGACCGGTATGACGATGCCGGGAGGGCATCCGAACCCCGCTGTAAAGAGTCCCGCCACGGTCATGGTTCCGCAGTGCCCCTTCCAGGTCGCGGTGACGGGAGTCGAGCTCCCGTCGCTCCACGATCCGGTCGCGGTGAACTGCTGGCTCGCTCCCCGGGCTACCGTCACCGTCTTCGGAGACACCGTGATTGACACCAGCGTCGGGGGCGGGGGTGGCGGCGGCGGTGGCGGCGGCGGTGGCGGCGGCGGTGGCGGCGGCGGTGGCGGCGGCGGCGGCGGCGGCGGCGGCGGCGGCGGTGGTGGCGGTGGTGGCGGCGGCGGTGGCGGCGGCGGCGGCGGTGGTGGCGGCGGCGGCGGTGGCGGTGGCGGCGGTGGTGGCGGCGGCGGCGGTGGCGGCGGCGGCGGTGGCGGCGGTGGTGGTGGCGCCGTGGCGACGATGGTGACCGACGCCACATCGCTCAGGGTGCCGACGGTAGCCGTCACGGGGATCACGATGCCGTCGGGACAGCCGGAGCCGGCCGTGAAGAGCCCGCCGCTGGTGATGCTTCCGCAGTGCTCCTTCCACGTGGCAGTCACCGGCGTGGTCGTCCCGTCGCTCCACGAGCCGGTTGCCGTGAACTGTTGGCTCGCCCCGCGAACGACGGTCACCGTCTTGGGTGACACCGTGATCGACACGAGTGTCGGCGGCGGAGGGGGTGGCGGCGGTGGCGGAGGGGGCGGCGGTGGCGGTGCCGAAAGGAAGCCGGAATAGAGCAGCCGGTTGGGCGAGCCGGTGCCGGGGCTAGACACCCGGCCGGTCGACGCATTTCCGGTCAGGGCCGCTGCCACGGCCGCGGGCAGCGCGCTCGGCGCGGTCTCCAGGTAGAGGGCCGCGACACCGGTCACGTGCGGAGTGGCCATCGAGGTTCCGCTGATCGTGTTGGAGTCGGTGTCGCTGCCGTTCCATGCCGAGGTGATGCTCGAGCCGGGCGCAAACAGATCCAGGCAGGTTCCAAAGTTCGAGAACGAGGACCGTGCGTCGGTGATCGTGGTGGCTCCGACAGTGAGCGCCTCGGGCACCCGGGCGGGCGAGGTGGTGCAGGCGTCTGCGTTGCTGTTTCCGGCCGCCACCGCGTAGGTAACGCCGGCCGTGATCGAGTTCTGAATCGCCTGGTCGAGTGCCGTCGAAGCCGAACCGCCCAGACTCATGTTGGCGACCGCCGGCTTGATGGCGTTCGCGGTTACCCAGTCCACTCCGGCAATGACCCCTGAGGTGGGTCCCGAACCGTCGCAGTCCAGCACCCGAACGGCGTAGACCTTGGCCAGCTTGGCGATACCCCAGGTGGTCCCCGCCACGGTGCCCGAGACATGGGTCCCGTGCCCGTTGCAGTCGTTGGTGCCATTGCCGTCGGCGATCGATGTGAACACGCCCGAGGCCCGACCCGAGAACTCGGTATGAGTCGTCCGGATGCCGGTGTCGATGATGTAGACGTTGACGCCCGATCCAGTGGGCCCGTAGGTGTAGGTGCTGTTGAGCGGCAGATCCAGCTGGTCGACGCGGTCCAGCCCCCAGGTGGCGTTCGTTTCGGTGCCGACAGCCTGCATGACGCCGTCCGGCTCCACGTACACCACATCGGGATGGCGCTGCAGGGAGGCGATCTCGGAGATCGGCAGGTGGGCCGCGAATCCCTTGAGGGCGTGCACGTAGGTATAACGCAGCACACCGCCGTGGGCGTTCACCAGCGTCCGGGCCAGCCCGGGAACGTCGGACACGGTATTCCGGAAGACAACGATATAGGACTGGTCCGCCGCTGGCGCGACGCTGGCGGCGAGCTTCAGCCCGGAATCGGTGGGGGTGCCCTGGCAGGCCGCCATGACGACGGTCCCAACCGCGAGAAGGGCGGTCTTGCGCACAAAGCTCCGAGACGATGGGAGGGATTCTAGAATAACTCCCCGCCCCGTTCCACCGCCAGGGATGGAGCGGTTCCGACGTGGGTTCGGCGATTCTCCTTCCCCTCACCAAAGCCCCTACCCGACGGTACTTTCTCGCTCCCCCGCCCAAGGTAGCCCGTATGCCAAGCCGTCTATTGCTTGCCGGCGTTTTCCTCGGCGCCCTGGTTGGCTGCACGCCGAGCCGCCCCGCCACCCGGATCGACGACATGCGGCTTGCCGCCGCCGACCGGGACACCGCCAACTGGCTCACCTACGGCCGCACCTACAATGAGCAGCGCTTCTCTCCGCTCCGCCAGATCAACGACTCGACAGTACCGCGCCTTGGCCTCGTGTGGAGCCAGGAGCTCCCTACATCCCGCGGCCTCGAGGCGACGCCGATCGTTCTCGATGGCGTCATCTATACCACCAGTTCCTGGAGTATGGTGTATGCCTTCGAGGCGAAGACCGGCAAGCAGCTGTGGAGCTACGATCCGAAGGTAGACCGGACCCGAACCCGCACCGTCTGCTGCGATGTCGTCAATCGTGGGCTCGCCCTCTACCGGGGGAAGCTCTTCCTCGGCACTCTCGATGGACGGCTGATCGCCATCGACGCGGCGACCGGCACACCGGTGTGGCAAACCCTGACGATCGACCCGGCGCAGCCCTATGCCATTACCGGCGCGCCCCGCATCGCGAAGGGTCGGGTGCTCATCGGCAATGCCGGCGCCGAGTTCGGCGTGCGGGGGTATGTCTCGGCCTACGACGCCGAAACCGGGAAGCTGGCCTGGCGCACCTATTCCGTTCCCGGTGATCCAGCCCATGGCTTTGAGACTAAGGCGCTGGAGGTCGCGGCGAAGACCTGGAATGGGAAGTACTGGGCGGCGGGGGGAGGTGGGACCACATGGGACCCGATCGTCTACGATCCCGAGCTGGATCTGGTCTACTTCGGCACCGGTAACGGCACGGCCTGGTATCGCGATCTCCGGAGCCCCGGCGGCGGCGACAACCTCTATCTCGCCTCGATATTGGCGGTGCGCGCCGAGACCGGCGAGCAGGTCTGGTACTACCAGGTGACTCCCGGCGATAGCTGGGACTTCGATGCGACGCAGCCGCTCATGCAGGCCGACCTTCCCATCGGCGGCCGCCCGCGCAAGGTGCTCATGCAGGCGTCCAAGAACGGCTTCTTCTACCTGCTCGATCGGCAGAGCGGCAAGCTCATCTCGGCCACATCATTTGTCGATGTTACCTGGGCCACCGGTGTCGACTCGGTCACCGGACGGCCGATCGAGTCGCCTTCGGCCCGCGCCGGGATGCAGGCGGTGCTCGTGTCACCCGATCCCGAGGGTGCCCACAACTGGTACCCCATGGCTCTCAACCCGGGAACCGGGCTGGTCTACTTCGGCGCCAGGAACCACAGTTTGATGCTCCATGCACCCGACTCGACCTGGCAATCAGACCCGACGGCCTGGAACCTCGGCGGCAATCGCAATTACACCGGCAAGCTCCTCGATCTGTTGCTCGCGTCGCCACCTCCCCGCGCCGAGCTGGTGGCCTGGGACCCGGTGCAGCGGCGTGCTGCCTGGCGGGTTCCGTTCGATGTGGCCCAGAGCGGCGGCGTGCTTGCCACCGCGGGCAATCTCGTGTTTCAGGGCAAGGGAGACGGCATCTTCACCGCCTATCGAGCCACCGATGGCAAGAAGCTCTGGCAATTCGACGCCGGTACCGGGATCATGGCGCCGCCCGTCACTTTTGTGGTAGGAGGCACCCAGTACGTCACCTTGATGGTGGGATGGGGTGGTCCGATGGGGCTCTTGAACATTCCGAACATGGGTCCCGTGAGGCCGGGCTACGGCCGGATCCTGACCTTTGCCCTGGACGGCCAGGCCAAGCTCGAGGTGCCCTTCTATGGACACAAGGAGCCGCCTGTGCCGGTCATTCCGCTCCGCGCGACACCCGCCATGATTCGCGAAGGCCAGGCCCTGTACGTGAGTTATTGCCGGTCCTGTCACGGGCAGAATGCCGTCGCCGGGCCGGTCCCCGACTTGCGCTACAGCACGGCGGAGGTGCACCAGCAACTCGATTCAATTGTTCGGGGCGGCGCGCGGGCCGCGCTGGGCATGCCGTCGTTCAAGGACAAGATCACACCGGCCCAGTTGAGCGCGATTCAGGCCTTCATCCTCTCCCGCGCCGCCGCCGCACCGCCTCCTGGAACGAGGTGATTCACGGGCCGCTACCGAGGCCCATGGCTGTCGCACCGTTTCACCGAGCAGTGACCGGGGTTATCGATCAGGGTCCAAGGACGCACCTCGGAGCCTGATGTTTCTGAGGGCAATCTCCGACCATCGGACTACGCCAGCGTCCGGATCGCGTTCCAGACCCTTGATCGCGGTGAGCTCGGCTGGCGAAATGGCGGGAAGGCGCATGGTTGCGCGCAGGGCCTCGCGCCGCACCGCGGGATGGGTATCCCCGAGCGCAGCGAACACGGTCGCCTTCACGGCCGAGTCCGCCGGCGCGATTCTCGTCAGTGCGCTCACCGCGCCTTCTCGCAGCCCGAATTCGGGGTCGCACAGGGCAATGCGCTTGAGTTCCGGGAGCGCGCCCGCGGCACCCGGGCCCAGCCTGCCCACCGCGACGATGGACCAGAACCGCACTTGTCGATCGGAGGAGAGGAGACCGAAAAGGAGTGGCCCAAGATCGACCGGATCATCCGGGGTGAGCCCGCCGAGAATCAGGGTGGCTTCCTTTTGCCGTCCCTCATCAGGTCCGGTGAGCCACTCGAGCCAGTCTTTGGATGAGCCGGTTCTCGCCATGGCGGGCTTCCAGTCTAACCCGACCAGAGAAAGCGCGGAGCTGCTGGACGGCAGCTGCTGAAACATTCACGCAGCTCCGGTGCGCGCGTCACTTTCCCCGGTCGCTCAGGCAATCCAATGCGGAATGGCCGCCGAAAGATCACGGGGCTTAACTTGTTTGTTGCCATCACTTAACGCGAGCAATGTGGCATGGTATTGGGGTGTAGCTCAACTGGCAGAGTGCCCGGCCGTTCACCGGCCCAAGTCGGCTGCCAATCCCGACATCCGAACCATTAGCATTGACAGACCACGCACTCTGCCGGGGTTGGGGCGGGGTCATGTCGGACTATATCGGGATCAATGGACGCCACAACGGACACGATCGGGGACTCGCCGCTGGCGGCGGGAAAGGGCCTCTCATCGCGTTGGGATCGGACTAGAAACCAACCACAGTGGGCATCCCACGCAAACCGCGTTAGCGTTATTGGATCCTTGCGGCCCTCGGTGAACGGTAATGGCGAACCGGATCAGCTCAAACCGAGCCGAGCTCACTCGGCGATGAGCAGTTGGCTGCGGCAGACGCGACTGCCATGGGGGATGACTGCCTCGGCCAGCGCTTTCGTCACCGCCATCGGTGCCGTACCCCTCGCTGCGCAGCGCTGCGCTGAACCTGTGGAGATTGATCGGATCGCCTGCGACAGTCTCGGCCACTCGCAGAGTGTCGGCGCCCGCGCGATCATCGCCGCGGCGATTGCGCGCAAACATGCAGTGCTCGGCACGCTTCACGACTATCAGTACCAGGTCTCCGTCAGGCTCGTGATGCATGACCTTGACAAGCCGCAAGACTCGGCCTCGTCCATCGTCCTAATCCGGGAGACCCGGAGCAGCGCGTCTTGGCGGTCGCCGGGCCGCTACCACGAAACCGTCAAGGCGCGCCGGCAGTCGAGCCATTTGAATTTTGTATGGAACACAGTGTCGATTGCCGACATCGCCAATTTTCAGCGGGACCGGGTGGAGGTTCAATCGCACTCGTTGGTTTCTCCGATCGCCGCGGACGCGCTGGACCACTACCGCTTTCGCGTGCTGGACACCCTGTCTGTCGGTGATCGCCGCGTGCTTCGGCTGATGATCGAGCCGCGGTCCCAGTCATCGCCGGCCTTTACCGGGGTGGTCGAGATTGCAGACTCGACCTACGACGTGATGGCAATCGACGTGAGCGTCAACGACGCCACGCGATTCGGCCTCTGGAGGAAGATCCGCTACCAGGTGCATTTCCAGGATATGGGGGAGGGGCGGTGGATGCCTCGCGAGATCCGGCTGACCGGTGAGGCACGCCTTGGAGCGCAACTTCCCAGAACCCCCCGTCGTGTCGCATTCGAGCAGGAGGCCCAGCTCAATGACTTCCGGTTCAACTCCGGCGAGCCCCCGGGCAATCTAAGAGAGGTGCGCGTGGTGGTTGACCGGGAGGCCGACCATGCCGACCGAGCTGTCTGGTCGGCGCCCGGAGCAATCCCTCCCACCGACGCCGAGCGCAGGGTGTGGAACCATCGGGACTCGACGGCGGGGCGGCTCCCCGGCCGCATCGACCGGGTACGTCAGTCGATCAACCTGAGCCAGTTCGCTACCGCGAGTCCGGACTTCTTTCACTTCAATCGCGTCGATGGGGCCTACGCGGGGGCTGGATCGACCTGGCGGAAGACCCCCGATCTAACCTTGAGCACCAAGCTCGGGTATGGGACCGGCAGCGAGCGATGGCAGTATCGTGTGGGCGGGGAATTCCAGGTATCCGAGGCTCGGCGCCTCTGGCTCGGCGCTTCGTATCACGATGAGACCGTTACTCGTCCCAGCCTGATCCCTCACTCGGTAGACCGAACCGTCGAGGCCCTGTTGTACCGGCGTGACCCGCTCGACTACTATCGCGAGCGGGGGCTCACGCTGACATTCTCGATCAAGCTACTCGACTTCACCAGGCTCGACCTCCACTACAATGATCAGGAACAGTCCACGCTCCCAGTCGTCACCGAGTACTCGCTGCTGCGGCCCAGCCGGGCGCCACGGGGCAACGGCTTCATCGTGGACGGCCGATTGCGATCGCTCTCTGGGAGTCTGTCCTACGATTCACGATCATTCATGCGGCGCAACGGGCTGGATTCGCATCTGCCGAGTCTCACCTGGACTCGGGTCAGTGTGAGCGCTGAAGTGGCGTCGCCCGGCCTGATTCCCGACGACTTCAACTTCAGGAGGTACTCGCTGCAACTCGAGCGGCACCAACACACACTGGGCTTGGGCGTCACCACGATCAATGCGCTGGCGGGCATCACCACCGGCACCGTGCCGCCGCAGCGTTACTTCACCATTGATTTCGGGATGAGGCGGCTGGGATTCCAGGGAGGCGGGTTCAAGACCCTGGGCGACACCGGCTTTGCCGGGAATCGCGTGGCGATGGTGTCGGTTCGGCACGACTTCGACCGCTTGCTCTTTGCGAAGAGCGGCCTGCCGCTGATTCGAGGGCTGCCGTTTACGTTGAGCGCCTATGGCGCGATGTTCGCGATCAACTTCGTCGACCACTCACCCTACCCGGGCGATGGCGCCCTTCGGACAACGTCGGGTCCCTACAGCGAGGCCGGCTTCGCGCTGGGGAATCTGATGCCGTTCCTCGCTCCGCTGAGCCTCGGCGCCCAGTTTACCTGGCAGCTCTCGAGGCAGTCGAGGCGACGATTCCAATTCGGTCTCAGCTTGATGCGGTTGTGATGTCCGGCCCGGGGCACAACCCACCGTAACAGTTCCTCAATGTCAATGATGCCAAGTCCCTGCTAAGTTCCTGGCCTCAGATTTCGACGCGTCTTGGGGTGTAGCTCAACTGGCAGAGCGCCCGGCTGTTAACCGGGAGGTTGAAGGTTCGAGCCCTTCCGCCCCAGTGTTGTGATTCAACGACTTGCGGTGGCTCGGCTTCCTCGATGGTGCCCTTTCCGGTGCTCTTTCGGTCCATCACCGCGAACGTCTCCCGAAGCCGATCGTCCCGCTTTCT
>JBGPEJ010000118.1:0-9319 GCA_041482775.1 Gemmatimonadota bacterium | reverse complement strand
TACTTCTGCCAGATCAGCGACTCGACCACCAGCTACGGGTCCTACTCCGGCGCGATCCCCAACGAGAAGATCACCTGGGGAAAACTCGGGGTCGACACGCCCAAGTTCATCATCGAGTCGGATGCCACGATTGTGGCCCCGCTGATGTTCGCCCTGATTCTCGGACAGTAGCGGGCCCCCGTCACTGCGCCGGCCGGGCGGGGCCCGGCGTCTTTCGCCGGCCGGCAACCGCTCCCGCCGCGCAACGCTTCCCCCCGAACGCGCATCCAAGGTGGAGGCCCCGCAGCCCCACCCTTCACCGGATCGTGCAATGTCCCACCTGAGGCTGGCGTTTCGCGCCCTCGTCAAGTCGCCGTTCGTCACCACCGTCGCCGTGATTTCCCTGGCGCTCGGGATCGGGGCCAACACGGCGATCTTCTCCTTGTTCGACCAGATGCTCCTGCGGCCGCTGCCGGTCAAGGACCCGGAGCAACTGGTCGACCTCGGTTCGCCGGGGCCGAAGCCGGGTTCGCAGTCGTGCAACCAGGCCGGGGACTGCGACGTGGTGTTCAGCTACCCGATGTTCAAGGATCTGGAACAGGGCCAGAAAGTGTTCACCGGAATCGCGGCCCATCGGGTGTTCGGCGCCAACCTGGCCCTCCGCGGCCAGACGCCCTTGAGCGGCGAAGGAATGCTGGTGTCGGGATCCTACTTCCCGGTGCTCGGCCTGGGGCCGGCGCTGGGGCGGCTGCTGGCGCCGGTCGATGACCAGGCCATCGGCGCCGGCTTCGTCGCGGTGTTGAGCTACCGGTACTGGGAAAGCCGCCTCGGCGCCGATCCCCGGGTGCTCAACCAGACCATCATCGTCAACGGCCATCCGCTCACCATCGTCGGGGTAGCGCCCCGCGGATTCGATGGGACCACTCTCGGGTCGCTGCCACAGGTCTTTGTCCCCATTTCGATGCGCGGACTGCTGCAGCCCGGCTTCGACGGATTCCAGAACCGCCGCACGTATTGGGCTTATCTCTTTGCGCGGCTCAAGCCGGGCGTAACGATGGCCCAGGCCCGCTCCGGGATCAACGCCTTGTACCACCCGATCATCAACGACGTGGAGGCGCCGCTGCAGAAGGGCATGAGCGACCAGACCTTGACGAAATTCAAGGCCAAGGTGCTCACCCTGGAGGACGGCCGCCGGGGGCAGAGCTCGGTCCATGGCGAATCCCGAACCCCGCTCACCCTGCTGTTCGCGCTCACCGCCCTGGTGCTGCTGATCGCCTGCGCGAACATCGCCAATCTGCTCCTTGCCCGCGGGGCCAATCGGGCGATGGAGATGGCGGTGCGGCTCTCGCTGGGCGCCTCTCGCGGTCAGCTGTTGACCCAGCTGCTGGTCGAATCGTGCCTCCTCTCCCTCCTCGGAGGCGCCGCCAGCCTGCTGGTCGCCCGCTGGACGCTGGGCGGCATCGCGGCGATTCTGCCCTCCGATTCCGCTTCCGTGCTCCACATCGGACTGGAACGACCCGTCGTCGTCTTCACCGCCCTCCTGTCGCTGGGCACCGGCCTCCTGTTCGGCATGTTCCCCGCGCTCCACAGCACGCGTCCTGACCTGGTCACCACCATCCGGGCCAACGCCGGGCAATTGGTCGGAGCCCGGGCCGCCGCGCGGTTCCGCGCCTCGCTGGTCACCGCTCAGATCGGCCTCTCCATGGCGCTCCTGATTTCGGCCGGCCTTTTCATCCGGAGCCTGATGAACGTGAGCCGGGTCGACCTCGGTCTGCAGATCGATCACGTACTCACCTTTGCCATATCACCCGAGCTCAACGGGTACGCCCACGACCGCTCGCAGGTGCTGTTCCAGCGTGCCACGGAGGAGCTCTCCGCTCTTCCGGGGGTCACCGCCGTTTCCGCGGCGCTGGTCCCGGTGCTGGCCGGGGACAACTGGGGGAGCAGCGTTTCGGTGGAGGGGTTCAAGAAGGGGCCCGACACCGACGCCGATTCCCGGTACAATGAGGTCGGCGCCGGCTACTTCCGCGCGCTTGGGGTGACCCTCCTCGCCGGCCGCGAATTCACGCCGGCGGACGCCAGGGGCACACCCAAGGTGGCGATCGTGAACGAGACCTTCGCCCGGAAATTCAATCTCGGCCGGAATGCGGTGGGGAAGCACATGTCGGGCGGCGGCGACCAGCTCGACATCGAGATCGTGGGGCTGGTCAAGGACGCGAAATACAGCGCGGTGAAGCAGGTAGTGCCGCCGGTGTTCGTGACCCCGTACCGCCAGGATTCGACGCTCGGGCAGATCAACTACTACGTGCGCACGTCGCTGCCGCCGGAGCAACTCCTCCGGTCCATTCCCGGCGTCATCGCCAAGCTGGATCCGACTCTGCCGGTCGAAAACCTCAAGACCCTCCCCCAGCAGGCCCGGGAGAACGTCTTCCTCGATCGAATGATCAGCACCCTCTCGGCGGCGTTCGCCGCCCTGGCGACGCTCCTCGCGGCGGTGGGCCTCTACGGCGTCCTCGCCTATACCGTGGCCCAGCGCACCCGGGAAATCGGGGTTCGGATGGCCCTGGGGGCCGACGGGCGCCAGGTTCGCGCCATGGTGATCCGCCAGGTCGGGCGCATGACGCTGGTCGGGGGCCTCCTGGGGATCGGGGCGTCGATCGCCCTGGGGAGGGCGGCGCGGTCGCTGCTGTTCGGGCTGGCGGCCACCGACCCCATCGTCATCGGCGCCGCCACGGTGCTGCTCACCCTGGTTGCCCTAGGGGCGGGGTACATTCCCGCCCTCCGGGCGTCCCGAGTGCATCCGATGCAGGCGTTGCGGTACGAGTAGACCCGAAAACCGGAGGACTCTCCCGAGTCCTCCGCCCTTCGTCACTTCGATCGGGGCGACGGGGTCTGCCCTCCACCCTCTGACCCCACAAGCGACAACATTCCGGTATTCAGCCGTTGGTCTTGACCCCAATGGGGTTCAGGCGTTGCCGGAAGCTAGAGTGGGAGGTACGGTTGGGGGGCGCAGGGTGAGTATTCGGCCGACCGCACGATGCCCATCCACACCGGAATAGCCACCAACTCGGCCGGATGAAGCTCGCCGGAGGGACGGTCGTCGTGCGCACCTCGTTTGCCCGAGGGTCAGCCATATGAGCGAGCCCGTCCGCCCGCATCAATCCGCCCCGGGCGCCGAGTCCCTGCGCGCAGGGGCCCGATCCGCGGCCCGCCTCCTGCGGCGCGCCGCGAACGCGCTCGATGCCGCGGCCAAGACTCAGACCTGGGTAATGAAACACCCGCGTCGAGACATGGTAGAGGAGCCCGACGAGCGCCACTACGGCGCGCAGTACCTGCACTGGCTCGAACCTCTGATCGCCGGCCTACCTCTGGGGGCGCGCGTGCTCGACCTTGGTTGCGGCTATGGGCGGCTCGCGCTGGAGATTGCGACCCGTCGCCCTGACTGCACGCTCGTCGGGATCGATCTCGCCCCCCCAGCGGTCGCTGGAGCACAGGCACACGCTGCCGCGCGCGGTCTCACCAATTGCCGGTTCATCGACGGTGACCTCTCCGAATACCTTCCGGAGGCCGAGAGTGAGTCGGCCGACCTGGTACTCTTTGTCGAAGTCTCGTTCTTCGCGGTCGAGGATCTCGACGCGCTTCGGCAATCCGCCAGGATCCTTCGGTCAGGCGGACACTTGTTTGCGGCGTTTCGCAGCCAATGGTTCAATCTCGTCCATTCAATGGTCGCTGGGGATGTCGAGAGCGCCCGCGTGGTACGGGACGCCCGGGACGGCCGGCTCTGGGGCGCGGAACATCGGTTCTGGTGGCAGACGCCTGCGGACATCGAGCGAGAGTTCACCCAGTCGGGGCTTACGCGAGTGGGGCCCTGTCGGGGAATTGGGGTGCTATCGGCGCTCCCGGCGGACCAGACCGGCCTCCCAGTGCCCGGCTCGTTCGATGCCAGCGAGCGAGCCGGGGTCCTCGACCTGGAGTTGTCCCTGGCAGAGGCGTACGCTGCCCAGGGTCGATATATCCTGGCCGTCGGCAGGAAGTAGCCCTCGCCACCCGATAGCGGGTCAGGGCAGCGCCAGCCGGACCGTCAACGCCGCGGGACGGCTCAGCTCGGACGCCTGCACCACTCTGAGGTCGAGCGACAGGTCATCGAAGGCCACCCAGAACCCTGCCCCGAAGGCGTTGTGCCATCCACCCGGAGAATCGCCCCGGACGTAGACCCGACCGATGTCCTCGGACGCCAGGAGTCCGACCTTGAGCGGCACAATCAGAGCAAGCCGGGCGACGGGTATCCGAAGCTCGGCGCCCGCGAACAGGGAGGCATCGCCCGCATACCGCTGTAAATCGAGCGTCCGAACGTTGGTTGTGCCTCCGATGAACGCCGCCTCCTGGAAGGGAGCGGTGCCGAACACCTTCCTCCCACCGCCGCGCAGGGAGAAGTCCGGGTGCGTCGGCAGGGGAAGGGTGAAGTAGACGGTGGTCGCGGCGGTGATCGTTGCGAAGGCACTCCTGACGTCCCACACCGCGGGGAAGACACTGCCGGTGAGATCGAGCTGCATCCCGCGGTGGGCGTGGCGGGGCGCGGCCGGAATCCGGCTGTCACGGTGCAGACCGAGCTGCAGGCCGGCCTCACCGAACCCCCCGGAGCGCCCGAATCCGTAGGGCCGGGTGGCCGAGACGAAATGGTTGGGGGTGTTTTCGGTGGCCGAATACTGGATCACCGGCCCCAGGGTCAGATCGTCGCTCGGACCAAGCGCGACCGCGACCGCCGGCTGAAGCAACCACTGCCGCTGACGGACCGCGAACAAATCGGTGTTCGACTGGGGCGTGGAATTGCCGAAGCCATGGAAGTTGACGAGCTCGAGCTGAGACATCCGGGCCAAGGCCGTGAAGTGGAGCGGTGAGTTCTCCCGGCGCTTGTCCGCGGAGAGGCCGACCTTGAATCCGCCGATCTTGAAGGAATACTGGCCCTCCAGGCTCACCATGCTGGAATAGGGGTGGTGGCCGAAGCCATAGCTGTACCGCGTCATCCCCAGACGCGGAACCAGGCCCAGGTCGCGGTTGGCGTCGCCGCTGATGATGGGCGTGGTCCGGCGCCCGTAGTCGGGGCCCGGGGGCACCAGCTTGCCGAAGCTGCTCACCAGTGGCCTGCGATTGAAGAGTGTGTCGGGCCCGTAACTCACACCGGTCACCATGCCCCTGTCGTAAGATCGGGGCCGACTTCCCCGCCCGGCGGCCGGCGGAGTGGGCCGGTCGAATCCGCTATCGAGAGATCGCTGGCTCAGGGGCCGGCCCGGCCGGTACCGCGCGTCGCCCGCCGCGACCGCATCGCGGAGATCGGTCGGATCGCGCCGACCACCGACGGTGGAGGAGTCGATCATCTGATTGACTCCGTTGCCGCCGATGATCCGGACCGGAATGCTCTGCGTGACATGGCCGCTTACGCTCGCGCTGTCATCACCGCCGTGGAGGTACAGCCGGATCTCCTCGGTCTCGCGGGCGTCGAAGCGGCGGCGGAAGTACGGCCGGCCGCCCGATTCGAGAGACACCTCCACGAATCGGTCATCAACCCGGTTGACTGTGGCACGGTCGGCCGCGTCAGTGGCGTGGATATCGACGACCGTCGCAAGCATGCTGTAGAATCGGCTCGCGAGGTCGGCCAACCCATCCCGTCGGAGCCGGAGGGTGCTGGCGACGGTGGGCGCCAACGACTGGTACTCCGGAGGCATCCCCTGCACCGCGCGATTGATCGAGGCGTCGGTGACCCGTCGCATCAGCGCCTGGACGACCGAGTCCCACTGCCCCTTCCCCAACCCGTTGAGCAAGCGACGATCGAACTCCAGACTCCCGCGCGTCAACCCCTGCAGGGGAGGGTATGTCCCGGTGAATCCGGTCACGTTGGGCGTCATCAGGTGACCCACCCCCGCCAGGAATCCGCTGAAGGCGTTAAACGCGAAGTCGCGGTCGCGCGGGATCGGTTCCCAGATCGTCTCCGCACCCGACCGGAACCCCGCCCACTTCCACTGGCCAGGATGCCGGTCCCAGTCGTTGAGCAGCATGTCCATCAACCGGGCAGCGAGCAGCGCGGGGGCGTCGACCCGTTGGGTGGGATCGCGGTCCAGCAGCTGGAGCAGCGTATCACTGTTGATGATTTCGACGGCGCCGGTGAACCCCGGCGAGTCCTTCGGGTCGGTGGGCGAGAGCTCGATGGTGCCCAGCCGACCGGCGAAGTCCGCCCGGAATTTGCCCAGCAAGCTGTCGTCCGGCATGATCACGAGTGCCGGTGCGGTCTGAAGGACGCCCGCGGCCTCCAGCATCGGGGCGGCCAGCACCGGCGCGCCGGGATAGGTCCGGGTGAACTGGTCGAAGCTGAGCCGCTCGACCAGCGTACCTCTCCACTGCTTGGGCAACGACACCCGGTCCTTGTCCACCGACCGGAAGACATACTCGATGCCATCCGGGGTCACGAAATGCAGCGACCTGGTCTCCATCCCGCCGCCCTCTTTTTTCGGGCGCAGGCCGCCGCCAAAGGACCGCAGGTCCAGCACGGGTACTCGGATGGGGGTTGTCCAGAGATCGCGATAGACGCCCCCGAACAGGAAGCGGTGGAATCCGCCCGCCTGATAGTGGGCACCAGCCGTTACGGTCGCACTGTCGGTACGCCGCGCGGGAGCCGCGGCACGCTGACCGTGGGCTATGGTCGGCGCGAAGGCGAGCAGGAGTCCCCCGGCGCAGAACCCGGCGCGAGCTGAGCTGAATGAAGGCCGCATTGGAAACCTCAGAGTGCCGCCGATCCGCCGCGGTGGTAATTCCATCCCGGGCACCGGTTTAGCCGCTCCCGAAGAATAAGGTAGGCCCTCCCCCCGGCGACATCAATCAATGGGACGGAATGATGACTAGCTCGAAAGGACTACTCCAACGGAGCCATCGGCTCATAGCGCAGGAAAACGTTCCCATTGGCGAAGGCTCGCGTCGTGATGAGCTTCAGGTTCAGTCTCTGTTTGATGCCTTCGAACATCGTCCTCCCTCTGCCGAGCACGATCGGGGTCAAGGCGATCTGGAATTCGTCGATCAGGCCCTCCTCCGCCAATTGCGCCACAATGCTGCCGCTGCCCAGAATCACCAGATCGTTGGCGGACTCCTGCTTCATCTTGCGGATCGCCGCAGCCATGTCGCTCTTCACCAGCTTGGTATTCTTCCACGCCGCCTGGCCCAGCGTTCTGGAAAACACCACCTTCGGGAGACTATTCATCCGTTCGGCCACGACCGGCATACTCTGGAGCGCCTGGGGGGTCGGCCACCAGCCCGCCATCATCTCATAGGTCATCCGACCGAACACCAGCACGGCGTCGCCGCTGGCATTGTCCGAGACGAATGCATTCCACTCAGCGTCATGCTTGTGCGCCCAGCTCATGTCACCGGCCGGGTCCACGAAGTAGCCGTCCAGGGTCATGGAATTGAAGACCACCAATCTGCTCATCATTCGGCTCCCGGTAAATCGTCCAGAGTTGGTGTGCCGTCTGCCCTCAGGGCACCCGCCCTGGTCATTACATCCGCAAAGGTGGAAAGAAAGCGCGCGCCCGGAGACCGGGCGCGCGATCCTGCCGTTCCTGGTGCGGGCAGCCCCTAGCGAATGCCACCCCGGGGCCCGCGGGAACCGCCGCCGAAAGAGGGCGCGAGGCGATTGACCGCGGCACCACCTCCGTGACCATGGAGGGTGTTGCGAAGGTCGCAGTGGTCGTCGGGCCCGCCCAGGCCACCACGAAGGATGATCACCGGGCCCCGGCTGCCGCCCTCGCTCGTGATCGGAGGAAGCGAGCTACCTCCGTACCCATGCCACCCGGTTGGGAGCGCCTGGGACACCGGCTCCGGCGCTGGGGCGATCGCCGCCGCGGGGACGGTCGACATGTTCATCTCGTGGGCCGGGGCGACCTCGACCAGGACCGCCCGTTTGCGCCCCGCGGGCGCCAGCACCTGGGCGAGCATCGCCTTCCGCGCCGAGGCAGCAGTCTGCCTCGGTTTCGGGGCGCGCCGCGCCTCGAGGTCGGACACCACCCCACCTTGTGGGGCCGGACCTTCGGGAAGCAGGATGTGGCGATCGGTTTGGGTCGCGGTGCGGTCCGCGGGCCTGGAACAGGCTGCGAGCCAGCCGGCGGTGATGAACGCCGCGGCGACGATTGTCTTAGTGCGCACTGGCCTCTCCTGCGGTACGAGTGACAGATTGAATGTACCCTGCCGGCCCCGGCGCACAATAGCGCCCAAAGAGGCACCAATGATCGTTATAAGCGGAACGACTCGAATTCGGTCCGGCTGGCTCCTCCTGTTGATCGGCGCCTGCGCCGCGCCGGCTCCTCGAGGGGGTCAGAACGACGCCGCGCTCGCCGACACCCTCAAGGCCCGAATCGCGGAGGCCTACGACTTCAGCCGCCCCGGGGTGGTCGAGCGGATGAACGCTCTTTATCCCGACACCGGGCAGGTGATCTCGGCGAGCGGGGGGCACATCATCGCCTCGATCGACTCGCTTCGAGCGGGAATTGCCACGTTCTGGCAGAACGTGGGGCGGAACATGCGGGAGGCGAAGTGGGTGTGGGGTGACGTGTATGTGAATCGACTGGACCAGGATGCGGCGGTCCTGACCGCCACCTGGTCGATCCCGCATATCGCCCCAACCGGCCAGCCACACATCATCCAGGGCGCCTGGACCGCGGTCTTCCGGCGGATGTCGGGCAAATGGATGATCGTGACGGAGCATCTATCGGTGCCGCCAAGCTGAGCGCGACCCGACGATCCCCAGGCCCCCTTGCTTACCGAGAGGAGCTCCTCTATACTCATCTAGGATACCGATATGAGTAGACCGAACGACCTCGTCCAGGGCACCCTCGACCTGCTCCTGCTCAAGCTCCTGGCGCTGGAGCCCCTGCACGGGTGGGCCATCAGTCTCCGCCTCAAATCCCTCTCCGGAAACGTGCTACAGGTCAGCGAAGGATCCCTCTACCCCGCCCTGCACAAGCTGGAACAGGAAGGCTGGATCACCGCCGAGTGGAAGCAGACCGAGAACAACCGGCGCGCGAAATTCTACTCGCTCACCCGCCTGGGCCGGCGCCAGCTCGAATCGGAGGCGGCGAACTGGAAACGGCTCTCGTCCGCCATCTCCCACGTCGTCCGGGTCGCGGAGGCGTAGGCAAGCGCCATGCGGGTGGAGCACTGGTGGTTCACGGCACGCTTGCGGCTCAGGTCGGTTCTGCGCCGCGGCCGGGTGGAGCGGGAGCTCGATGAAGAGCTCCAGTTCCACCTGGAACACAAGATCGCCGAAGGCCTCGCCGCCGGCCTTCCCCCGGATGAAGCG
>JBGPEJ010000117.1:0-9375 GCA_041482775.1 Gemmatimonadota bacterium | reverse complement strand
GTCGAATTGAACCCGCTGGATCCCGATTCCCAACTCCGCCCCCAGTGCCCAGCCCAGGTCACGCCCCAGTCCGAAGTGAGCGCTCATTTCGCCGAGGCGGAATCGCGAGGGGGCGAAGTAACCGTCTCGGGGAGACTTGGCGTAGTCGAATCCGCGGCCGGCGAGCGCCAGGGCAAGAGCACGCCTCGGCTTCCAGCGGAGCGTTGTGGAGCCGGCACGACGCCGATTCGAAACCGAGCCGCCGTCGAGGTGCGCCACCTCGCCTGTCCCGGCGAGGACCAGGCGACCCGGCAACTGCAGCTCGCCCTCGGCGGTCCACGAGGTGGTGGCGATCGCGGACTGGATGAGTTGCGCGGTCTCGTCGAAGGCGCTCCGCGATACCCCGCCGCCCAGCGAGAATCCGGTCGAGAGCCGGGCCGTGGCGCGGACGCCCCCGATCGCGAACCCGTGTTCACGAGCCGACGCGTCGCTTCCCGACCCGGTCCGGGTGCCACCCGCCTCGCCCACCAGTGTCAGGCTGCCGCCGGCCTTGACGCGGAGCGAGGCGCGTGCGGTGCTCGAGGTCCCCCGTAGCGCGTCGAGCGCGGTCCGGCGGTGGCTGCCGGCGACGCTCAAACGGGCCCCGGACCATGCACGGATGCTTCCGGCCAGCCCCGCCTGCCAGCTCCGGTTGCCATCGCTGTCCCACGCCGAGGCGGCGCCCGGCTCCACGGTCGGGCCCAGATCGGCCCGCACCCAGCGCATCTGTTCGCGGGCGTCGGGATGGGCCGGGTTAACGGCCAGCGCCCGGGTGAGGGCGTCGCGGGCTCCCTCGGCGCGGCCCGACCAGCGGAGAACCTGGGCGAGCCCGACCCACACCTCGGGGTCTCTGGGAACCTTTACGGTGAGCGCCCGCCAGAGCCGCTCGCTGCGGCCGAGATGGCCCCGCCACGCGGCCACCAGAGCCACGCCCTTGCTCGCCTCCAGACGTTCCCCGCGCGATTCCAGCTCGATATAGGCGGATTCCGCGGCCCCGAGCCGGCCGGCCCAGGCGAGGGTGCGCGCGCGGGCGAGTCCGGCTTCGACGTCCCTTGGCGTTCGCGCCAGCCAGCGGTCATAGCGACCGAGGGCCTCGTCATACCGCCCGGCCCACGCCAGGCTCTGCGCCGCTCCGAGGGCCGCGTCGCGGTAGGTGGCGTCGCGCGCCAGGATCGAGTCGTACACCCCAACCGCGCGGTCGGTGGCGCCGCTCCATGCGTACGCCTTCGCCAGCGCAATCCGCCCCTCCTCATCGCGGGGCTCGAGCAGGACGTACCGGGCGAAGAGCGGGATGGCGCGGCGGAGATCGCCCTCCCAGCTGTGCAGCACCGCGAGCCGGTACACCGCTCGCGAAGAGGCGCTCGAGTCGAGCGCGAGCGCCCGGGTGTAGGCGGACATCGAGATCGGAAAGCGTCCCGCGGTCCAGGCGGCATCGGCTTCCCTGATCGCCGCCTCGAACGGGGAGTTCCCGCTGGCGGCCTGGGCGCGCGCGTACCGCGCAACCGATCCGCACGCCAACGCCGCGAGCGCCACCATGCGCCAGCGCCGTAGCCAAATCACCAGAGGACTGTTTCCTTTCGCGTGTGCCATTGCGCTCCTGCGTACAGAATCCGTTGCGGGTCCTCTTGGCAGCTGCAGCGGCGGCCCTCTCCGTCGTCTCGCCCGGTTCGGCCCAAGTCCCTCCCATAGCAGGTTGCATGCCCCTCGCCCCGGCCTGGAGCCGCACCCTCGAATCGGGGTGGTCGGGCTACCGGGCGAGTCGGCTGGCCGAGGCGGACTCGGCATTCCGCGAGGTCCTATCGCACTGTCCGAGGGAACCGGGGGCGCTGGCCGGGCTGGGGTACGTGGCGATGCGCCGGGGGGAGCTGTCACCGGCGCGTGACTTCTTCGCCCGCTCCCTCGCGGCGCTGCCGGGCGGCTACGATGCCCTCACCGGGATCGGAATGGCCGCCTACCGCCAGGGAGACATGAAGGCGTCGCGGGCGGCGTTCAGCCGCGCCGCAACGCTGTTTCCCGCCGATACGCTGATTCGATCGTACCTGGGCCGGTTGCCGGAGAGCTTCGAGAGTGTGACCCTGCCCGCGCGCCCCAGGCCCGCGGCGCTCCGGCTCGACGCCCGGGTCGGCCGCAGGATCTTCGAGATTCCGGTGGGAGCCGGCGGGTGGCGCGGGATGTGGGTGAAGGGGGTCAACATCGGAGCGGCGCTGCCGGGACGGCACCCTTCGGAGTTCCCTCCGGACGACGGTACCTACGAGCAGTGGCTCGAGGTGGCTGCCGGGATGGGCGCCAATACGTTGCGGGTCTACACGATCCACCCGCCGCATTTCTACCGCGCGCTGGAGCGGTGGAATCGAGCCCACCCCGACGCGCCGCTCTGGCTCATCCACGGCGTCTGGACCGAGCTGCCGCCGGGTCCGCTGGAAGAGCGCTACGACGACCCGGGATGGCGCGCCGAGTTTCGCACCGAGGGACACCGGGTGGTGGACCTGGTGCACGGCCATGCGATCATCGAGCCGCGTCCCGGCCATGCCGCCGGCGTGTACACCGCCGATGTTTCCCGATGGGTGCTGGCCTACATCACCGGTCGGGAGTGGGAGCCGTACTCGGTCGAGGCGTACTCGGCGGTGCACCCCGACCGCACCGCCTACCGCGGCCGGTTTCTCCAGATCGGCGGGGGCAGCGCCACCGAGGTCTGGCTGACCGAGGAGTGCGATGCCCTGCTTGCCTACGAGGTGGATGGGTACAACGCCCTCCGACCGATCGCGTACACCAACTGGCCGACCCTGGATCCGCTGCACCACCCGACGGAGAGCTCGGTGAAGGAAGAGGCCCGGCTGCGTCCCTGGAGCCTGCCGGAGACCCCCAAGGAATTCGACAATGACGCGGTGGGCCTCGACGCCGTGAAGATGCGCCCCACGGCGCTCAACCCCGCGGGGACGTTCGCCTCCTACCACGCGTACCCTTACTACCCCGATTTCATGGTGCTCGATCCGGGATACGGCAGCGCGCGCTCCCCCGAGGGGGTGAGCCATTACTACGGCTACCTGCGGGAGCTGGTGGAACACCACGGCGACATGCCGGTGCTGATCTCCGAATACGGGGTTACCTCCTCGCGGGGGATCGCCCACTTCCAGCCGGAGGGATGGAACCACGGCGGGCACTCCGAGGCGGCGCAGGCCGCAATCGACGCCCGACTGACCCGCGATATCCACGCGGCGGGGGCCGCGGGCGGGGTTCTCTTCGCCATGATCGACGAGTGGTTCAAGAAGAACTGGGTGGTGATCGACTTCGAGCAGCCGTTGGAGCGCAACCGCTTGTGGCTCAACCCGCTCGACGCCGAGCAGAATTACGGAGTCATCGCCATGCGCCCGGGAGCGGCGGACTCCGGCATCGTTATCGACGGGAATCCTGAGGATTGGGGTCGCCGAGGGCGGCACTGGAGTGTGCCGGAGGCCGTCCCCGGAACGCCGCCGGCGCTGGTCATCCGCGACTTCCGGGTCACTTCGGACGAGGCCTACGTCTACTTCCGTCTCGATGTCGGCTCGGTGGACTGGACGCTGGGCCGGTACCTGATTGGGATCGACACCTATCGCGCCGATCGTGGAGGCCACACCCTGCCGTACACCGGGACCCGGTGTGCTGCCGGGATGGAGTTCGTCCTGGACCTCGGCGGTCCCGATCGCGGCTATCTGCTCGTTGACCGGCCCTACAATCTGTACCGCGCGGTGCCGCTGCCGGGCAGCGATCCGCCCCGCACGATGCAGGTCTACAACCGGCCCTGGGAGTCGGTCGACCATCTCGAGGCGACGTGGGACTCGCTGCGGGTCGAGACCAACCGGTCACGGGTCGGTCGGGACGGCAGGGTGTTTCCCGCCATCTCCTACGAGCGGAACCGGCTGACCTTCGCCAAGCAGTCGGAGACCACCCTCGCGGACTGGTATGCCGATCCGAGCACCGGCGTGATCGAGGTGCGCCTCGGATGGGGCATGCTCCAGGTACTCGATCCATCCTCGCGGCTGGTGCTTCAGGGCATGGATGTCGCGGGGGGTGGTCCAGCCGGCGTCGCAACCGATGGCTTCCGATTCGTGGTGCAGAGCTATGCTCCCTCCGCCCCGGGCTCCGGTGGCGCCCTGCTGGGTTGCGCGGCTGCTCTGGCCTGGAGCTGGCCCACCTGGGAAACGCCCTCCTGGCACGCGGAAATGAAGCCGGTCTACCGAGCCATGCGGGAAGCATTTCGCGGGCTCTCCCCCCCCCGATGACGCACCCTGGCATGGCACCCCCGGCCACCGATCCCTTCATCAGCACCCTGGGGCCTCACATCGAGGCGTTGGAAGCGGCGCGCGCCGCACTGGCCAGCGACCCGGCCGCGGGTCCATCGCTCCTGCGCGTGGCCGCGGTGCTGGAACGGTCGGGGGAGCAGCACGGCTTTTCGGAGGCCAGCGCCGCCGCGCGGGCGGTGCTCGAGGCGGGTCCCGATCGCCTCGGTGTCGCCGCGGATCATCTCCTGAATGCGCTGTTGGGCGCGCGGCTCAACCCGCTGGCCCGGGAGCAGACGGTGCTGGTGATTGACGACGACGCCACCCTCACCCGCCTGCTCGGGGCGATTCTCGCCAAACCGAAGCGGCAGATTCGCGTCGCCGGGACCGCCACCGAGATGCTCGAGATTCTCCGAACCCGTCGGGTCGATCTGGTGGTGCTCGATCTGAGCCTGCCCGATCTCGACGGGCGTGGGCTCCTGGTTGCGCTGCGGAAGAATCCGCTGACCGCCGCGCTTCCGATCGTGGTGCTCTCCGGTTCCACCGAGCGACAGATCGAGGCCGAGTGCCGCGCTCTCGGGGCCACCCGCTTCATGCCCAAGCCCTTCGATCCGCTGGTGATGGTGGACGCGGTCACCGAGCTGCTGGCGAACCCCCCGCCGGTGGCCTTGGCCGAGCCGAGCCCGCCTCCGGAAACCGAATCGGTGCCGGGACCGATCGAGGTGCTCCTGGCCGAGCACGATCCGCTCACCGCCAGGATCATCCGCCACCGGCTCGGTCGCGAAGGCTACCTGGTGCGTCACTTCGCGAGCGGCTCGACCGCCTGGTCGGCGGCGAGAAGTCTCACCCCCGGCGTCGTAGTGCTGGACGCGCTCACGCCGGGGATCGACGGGATCGAGCTGGTGACGCGACTGCGCACCCTCCCAGGCTATCGCCGGACCCCCATCCTGGTGCTGTCCGACATCGGGAGCGAGCGGGAGCTGGTCCGGGCGTTGAGTGCCGGCGCCGATGATTGCATCCGGAAGCCCTTCTCCCCGACCGAGCTTGTGGCGCGGATCGAGCGCCTGCTCCAGCGACGCTAGTGCCCGCCCGGTTCTGGGACTTCTACCTCCGCGAGCCGGTCCTCACCCTCCTCATTCTGGGCAACCTGATCTTCGGGGCCGCCGCGCTTCTCCTTGCGCTCACGGCGGTCCTCCTCCGTCTGGCCAATGACCGAAAGGCTCGGCGGTGGGGACGGCTGGAGGCCGCCTGGGAGCCGTGCGGTCTCGACGTCGTGGTGGGTCTCGACTCTCCCGAGCGGATGTGGGCCCTGGTCGCGCCCAAGGATCGCTTGCACTTCCTCAATTTTCTGCTGCGGTTCGCGAAACGGGTGTCCGGGCCGGAACGGCGGGTGGTGGATGACCTTGCGGCTCCGTACCTCGATCTGGTCGTCCGGCAGCTTCGATTTCGGGCCCCCGAGCGGCGGGCGCGGGCGGTGCAGACGCTGAGCATCCTCGGACGCCGCCGCTACGCCGATCGGCTGCTGCTCGCGTTGGATGACCCCTCGCCCCTGGTTGCGATGGTCGCCGCCCGCGCCCTGGCTCGGCGGGAGAGCGCGGACTTCGCCGGGGCAATCCTTCGGCGGCTGCACCGCTTCGATCAATGGCGGCCCAGCTTCCTTGCCTCGATGCTCGCCGCAATCGGCCCGTCGGTGGCGCCGACCCTGCGGCTTGCGCTTGCCGACGAGCAGTTTTCGGCGCGGGCCAGGGGCGTCGCGGCCGACGCGTTGCGCGAGCTGCACGACTACGAGGCGGCGGACGTCGCGGCGGCAATCCTCCCCCGCATCGCGGAGCGGGAATTTCTCGCCGCGACCCTCAATCTCCTGGCCCATGTCGGCGGGGTCGATCATCTCCCCGGCATCCGTGGGCACGCCCGCTCACTGGACCCGATCATCCGCGCCCGGGCCATCGCCGCGCTCGGCTTCATTGGCGCGGCGGCGGACATCCCGCTCATCGTCGAGGCGTTCTACGACGCCTCGCCATGGGTGGCGCTCCGCGCCGCGGAGGCGCTCGGGTACGCGCATGCAACCGATGCTCTCACCGCGCTGGGGCGCCCCGGGGCCCCGCGCGCGGATCTGGCGCGCCAGCAGCTCGGAGAGAGGCCGGCATGATCGGCGGTGCGCTGCTCCGGCTGCTCGGCGCCTTCAATCTCCTGGTCCTCGGATACTTCGTTGTACTCAACACCGGGTACTTCATCACCGGCCTGCTCGCCTTCCGCGCCCTCCGGCGCTACGTCCGCCGGCTGCGCTCCCTCGACATTGAGGATCTGCTCGGCAGTGCCGGGATGCCACCGATCACCCTCATCGCCCCGGCGTTCAACGAGGAGGCCACCTGCGTCGAAGCCACCCGCTCGCTCCTCACCCTCCGCTACGGGGACCTGGAGGTGCTGGTCTGCAATGACGGCTCGAAGGACGCGACGCTGGAGCGCCTCCGCGAGGCCTTCGAGCTCGAGCCCGCCTACCGGCTGCAGACCGGCAACATTTCGACCGCGACGGTTCGGGGCGTGTACCACAGCCGGACCCACGCGGCGCTGTGGGTGATTGACAAGGAGAATGGCGGGAAGGCGGATACCCTCAACGCCGGGCTCAACTACTGCCGGACCCCGCTCTTCTGCGCGATGGACGCCGACAGCCTGCTCGAGCGCGAGGCGCTGACCCGGATCGTGCGGCCGTTCGTGGAGGATGCCAGCACGATCGCGGCGGGGGGCGTGATCCGGATCGTGAACGGCTGCACGGTGCATGAGGGCGCGGTGGTGGAGGTGCGGTTGCCCAAGGAGCTGCTGCCCCGCTTCCAGGTGCTGGAGTACCTGCGGGCTTTTCTCGCGGGCCGGATGGGGTGGCACGAGCTGCGCGCCACCCTCATCATCTCCGGCGCGTTCGGGGTGTTCAAGCGGGAGCTGGTGGTCGAGGTCGGGGGCTACTCCACCGATACGGTCGGCGAGGACATGGAGCTGGTGGTGCGCCTCCACCGCCACTGCCTGGAGCGGGGTATTCCGTATTCGATCGGCTTCGTACCCGATCCGGTGGCGTGGACCGAATGTCCGGCGAGCGCCAAGGTGCTGGCCCGGCAACGCGATCGCTGGCAGCGCGGGCTGATCGAGACGCTCACCCGACACCGTCGCATGCTCTTCAACCCGAGGTACGGGAGAGTGGGGGTACTGGCCTTTCCCTATTTCGTCTTTCTCGAGATGCTGAGCCCGATTGTCGAGGTGTTTGGCTACCTTGGCTTCCTCCTGGCTCTGGCACTCCATCGGGTGTCCGGGCTCTACACCGTGGCGTTTCTGAGCGTGGCCATCGGATTGGGGTTGGCACTCTCATTCACCGCGGTGGCGCTGGAGGAGCTCGGCTTCCGCCGCTACCCCCGCCGCTCCGATCTCTATCGACTCATCTGGCTCGCCGTGGCCGAGAACTTCGGTTATCGCCAGCTGACCGCGATCTGGCGGCTGCGGGGGGTATTCGAGTTCATGCGCCGGTCCAAGGGATGGGGCAGGATGGAACGGCAGGGATTCGGCACCACTGGCGCACCAAAGGCATAACGGTTTTGTAATCAACGACTTACGCCATGTGTTCCACCGGCTCCAGTGGCGCGGTCATGAGCTGGGTCACCCGGGCCCGCGCCTGCTCTCCCCCATCGCGGGTCTCGAGGGTCAACCGAATCCGGCGGGCCAGCACATCATCCGCCGTGCGGGCGAACTCTCGCTGGATGCCGATCACCACCTCCGCGCCGATTGAGGGGTGCTCCGGGTGGAGCGGTTGGGCCAGGTCGGCTCGGGCACGGCAGAGGCGGTAGACCGCGGGGATTTCGCCCCCGTACTGCCGGAGCAGGTGGTCCACCGTTGCGTCGGACAGCCCGAGCTCGAGCCCCTCGGCCCGGAAACTCTCGCTGACCACCGCCTCGCCGCCGGGTAGTGGCTCGGTTTCGCTGCGCGCCCGGCCCTCGGCTCCGCTCCAGCCGAGCTCGCGAACCGCCCGGTCCACCACCAGAGCCGCCATGCGTCGGAAGGTGGTGAGTTTCCCTCCCGCGATGGTGAGCATGCCCGCCGGGCCGCGCAGGATCCGGTGCTCCCGCGATACCGCCGAGGCGTGGGCGCCCGGGTCTGCGGCGAGGAGGGGCCGGAGCCCGGCCCACTTCGCTACCACGTCCTCCGGGCCGAGCCGCGCGCCGGGGAAGAGCGAGTTGGCCGAGCGCAGGAGGTACACCACATCCGCATCGTCCGGCGCTGCCGCGTCGGGAGGCTCGGTGGTATCGGTGTCGGTGGTGCCGATGTAGGTCAATGGGCCCCAGGGGAGCACGAACATCACCCGCCCGTCCAGCGGGCTGGTGAAAATCACGGCGTGCCGGTTTCCGATCCGGGCCTGGGGCACCACCACATGGCTCCCCTTGGTGGGCCGCAGGATCGGGACGGCGCCGGGATCCTCCATTCGCCGAACCCCGTCGGCCCAGGGCCCCGCCGCGTTGACGACCAGTCGAGCCCGGACCTCGCCTTCCTCGCCGGTGAGCTCGTCCCGGAGCCGCGCCCCCGTCATTCGGCCGTTCTCCCGGAGGAGTTCCAGCACCCGGCAGTAGTTGGCCACCCGCGCGCCCTGCGCCGCCGCGGCCCGCACCACGGCGATCGTCAGCCGGGCGTCGTCGCACTGGGCGTCATAGTAGAGGGCGCCGCCTGTCAAGTCACGCTCGCGGAGCAGGGGCTCCCGTTCCAGCAGGGCTCGCTTGCCGAGCGTCTGGTGGCGGCGCACATTACCCCTCCCGGCGAGCAGGTCGTAGAGGGTCAGGCCGAGTGCGGCCTTCCAGCGGGGCACCCGGTCCCCCCGAAAGATGGGGAGCAGGAAGGGGAGGGGCCGGACGAGGTGGGGGGCGAGGCGAAGCAGGACCCCCCTCTCGTGGAGCGCTTCGCGCACCAGGTGCAGGTGACGATGCTCGAGATAGCGGAGCCCGCCGTGGATCAGGCGGCTCGACCGCGAGCTGGTCCCTTCGCTGAAGTCCTGCGCCTCGACCAATGCGACATCCAGTCCTCGGAGCGAGGCGTCGCGGGCGATCCCGGCGCCGGTGATGCCGCCGCCGAT
>JBGPEJ010000116.1:0-9526 GCA_041482775.1 Gemmatimonadota bacterium | reverse complement strand
CGGCGTGGTTCTCGGCGCACTCGAGATCGACGGTCGGGTGGACCTCGACCGCACCCGCCGCCTGGTGGCCGCCGCGCGCCCGATGGCGGTCACCTTCCACCGGGCCTTCGATCTCACCCGCGACCCCGTCGAGGCCCTCGAGGCGATCATCGGCCTGGGAATCGATCGGGTGCTGACCGCGGGTCAGGCGGCGACCGCGGAGGCGGGAATCCCGGTGATCCGACAGGCGGTGGCGCAGGCGGCGGGCCGGATCGTGGTGCTTGCCGGGGGCGGCATCGACGAGGCCAGCGCATCGCGGGTGGTGGCGGAAACCGGCGTGCGGGAGATCCACGTTCGGGGGAGCCGCGCCGGAAGCAGCCCGATGCAATTCCGGCGCGAGGGAGTGTTCATGGGGAAGAGCCACCAGCTGGACGAGTACCGCCGGGTGGAGACCGAGGCGGCCCGGATCCGTGGAATCCTCGAGGCGGTCAGAGCAGGCCGAGCTTCCGCAGCACCTCCTTCGGCGGGGGCTTGAACTCCGGCATCGCCACGTTGCCGATGTATTCCAGATCCTGCATCCCTTCCCGCGTCGTGTAGAAACCGGTCGCCGAGAGGTCCCGCACCAGGTCGAAGAACCGGGCCGCGGCGCGAAACTCCGGCTTGGCCTTGGGCAGGTAGCAGATATCGTCGCAGATCTGCTCCCGCTCCGCCCGACGCAGTCGTCCGAAGGTCCGTCCGAAGCGCTTCTCGCTCTCATTATTCAGCCACGCGAGCCCGCCGCGCACCCGCACCAGGTCGCGCTGCTGCCCGTCGTAGGGCGCGCTGACGTACTCGTTGATATAGGCCGGAACCCCGACGGCGCTGGCACTCGGGCTCTTCGCGTCCGCGGGGATGATGGTGTCGCAGAGCACCGCGAGCGTCGCGAGCTCTCCCGCAGTCAGCTTCCGCGGCCAATCCGCCTTGGGCCGAAGCAGGTTGGGGTCGCTGGGCGTGCCGCGGGGCCCGCCGGGGAGCGCCGGGGCTGCGGATTGCGCGGCGGGCGTTGCCGCGGGGGCGCCCTGCGCCGCGAGCGGGGCCGCGCTCAACGCCTCGAGCACCGGCAGGCCCGCGGCAACGGATGCGGCCGCCTTGAGTGCGTCGCGCCGGCTCACCGCCCGGTCGTCGGATTCCCCATGGTTGGGCATCAGAGATTCCCCCGCTTGAGCTCATCGACGATCCGGTCCGTGGTGCGCCAGGCCAACGCCAGGATCGAGAGGGTCGGATTCTTGTCGGCGTTGGAGACGAACGGCGCCCCGTCGGTTACGAACAGGTTCTTGACGTCCCACGACTGACACCACTGATTGAGCACCGAGCTGGCCGGGTCGGTGCCCATCCGGCAGGTCCCCACCTCGTGGATGATCTGGCCGCCCTTCGCGATCACCTTCGATCCGTCGGTCTCGACCCGCCGGCCTACCACGCTGCCGCCCATCGCCTGGATGATCTCGGAGAAGGTCTTCACCATGTGCGCCGCCTGGCGGGTTTCATGGTCGGAGAACTTCCAGTGGAAACGCAGCACCGGGATGCCCCATTGGTCCACGACGTCGGGGTCCAGCTCGCAGTAGCAGTCCTCGTTGGGAATCATCTCGCCCCGGCCGTCGAAATAGACGAACGAGCCGTAGTACCGCCGTGCAGCTTCCTTGAACCGTTGGCCGTAGGCGCCGTCGGTGAAATTCTCCAGACCCCCGAAGATTCCCGGGCCCGGCATCCCGCGCTCGCCGCCGAACTCCACATGGTAGCCGCGGGCAAAATCCATCTTCCCCGCTGCCTGCTGCTGATACAGCCACCAGGGCATGTACATGTGAATGCCGGCGGCCCCGTCGGTGTTGTGGGGCGGGAGCGCCTCGAGGGCCGGAATCTGCCCGTAGATGCCTCCCCCCACGGTGTCCATCAGGTACTTCCCGACCAGCCCGGATCCATTGCACACCCCGTTGGGGAATTGGCTGCTCCTTGAATTCAGGAGGATCCGCGCGGTTTCGCAGGCGCTCGCCGCGAGCACCACCAGGCGGGCCTTCACCTGCCGGTCGGTGCGGGTCCGCTTGTCGATGTAACTCACCCCGGAGGCCCGCCCGGTCTGGTCCACCAGCACCTCGTGCACCATCGCATCGGTTACGATGTGGCAATTTCCGGTGAGCAGCGCGGGGGGAATCAGCACCGTGGTGGACTGGAAGTTGGCTTTGATCGAGCAGCCCCGACCGCACTCCGTGGCCCAGAAGCAGGCCTGCCGGCTCCGGATCGATTCGGCCAGCACCCGCCGAGCCAGCGGATTGTCGGGATGGAGCTTCCGGGGGATTGCCACCGGATCCTGGCGGACCGTGAGCACGGCACGGTGCGCCGGAATCACCGGGATGCCGAGCGGGCCGCAGGCCTTGTGGGCCAGGAGTTCGGAAGCGCGGGCTGCCGGCGGCGGCAGGAGCACGCCCGGAGAAGAGTCCGGCGTGTTCTCCAACCCCTCGTTGGTCCCGTATACCCCGATCAGCAACTCGGCCTTGTCGTAATAGGGCGCCAGATCCTCGTAGCTGAGCGGCCAATCGGCGCCCAGGCCGTCGCGGGTCTTGGGTTTGAAGTCGTAGGGCCCCATCCGCAGCGAAATCCGGCCCCAGTGGTTGGTGCGGCCCCCCAGCATCCGGGCCCGCCACCAGAGGAAGTCGCTCCCCGGCGCCGTGGTGTAGGGCTCGCCCGGCACCTCCCACCCGCCATCCACCGTCGCGTCGTAGAAGCCGAAGGGCTTGTGGCGGGTTCCCCCGCCCCGGAGCGGCGCATCCTTGGGCAGCTGGAACATCGGCGTCTCGGTCACCGGGTCGTAGTTCCGGCCCGCCTCCAGCACCAGCACCTTGAGGCCGGCCACCGCCAGCTGGTAGGCGGCCATCCCGCCGCCGGCACCGGAACCGACGACGATCACGTCATACGATATCTGCGCTTTGGGGTTGCTCAGGAACACGAGACGGGTGCTCCGAAAGGAGGGAACGAAACCAATCTACCGCCGCCGGGCCAAGTCAGTGACCCGGAGGCTCCGACGCCTTCAGCAGATCGGCGAGATACCCGCCCCAGACCGCCGGCAGTGAATGGGTGCCGTGCCCCCGGGTCTGATCGCTGATGGGGATCAGGATGAAGCGGCCCCGCGGCACCTTGGTGATTTCCCGCTCCATGATGCCGAGCTCGGGCGGGTTGACCTGATCGTCGGCCGAGTTGATGGCGAAGAGCGGCGCCTTGATCTGGCTCAGATGCGGCGCCGGGTTGTAGTCCCGGGAGGCGTCGAACTGGTAGATCATGTCGTTGGCGTCCTGCGCCGCTGCCGACCGCGCCACCCTGACCTTGAGCATCGAATCGGCGGCGCGCCGGGTGGGCGCGTCCTTCTGCCATTGCAGCGGGATGCTGGTCATCAGGAGCAGCACGTGCACCGCGTCCACCACGCCGCGGGGCTGGGTGGTGTAGCCGCCGTGCATCCACTCCGGATCGTTCTCGATGGCATCGATGATCATCTGCCGCATCATCCGGTTGCGGCCGGCGATTTCCACCGGGTTGCTGGCGAGCGGCATCAGCGCGTCCATGAAGTCGGGATGGCTGTAGCCCCATACCCAGGTATGCATGGCGCCCATGGAGGTGCCCAGCACCAGGCGCAGGTGATTCACCTTGAGGCATTCGGTCACCAGCCGATACTGCGCCTGGACCATGTCGTCGTAGGTGTATTTCGGAAACTGCATCCGAAGCCCGTCGCTCGGCTTGCTCGACCTTCCGTGGCCGATGCCGTCCGGAAGAATGATGAAATATCGGGCGGCGTCGAGCAGCTGCCCCGGCCCGAACAGCTGGCCGGCAAAGCCGGGCGACAGAAACCCCCGGCCCGTACCCCCGGTGCCGTGCAGGATGAGCACCGCATTGCTGACCCGGCCGCTCGCATCGGTGCGGGGCAGGCCGATCGTGCTGTAGTGGAGCCGGAGCTCCGGCAGCACCTCCCCGGTGCCGAAGCGAAAATCCCGCAGCGTGAAATCGCCCTCCACCGGTGCGGGATAGCCCGCCGGGGCTTGCGCCGGGGCGGGCGCGCGGAAGACGCCGACCGGAACCGAGACCAGGGCGGCCAGGGCAGCGAGCCCCCCCCCGCGGGGCCGGATCAGCCATCGAAGCTCCATGCCTCACCTCCCGGGTGGGACGATGTGTGCCCGGCCGGGAACGCCGCGGTAGCCCCCGGCCAGCCGACTCTCCCGGATGTTTCGGTCCATCCGCCGCCGCCCTCTACCGGTTCAAGCCCAGGATGGCCTTTGGAATCATCATGTGCACCCCCACCCGGCCGTCGACCAGCTGGGTAATGCGCAGATCCGCCGCGATGCTCGCCAGCCGGTAGGCCTCCACCTGCGGAAGCGCCTTGGCTTCCATCAGGTACGCGATCATCTCCCGCACCGCGATCCTGGTCGCCACGGTCAGGCTGGTGTCGGTGCCCATGGTAATGATGTGGGTCGGCGTTTCGCCCCGCGGCCAGCTCAGCTTCATGTCCTTCCGCACCACGAGCTGGAGCCGGCCCCGAAGCGACGTCTCGATGGCGGTCTGGTCCACCTCGCCGTCACCCTGGGCGGCGTGGCCATCCCCGATCTCGAAGAGCGCGCCGGCGGCGTGCACCGGAATGAACAGCGTGGTGCCCGCCACCAGCTCCTTGTTATCGAGGTTGCCGGCGTGGATCCCGGGCGGGTTGCTGCTCACCCGGCCCGAATCGGGCGGCGGTGCTACCCCCATGCTGCCGAAGAACGGATGCAGCGGCACCACGATCCCGTTGCCCAGGTCGGCGGTCATCTTCTTCCGGTCGAGCTGGATGATCCGGGTGCGCGGGTCGCCGCACGCCTCTCGGAGAAAGCCGCTGCACCCGTTGTATCCGTAGGAAATCGCCAGGGTCACCGCCAGGATCCGGACCTCGAGCACATCACCCGGCTCGGCGCCTTCGACGTACACCGGGCCGGTGAGGATGTGCCCGCCGGGGCCCTTGTCGGTCACCTGGGTGACGACCGCCCGGAGCGACGCTTCGATGTCCCCCGGGGGAACCCCGGCCGCCACCAGACGGTCCGGCGTATTGGTGAGCAGGGTCTCCACCTCCACAATGTCGCCCGAGGCGATGCGCAACACCGGTTTCGCGGCGGCGGAGTAGTAGCCGTAGGCGACGGTCTCCGGCGTGGCCGGCAGCCGGTGCACTACCGGCTTCGCTTGCCCGACGGCCAGTCCGGGCGCCAGGAGCAGGAACGCGATGCCCCGCGCGGTTCGACGCTGGTTCATGGGGCTTCCTGGGCTCGTCAGTCGTTGAAGGGGGACTTGAGCGACCGGGCTGGTGGGGCGGCACTCTGGTCGAGCAGCCGTTGCAGCTCCTCCTGGCTCAGCTCGTAGGGATCCTTCTCATAGCCCTGGGATGGGACTGTTCTGGCGCGCTCGACATTCTCGCCGGTGGGAGCGAATTCCCACTCCGAGCGGCCGGCCGGACGCACTTCCCATTGCCGCTTTTCCCGATCGGTGAATTTGCGGAAGCCCATCGCGGTCTACCGCGGCCGGAGACCGATCAATTCTAACCCTCACCCGCGGGACGCGTTAGCTTTGCCGGATGTCCGCCCCGGTTTCCTACGCGCGCCGACTCGGCCTCTTCAGCGCCACCATGGCCGTCATCGGGGGGATCATCGGCTCGGGCATCTTCCTCAATCCGGCCATCGTCGCGGCGCGGGTGGGAACCGCGCCGCTCACCCTGGCCGCCTGGATCGCGGGCGGGGTCGTGGCCCTGCTCGGTGCCTTCGTGTTCGGAGAGCTCGCCGCCCGGCTGCCCCGAGTGGGCGGCGGCTACGCCTACCTGCGCGAGGCCTTCGGGCCGCTCCCCGCCTTCCTCTACGCCTGGGCGTTGCTGCTGATGATCGCCACCGGTGCCATCGCGGCGGTGGCGTTCACCTTCGCGAACTACACCGTGGCCCTGTTCGGCCTGGGCGAGAGCGCCGCGGTGCCGATCGCCGTCGGCGCGATCGTGGTCATCACCGCCATCAATTACGTGGGCGTGCGCCCGGCGGCCTGGAACAACAACCTCTTCACGATCCTCAAACTCGCCGCCCTGGCAGTGCTGATCGTCGCGGGGCTGGTACTACCCGCCGCGGGGGCAGCGCCCCTCCCCGCCGCGGCGGGGCTCCGGCCGCCCACCGGATTCGGGGAAATTGCCCTGGCCCTGGCCACCGCCTTCGTGCCGGTGCTCTTCGCGTACGGGGGATGGCAGCAGACCAATTTCATCGCCGAGGAGTTGATCGAGCCGGAGCGGAACCTGCCGCGGGCGCTGGTGCTCGGCGTCATCGGGGTCGTGGTGGTCTATCTGCTCGCCAACGTCGCGTACCTCCGGGTGCTGGGCGTCGCCGGCCTGGGCGCCAGCACGGCGCCCGCCGCCGATACGATGCGGGCGGTCCTGGGGCCGCTGGGGGGAACCCTGATCAGCGTGGGGATCATCGCCTCGACCTTCGGTTGGCTGGTTCTGGTGATCATGGTGTCGCCCCGGGTGTATCAGGCCATGGCGGCCGACGGCCTGTTCTTCCAGTCCTTCGCGCGGCTGCACCCGCGGTACCGGACCCCTGGCGCGGCGATTCTGTTCCAGGGTGTCTGGACCTGCCTCCTGCTGCTCACCAAGAAATACGGGCAGTTGCTGGACTACGTGACCTTCGCGGACTGGATCTTCTTCGGCTCCACGGCGGCCACCCTGGTGGTCTTCCGGCGCCGCGAGCGCGGAGCCGCGCCGTCCACCGGATTCCGGCTCCCCGGGTATCCCTGGACGATGATCGTGTTCATCCTGGCCGCGGTGTACGTGGTGATCGGCTCGATTCGCTCGAATCCGTCCAACGCACTCCGGGGTGCGCTGCTCCTGGCGGTCAGCGTGCCGGTCTATTTCTTCTGGTCGTCGCGCCGGCGGGGCTGATCCCGGGCCGCCAGCGCGTCGATTTCCCCCCGCGCCGCCAGAAAACGCTCCCGCCATCCACCCCGGACCTCCGCGAAGGGAAGCCGCCGCGCCACCAGCGCTTCCCGGAACAGCTGCTGCAGCTTGAGCCGCTGGAGCGGACGGTCGCGCTGGGAATCCGCGGTCCACGGCACGTCGATCCCGCAGAGCAGATAGAGCTCGGCCCGGCGCGCCACCGCCGCCGCGCGGATCCACTCCGGGCAATCGCCGTAGTAGTGCTCGGCGTACACCACCGTGCTGAGCAGGTCGGTATCGAGCAGGAGGAGGTCTCCCCCCCGCGCCAGCGCCGCGTCCTGCGCGGCGATCTGCCCCAGCGCGATCTGCTCCACGTCGCTCGCGTCGAGCGGCGCCCGTTTCCACTCGGCATAGCCCCGCACGTACTCCGGCACCCAGAGCACCCCGTAGTGCCGGGAGAGGTCGGCGGTGAGCGCGGTCTTGCCGGTCGATTCCGACCCGGTCAGGACGACGCGGAGAGGGACGCCTTCCAATGTCTCCACCCCGAAATCGCGAGGACAAGGAATACGGCGTACTGCACCATCGTCGGGTAGGCGTGCTGGAAGAAGAAGAACGGAACCGAAACGCAGTTGATGGCCACCCAGATCGGCCAGCACTCGAAGAACTTCCGGGCCATCATGTACTGCGCCACCAGGCTCACCGCGAAGAACATCGCGTCGAGCACCGGCGCGGGGTCCTGGGTGTAATACTTGAGCACCAGCCAGATCCCCGCCCAGGCCACCAGGACGATCGCCGCGAGCGCCAGGCCCAGCTTGGGGGGCGTTCGCGACACCTTGAGCTGGGTTTTCTGGGCGCCCCCGAACAGCCACTCGTACCAGCCGTACACCGAGATGGCGAAGAAGAATCCCTGCAGCGCCATCAGCGCGTAGAGCTTCTGGTTGAAGAAATACACCGCGTACATCGACACGTTGAACAGCGAGGTGGGCCAGCTCCAGACATTCTGGCGCGTGCTCAGAAAGACGCTGGTGACCCCGAACAACGCGGCCACGATTTCGAAGGTGTTCATGGAATGATCGAACCGAGGGTGTCGTGATGACCGTTGATGAAGCGGCGAAGGTAGGGCCCGATCGCGGCGCGGGAATCGAACCCCGCCGCGCGCGCCGCGGCTTCTTCCCGCTCCGCGCCCACCTTGGAGGGCTCGGCGTAGTGCTGGAGGTCGCGGTAGAAGGCCAGCGTGAACTGATCCCACGACGCGCCGGAAACCCGGGTGAAGATCAGATTGGTGGGCTGGCCCACCGCGGCCAGAAACGCGTTCTCCATCCTGCGTTCCGCGAGCAGCGAGTCCCGTTTCCCCGCCAGGCTCTGGAAGATTTCCAGATGGAAGTACCCCGCTCCCGCGCTCGCCGAGCGAAACGTCTCGAGCGGCGGACCCGCGGTGAACAGCTCCTCCTGCCACGCCACCAGCGTGTCCCAGGCCGGGTCGGTGGTGCTGCGGTCCTGCGCAAAGTATCGCGCCAGGGACCCGACCGGCTGCAGCAGCACCAGGTCCCATTGGTCGCCCTGCGCGTGCCGCAGCAACAGTGGCCGGGCCTCGCCGGCGGCCTCGGCGCCGGCCCGCCGGGACTTGAGCAGGTCGATCAGCTCGACCAGACGGCCGGGTGCGGCGCGCAGGAACAGCGCGCGGTAGGTCTCGCTCGGGGCCTGGGCCACCGTCAGGGCCAGCAGCAGCGCGATCACGGGGTGCTCCTTACGGCTCGTCGCGGGCGTGGAGCCGCCGGGTTTCGGGTGGACGGAAATCCGCCATGGCGCGCAGCAGCGTCTCGGGGTCGCGGTCCACGATGAGCATCCCCCGTTGGGTTTCCCGTACGAATTTCTCCACCACCATGTCGTCCACGAATTTGAGCAGGGAGGTGTAGTAGTCGGCGATGTTCAGGAGCCCGCAGGGCTTCTGATGATAGCCGAGGTGGCCCCAGGTCCAGATCTCGAAGAGCTCTTCCAGCGTGCCGAGCCCGCCGGGCAGCGCGAGGAATCCGTCGGAAAGATCGGCCATCATCGCCTTGCGCTCGTGCATCGACTCCACCACGTGGAGCTCGGTGAGCCCCGGGTGGGCGATCTCCTGTGCCTGGAGGGCCGCGGGCATCACGCCGGTCACCCGGCCGCCCGCCGCGATGGCCGCGTCCGCCAGCGTGCCCATGAGGCCGATGGACGCCCCGCCGTATACCAGCCCGATGCCGTTGCCCGCCAGCAGCCGTCCCACCGCCGCGGCCGCTTCGGCGTATTCGGGCCGGCCGCCGGGGCTCGACCCGCAAAAGACGCAGACCCGATGGAGCGGCATGGCGAGGTATTATAAGGCATGCCTACCCGCCGCGAATTCCTCGGAGCTTCCTCCGCCGCGATGACTGCGGTGATCGTCGCCGCCCCGCACCAGGCCGCCCCGGTTCCGCCATCCATCCAGGCGCTCACCTCGATGAAGAGCCGGGCCCAACCGATCACCATCGCGGAGCGACAGGGCCGGCTGGAGCGCGCCCGGCAGCTCCTCGCGGCCGAACAGCTCGAGGCGCTCTTTCTCACCGGGGGCACGTCGCTCCGATACCTCGCCAACAT
>JBGPEJ010000115.1:0-9528 GCA_041482775.1 Gemmatimonadota bacterium | reverse complement strand
TGGGCCCGGCTGGTGCATGGGGCCCGGGTCTCGCTCACCGTGGGCCTGCTCGGGATGGCGGTGTCGCTGCTGATCGGGATCGCCGTGGGGGCTTCCGCGGCCTCGGGTCCGCGCGGAGTGGCGGCCCTGTTGCTCGGCGCGACCGACTTTGCTCTGGGATTGCCGCGGGTGGTGCTGTTGTTGCTGCTCGCGTCGCTCTGGCAGCCCAGCGCGATGCTGGTGGTGGTGGTGCTGGGTATCACCGGATGGATGCCGGTGGCCCGCCTGGTCTATGCCGAGTCCCGTGCGCAACTGGCCCGGCCGTACGTGCAGGCGGCAACGGCCCTCGGTGCCGGGCGGGTCCGCCTCTTTGTCCACCATGCGTTCCCCAACGCGGCGGCGCCGGTGCTGGCCCTCGCGACGCTGGGGGTCGGCAACGCGATTTCGCTGGAGGCCGGCCTCTCGTTTCTCGGTCTGGGGGTGCAGCCGCCGGCTGCCTCCTGGGGCACGATGATCGCGTCCGGACGGGACACGGTCGTGAACGCACCTTGGGTGGGGCTCGCGCCGGGCATCGCACTGGTGCTGGTAGTGGTGGGGTGCACCCTGCTGGCGGATGCGGTGCAGGAACGCGGGAGCTAGCACTCGCCGTTCTACATTGTTCCCAACACCATCGCCTGCAAGGGGAGAAACTCCTCCTCCCAGGCCCGCTCGATACGCGCCGGCCGCCGCAGCTCGTGTTCGGTGAGAGGCATCAAACCCAGCTCGATGCGGTGGGGCCCTGGCTCCTGGGCCAGCGGTACGGGCATCGGCCAGCCCGCGTGCCCGGGGCGCTCCGGAAGCCCGGCCCGCGACAGCTCGCCGACCGCCCGGATCAGCGTCACCACCAGTTCCTGCGCCGCCGTCCATTGGTACTCGAAGAAGCCCGGGGCGAGGATCGCGAGGCCCCGGCGCCGGCTCGCGGCGGCGACGAAGCGCTGGGCCGGGGCCTCGACCGCGGCCCGCTCGATGGCCCGGCGTCGGCGTTCCGGCGCCGCTACGCTGCGTCGCTCGAAGCCGAAGGCAGCGCCGGCCACCGCCGCCCCACCCGCCCCGATCGGGAATCTCACGCGCAGGCGGTGATCCAGGGCGGCGTTCTCCAGATCGAGCCGCAGCCGAAGAATGGGCGAGTCGGCGTGGAGCGCGGCCACCAGCCGGATCCCGATCCAGCCACTTCCCGCCGACGGCATGGTCCAGCGCACTTCCAGCGCGCCAACCAGCGGCCCGGCGGTGAGGATTGCCTGCGAGGTGGGCTGTCCCCCCCGAATGGTGCGGCCGCGGCCCCGCCGGTGGGTGTAGGTGTCCCCCGCCTCGGGCTCATCTTCCAGAACCGAAAGCCCGGGATACGGCTCGCCGGTCGATTTGTGCTCGAGGGTGATCTCTCCCAGCCCCGACACACCGACCCGGAGGTACCGGTTCTCGAGAGCGCCGTGGCCCACGATCATCTCCCGAGGCGGCGGGGCCGGCGGGCGCCGCATAACCCGCGCGGTGAGCACCCGGGTTCCCAGCCTCGGCACCGCCGGCGTCTCGAACGCCACGAAGACGCGGTCCACCTCATCCTGGTCGGGATAGCGTCCCTCCGGGTCCCGCCGAACCTCGCCGCGGCGGACCCCGAGTACCTGTACCGGGACGGGGTTCCCGGCGGCGGTCACCAGCGCAAACCGCTGGTACCCGCGCCCCACGCGAGCCTTCTGCGCGGAAGGTGGACCCACGAGGACATCCTTCACGAAGAAGGGGACCTCCGCTGTGACGATGCCGGCCCGGGGTCGCTCCGACGGGTTCCACAGCGCCAGCCGGCGAGAGGCGCCGGGGTGCTTGCGCTTGTGGTCGGGCGCGGCATAGATCATTTCCTCGAGACTTCTGGTGGCGATTTCGCCGCACAGTGCCTCGACGGCCTCGAGCCGCACCTCCTGCTCCCGCTGCACCGCATCGCTGGTGGTGCCGGCCAGGGTATCGTGAAACTGGCACTGCAACAGCGTGCGCCACGCCAGTCGGACCAGTCCGGCGCGATCCTTCCCGCCGGCATTCTGCACCAGTGTCGCGAGCGGCGCCGCGATGCCGGAGAGCAGGAGCTCCACGCGGGAGTGCCGTCGCTTCATGCGTGCCCGGGTCGAGTGGGTGCCCTGCAGCACCCAGGCGTGCCCGTCGATGCGGCGAAGCTCACCGCGGATGAGCGGGGCCTCCGGGCGGGCCCGCGCCACCGCGCGAAAGAATTCGGCGAGGCCGCTCACCCGCACCGTGTGATTCCTCTCGAGTGCCTGGAGCCGGGCGCGGAACCGCGCCACCCCTTCGACCATCGGGTGGTGATCCGCCCCGAGAAATACCGCGATCTGGTCGGTAACCGCTCGGGCAACCAGCGCCTTGCGAAGCGGCGCCCAGCGACGCGCGAGATCCGCCCCGGGATCCGCAAGGTCTATCGCCAAGTCGTACCCCCCTGCGGGCAGATGATAGACCAGGACACTCTCCCCTCCGGGCGCTTCCCAGCGGTAGAGGTCGTGGTCCGTACCGAGGGGCCGCCCCAGCCCGCGCCGCACCACCGCATATCTGATTCCGAATCGCGAAGCGAGGGCTGGCAGCGCCGCCGGATGACCGAACGCGTCGGGGCTGTAGAGCACGTCGAGGCGATTCCCGAACCGGGACGCATCTCCGGTGCCCTCCCTGAGATTGCGAAGCAGCGACTGCGCGCAGGGAATCAGCAGGTCGGAGAGAACGTACCAGGGGCCGATCTCGAGGGCCCGGCTCCGGACCGGCTCCAGGATTCGCGCCTCGTTTTCGGGGCGGACCTCGAGGTAATCCTCCAGCAGCACCGTCTGTCCGTCGAGCACGAAGCGCGCGCGGCGATCCTGCCCCAGTTGGTCGAGAACCGCATCGAGCACCGGGACCAAGCGCGCCTGAAAGGCGGCCCGGGTCAGGTACCACTCCCGGTCCCAATGGGTGTGGGGAATCAGATGGAAGGTGAAACGCCGGGGCGGCATGTCCACCTATTCCGCGATGATCCGGAGCTCGCCGCGCTCCTCGGGCTTGAGTGCGCTGGGGCGGCCCAGGACCCGCCGCACCAGGGCGTCCCACCAGTCGGTTTGCCGGTCGAGGTGCTTGTACTGGTCGAGCGCCGCCCAGGTGCGCCGATGAATTTGGTCTCCGCGCTCGGTGGCCGCCTCGGCGGTCAATCCTTCGCGCCTGAGCCAGCGCCGCCCGATCTGCGCGTGGAGCACCTCGTCGGCCCAGTCGTAATCATGGAAGTGGGCGGAAAGAGCGTCCCCCGCGTCGACCGCGGTCTGATACTCGAAGCGCTTCCCGGTCTCCGCCGGCATCAGCGACTGCTCGATGGCGTAGAGCAGCGTCTGCCGCTCCAGCGGATCGGCGTGCAGGTTGAGCCGGAGCGCGAAGCCGACGTTGAGGGGAATCCCGGTCCACTCCACCCCGCGAGCCTCCAGGGCCACGCTCCCCATCATTGCGTGCCGAGCCTCATCCCAGAGTTGCCGCGAGTAGTCGAGGTGGAACTCCCACGGCTGCTCGGGTCGTTCGACCAGGATGGACGCCATCATCTCCGGGACGTCCATTTCCAGCGTGCGCTTGGCGAGGAGGGCAAGGTTCCGTTCGTCGGCAGGCACCCGGGAATCGTTGTAGATCACGTGCGGCGGAAATTCGAAATTGTACTGCCCGGTGAACCTGCCGTCGCGCCGGGGATGAAAGTCGGGAACGAACGGCAGGGCGCTCCGGGGCGCGGGCAGTTCCCCGCCTGAGCCCTGCCGCGCCGGCCCGGCAATTCCGCCCGCCGCATCGAGATAGGAAGTCAGGTGCCGCTGCCACGCGGTGGCGCGCTCCCGGGCGCCGGCATCGTTTCGGGTCAGCGCCTCGAGCGCCGCGGCGCTCCACGCCAGCGCCTCCTCGAGGTCGGTCAGTGCCGCGCGGACAATCCGCCGAGTCGGCTGATCGACCAGCGGATTGCTCTCCGCCAGGTGTTGGCGGTACGCCGTGGCCAGCGCCCCGACCGCCACGCCGTACGCGCCGGCGAGCAGCTCGACCCCGTCAATGGAGCGAAGCGCTTCCTGCAGAAGGGCTTCCAGACCGGGATCGGGCGCGATGTCGAGGGCGGGGACGGGGTGCCGCATCTCCCCGATGCGGCGGCGGAGCGCGTCGACGTGCTCGGCGGCCTGCCACTGATGCAACGCGTAGCCACACTTGACCTCCCACACCGGTTCGGCCGTCAGGTGCGACAGCAGCGTCGTCATGATCCCCCGCTCGGTCCACTGATAGAGGAGGAGGCGGCGGACATTTTCCTCGACCGAATAGCCGATCCGGGCGGCCTCCGCGTAGTTGGCGAGGCCGGCCAGCTCCGGGACGCCGAGCCCGGTCATAGCAGGAGCCGGGCGGCATTGCCGCCCAGGATCTTGGCCTCGTCGGCCGGGGCCAGCTCGAGTGACCGGATACTCGAGAGCATTCGTGGAATGCTCCCGATCTGATGGGGGTAATCGCTTCCAGCCAGGATCTGGTCCACGCCGGCGAATGCGATGGCCAGCCGGATCGCGTTGGGATCGAAGTTGACGGTGTCGTAGTAAAATCGCTTCAGGTGCTCGCTCGGCGGGCACTTCAAGTCCTTGCGGCACTCCGCGAATGCCTGGTACCCCCGGTCCAGCCGCTCCACCAGGTACGGAATGGTGCCGCCGAGATGGCCGAGCACCCACTTGATGCCGGGAAACCGCTCCACCACGCCGCTGAACACGAGGTGCGCCGCGGCGAGGGTGGTATCGAACAGGAATCCGACCAGCGGCATCAGCCAGTAGGTTTCCATGGCCTCGACCCCGAGCGGAAAGGTCGGGTGGATGTACATCACCGCGCCGGCATCGCTGGCCCGCTCCCAGAGGGGCCAGAGGCCCGGGTGCGCCAGCGCGGTGCCGTTCACGTTGCCGAACACCATGCATCCCTTGAAGCCGAGGGTCCTCACCCGCTCGAATTCCGTCACCGACGCCTTGACGTTGTTGAGCGGCAGGGTGGCCAGCGCGGTGAATCGCTTGCCGCGGGTGGCCATCACCTCGGCCAGTGCGTCGTTGACCAGGGCCGCCAGCATGGCCGAGCGGGCGGGAAGCTCGAGCAGGGTGCCCGGGCAGGTAAGGGAAATGAGCTGCCGGTCGATCCCCTCCTGATCGAGCACCTGCTCGCGGTAGGCGATATCCCGATGACCCTTCACGGCGACATTGGCGTCACCCGGCGAATAGAGCACCGGGTTGCCGTCGGCATCGTCCTTCACCGTGAGCGCGCTGGAGCCGGTGCGGAGCGCGTTGAGGAATGCGGGCGGGTAATAGTGATTGTGGACGTCGATGATCGTCATGGAGCAACTTCCGGCGCGAGACCCTTCCTGGCCCAAAGGTAGTAGACCGGGAGTCCCGCCAGCACGAGGCCGAGCCCCGCAAGCGTTTCTGAAGGACTGACCACCACCTGATTGACCACCACCGCGAAGGCCATCAGCGCGAAGATCACCGGGAGCACCGGGTAGCCCCAAACGGAGTACCGGCGCGTTACATCCGGCCGTCGGCGCACCAGGAAGAGACCGATGGTCATCAGCCCGAAAAAGATCCACTCGGTGTAGACCACCCGGGTAAAGAGGGCGCGAAAGGTTCCGGTCGCCACCAGGACCGAGGCCCACACGGCCTGGAGCGCAATGGCCCGGTGCGGCGTCTGGAAGCGGGGGTGAATGGCGCCGGCCCAGCGGAAGAGGAGGCCGTCCCGCGCCATCGCGAGGTACACCCGGGGGCCCGTCAGGATGATTCCCGCCAGCGCGCCGAAGGTGGAGAACATCACGATGGCGGAGATGGCGCTTCCGCCGGCGGATCCCCAAAGAGCATCGGCCAGGTCGGCCGCGACCCGGGTGGAGGTGGCCACCCGGTCGAGGGGAAGCACGTACAGGTACACGGTGTTCATCGCCAGATACGCCAGCGTCACGACGATCGTGCCGATGGCCAGCGCGCGGGGTATGGTGGTCCTGGGATCGACGGTCTCATCCGAAGCGTAGGTCACCATGTGCCAGCCGCCGAAGGCGAACAACCCGGCGATCAACCCGGTCAGGAAATCTCCCGGGACCGGCGGCCGGGCCGCCGCGGCACCGACGAAATGCCCGGGGACCCTGCCGCCCAGCGCAAAGCCCGCCGCCACGATCAGCAGCACGGCCAGGAGCTTCCCGCCGGTGAAGACGGCCTGCAGCCGGCTTCCCTGCTTCACGCCGGCGTAGTTGATCGCCGACAGCAGGAGGATCACTCCGATCGCGACGGCCTTGGTCCCGCCGGGGCCCAGGGGCACGAGATAGCCGGCGTAGCGGGCAAACACCACCGCGATCGCCGCGATGATGCCGGAGTGCATGCTCCAGAACATCGCCCAGCCCCAGAGGAATCCGAGCCAGGGCCCGAAGGCTTCACACAGATAGACATAGACGCCCCCGGTGCGGGAGAAGCTGGACGCGAGCTCGGCGCAGACCAGGGCGCCGATCAGCGTCAGCCCGCCGGCCAGCGCCCACACCCCGAGAACCCCGGCCACCGAGGGGACCCGCGCGGTGACCTCGGAGGGCTGCACGAAAATTGAAGCCCCGATGATCGTGCCGACCACCAGGGCGGTGGCGTGGGGGAGACCGATGGCGCGGCGGAGCTCGGGCTCGGTCGTCACCGCCCTCGCGGCCGATAGTGTGGCCATGGACCGCGGGGGTGGCAGGATCAGCGACCCCCTGACGGCCGCCGCTTCGCCACGATCAGCACCGAGATCTCATCCAGCCGGGGATTGACGAAATCGAGCCGCACCCGGCCGTCGTCGGTCAGCGAAATGGTTGCGGGGACGGCGCTGTGGGTCAGGTACCATCCGGCCGGGAGGACGACGGCGTTGGCCGGGCGGCCGAAGCTGCGGTCCCAGATCAGCTCGTCCCCCTCGAGGCGGTAGCGAGCGGAATCGGTGTAGGTCTCCGAGATGCGGAGACGGAGGGACTGGCCCTTCTTCACGGGCGGAAACGGAATGATCACCGTCTCGCTCGCCGGGGTGACCGGCTCGCCGATGTCGAGGCCAGCCTTGGTTATCTGGTCGCCGCGGAGGAAGCGGGTGGTGAGCTTCTCCCCGGTGTCCAGGACGTACGCGGACGGGTTGGAGACGGTGCTCCCGGCCCGGACGACGTTGAGGTACTTGTCGGCGCCCTCCGCCGTCTCGGTGAAATCGTGGTAGAGATCGAAGGCGTGGGTCTCCGGTTGGCGGAGGAAGTACACGATCTCCCGCGTCTGGAGGGCCCGCTCGGCAAGGCGGGAGGCGAGCGCCGCGGAACCGCGGGCTGCGGCGGCGGGTTGCTGCGCCCTAAGGGGGAGCGCCGCCGCAAGGGCGATCAATGCGCCCAGTGAGGCCCTCATCGGATCCGCCGCGCCCGGACAATCAGGGAGGCCGCGTCGGGGCCGGCGTTGATGAAGCTGATCAGCGTTCTGCCGTCCGCCTCGGTCAAGACCTGGGAGGGGACGTTGCAGCCGATGAGCTCGTACCCCGCGGGGAGGACCACCGCGTTTCGCTTGATGCCGAGGGATCGGGCGAACACGATGTCGCCGCCCTCCTCGTAGTAGCTCTTCGGGTCCTGATAGGTCTTGGCGATGAGCAGCCGGACTTCGCCGTCCTTGGGGACCGGACGGGGCAGCTCGACCCGGATGTAGCGGCTCCCGGTATCGGCGCGGGCGAGACCCGACTCGCGCGCGGTGGCGCCGTCCACCACCGCGAACCGGAGCGGCGCGCCGCTGGCGCGGTCGAACACCGCCTCGTCGCTCGCTTCGCTGCCCTTCCGGATCGGGTTGAAGTAGTAGCGGGCGCCCGGCGTCGTGGCCCAGACCTCGTAGAGGATCCGGAACTTGGCGCTGCCCGGTGCGAGCAGCTCGTAACGGGTGTACTCGCCGACGGAGGTCTGGGCTGGGCTATTCTGCGGAGGGGCCTGCGCAGCGAGCCCGATCCCCGGGCTCACCGCGAGGGCGAGCGAAATCCAGTACCGTGCCGCGCTTCGATCGAGCATGTTCTGGGGGCGAGAGGGCCGGAAACCGTCGGCGAAAGATGCCGCCCGGACCCCCGCTCCGCCAGAGCAGCAGCGCGGCTCGACCGGTCGATATATTCCGGCATGTTCCCCTACAAGGACGACAACCCCACCCTGTCGACCCCGGTCGTCACAGTGGCAATCATCGCGGCCAACGTCCTGGCCTGGCTGGTGCTGCAGGGCGCCGGAAGCGCGCCGATGCTGGAGTCCTCGGTGTGCCGGCTGGGGCTGATCCCCGGGCATCTGCTCGGATCTATCGGGCCCAACTCCGTTGTGCAGCTCGGCCCCGACCTGGCGTGCCGGATCGGGGACTTCCCTGCCTGGGCCACAGTCCTCACCTCGATGTTCATGCACGGCGGCTGGATTCACCTGCTCGGCAACATGTGGTTCCTCTGGGTGTTCGGGAACAACGTGGAGGATTCCACCGGGAAAGTACGGTTCCTCCTGTTCTACTTGTTGTGCGGGATCGTGGCGGCGGGGACCCAGGCGATTGCGAACCCCGAAAGCCCGGTTCCGATGGTGGGCGCCTCCGGGGCAATCAGCGGCGTCATGGGGGCCTACATCGTGCTGTACCCCCGGGTCCGGGTCCACATGCTGGTGTTTCTGTTCGTCTTCGTGACCACCATCCAGGTGCCCGCCTACATGATGCTGGGGTACTGGTTCCTGCTGCAGATGCTCCAGAGCATGCCGATGCTGGCGCGGGAATCGGGCGGGGTGGCAACGCTCGCGCACGCCGGAGGCTTCGTGGCCGGGATGCTGCTGATCCTGCTGATGCGAAACCGGGCCCTCATCGCCGCCCGGGTGGCGCAGGGAATGCCGGGGTAGGCCAGGCGTCAGCGCTTCCCCGCCGGCTGGCCCCGGCGCACCAGCTCCGCCACATGCTGGATGACCACCAGGTGGGATGACGGGCTCCGCTTGAGCATTGCGAAGGTCCGTCCGTCGGAGGACACGTCGTAGTTGGCGTGGGGCTGGGCCGGTTCGTAGTCCGACGCATCGAAGAGCGTAGTGCGCTTGAGCACCTGCACCTCCGCGCCGAGCTTCAACTCTGCGGCAACCAAGTCCACCTTCCCCCCGTTCGGCCGCCGATAGAAGAGCTCCCGCCCGCTGTGGTCCCACACCGGCTCGCTGCCCCCATCGAGGGAAATCTGGGTCAGCGTCCCCTCCTTCGAGAGGGGGTGCACATAGACCTCCTGGTGTCCCGTCTGATCGGACGTGAATGCGATCCACTTGCCGTCGGGCGACGGCACCGCATACGCCTCGTTGAAGGGGGTGGCGAAGAGCAGCTCGATCGGTTTCGGGGCTCCGACGTGGATGAGGGCGACGTCGCCCCCGGATGCGCCGTTCATGTCGGTGCCGTCCAGGACCAGCGTCTTTCCATCCGCGAGGGGCGTCCCGGTATAGGCGAGCGATTCGTGTGCAACGAGGGAATCCGACTTGCCGCCCCCGAGCCCCGGGACGATCCGATAGATGCCAAACGT
>JBGPEJ010000114.1:0-9605 GCA_041482775.1 Gemmatimonadota bacterium | reverse complement strand
GCTGATCCCCAGGCCGGATGGCCGTCCCACCTGGTTCGTCCACGCAAGCGCTGCGAGTCGGATCGGGTCGCGGACCGACCCTTCGCACTGCACTCCGAGGCGCCACGTCGGAGCGGGTGGAACACGCGACTGGCCCCACCTGTTCGGGCCGAGTGATCACCAGGCTCATCGATGTTTGGGACGAGCGAGCGCCCCAATCATCTCCCCTGCCGAATCTCCCGAACTGTCGCCGCCTTCAAGCAGCTCCTGTGAGAAGCCACTACGGCGGCGCATTACCAAAATAGGGTCAATGCAAAATCGCGCAAGTGCCTGATTTTCTTCGGTTTACGCCTCGTCCGAGTGGGTTCGTTGTGGAGACCCAAGTAGTGTCGTGGCAGCGAACAACACGGCTCCAACACAGGCTGTGGAAATGTGTATCCACATCAACACACGCGAGTGGGTGCATGGTGAGGAGGGAGTAGGGGGCTAGGGACGAGGGACAAGAGGCCAGGATCGACTTACTGGGGCGCGTCGTTCCGAGGGTGGGCAAGAAAAAATGGGCTCATCGCCCCAAGCTCGCAGCCCCTGGCCCCCAGCCCCTTGATCCTAGCTCTCCAGCCCCACCTCGATGTATCGGTACGTCGGCTCCGGTTCCATGCCGCCGAACAGTGCCCCGGCGGAGCTCGCCGCGAACCAGCCGCCGATCAGCAGATGCTCCTCTCCGAGCGCCTGCACGATCGGCCGGAACCACCGGCGCAGGTGACGAACTTCCGGTGCGCGGCGCCCGAGCAGCGCCATGAGCGCGCCATTCCCTGAGGTCGCACGGAGGAAATGGGCGAGGGCGTGGGCCCGCTGGGAGAACTCCACCGCTTTCACTCCGGGCTCATCGAACAGCACGCGGCCTTCGAACACGTCCATCGGCGGTGCGTCGAGACGGGGCCCGAGGTAGACGAATTGCCTGCCGCCGTCCGGGGTCTTCCGCTCGACCACCGCCGCCGCGGTCTCGCTGGTAAGTCGTGCCGCATGCAGCACGTCGTCATCGGGCAGGATCCCCACCGCGGCGGTCCATTCGAGCGCGGCCAGCGCGGTCTCCACCGGGCAACCGGCCGCGTCATCGAAGGCGAGCAGCCGGGGGGCCTGGTCCGCCCGGAGGATCAAATGCGACAGCCCCTCGGTGCGATCGAGGAAGGTCCGAACGGTGAGCGTGCCGGGGGTGGCCATGATCAGGAAGCTTAAGGGCCGGAACGAGTATTGACAAATGCCGTACCGGGCGGAACCTTCTCCGAATCATGGCCGGTGGGGGATGGCCGGGTTTCACCCGAGCCGCGAGGCTCCCAGCATAAGAGGTAGGCGCAATGGCGAAGGGTACGGTGAAGTGGTTCAACGACGCGAAGGGCTTCGGGTTCATCGCGCAGGATGGTGGCAAGGACGTGTTCGTCCACCATACCGCCATCATGGCGGACGGCTTCCGCTCGCTGGCCGAGGGCGATGCGGTGGAGTTTGAGATCGTGGATGGGCCGAAGGGTCTGCAGGCGTCGAACGTAAAGAAGGTCTGATCGCCCCACCGCTCGGGTTGCATCCGCCGCCGGCGCCGGTCGGGAGAGCCAACCTCCCTTCCACGCCGGCGGTGTTCGTTGATAGGTTTCCCGCATCATGCCGATCCCGCCCGCTCCCCCTCCCGTCGCGGTGGCCCCGGCCGCCCAGAAACTTCCACCCTTGAGCTTCGCGGGATTCCGCGCGGCCCTCCCCCTCGCCGCCGCGAAGGACCTCATTGCGGCTTCAGGCGGCAAGCTCGAATGCAAGCCTTCCTCGGACCCCCGGATGCGCGAGTGCACCGGCTCGATGCCGTTCGCGACCCTGGACAAGCCGATCGAGATTCTGGTGTCGGCGGTGAAGGATTCCGCCGCCGTCATCATCCTCACCTGCTACCCGACCCAGGCCACGGTAACCGGGTGGGTCGCGGCATTGACCGAGGATTTCGGAGTTCCCAAGAACGAGTCTCAGCCGGGCGTACAGGGCAGCTGGCTGTGGGTCCGGCGGGGCCAGATGATGCGGGTGGTGGAGCGCGCCTCGCACGGCGCACTCCAGGCCGTCATCAACCTCACCGATGGGCCGCTCCTCGACGGACTCGGCCCCCCACAACGAAAAAAGCCGGACTGATCGTCCGGCGGGTCGACTCGGCCGCAACGCTGAATTAGCGCTTCTTCCTGACCGGCTTTCGCCCCGTCTGCTTCCCCTTCCGGGGAGCCTTGGCATGCCCCTTTGCCTTCGACTTGGGTCGAACCATCGGCTTCTTGGGCTTTTCCCGCTCGGCCGCCCGCTCGGCCCGCCGCTGCACGATACTCCGGGCCTCCGCCATTACCCGCTCACTCTCCTCGGCACCCATCAGGTTCCGGCGTACGGCGTACTTGAGCATCTCCTCGGCGTCCGCGAGGTCGAACTCGCGGACCCGGCAGGCGGCCCGGATCAGGTTGACGATGGCATCTGCCACGGGGCTGCGGAGGACCTGTGCGATCCCCGGCAGCACCTCCATCAACGAGCTGATCTGGGTTCCTCCCAGCTCCGTCACCGTCATCCCCCTCGGTCCGATGGGTTTTGCCCGCCGCAACGTATTTCTGGGCCGAATTGCCGGCAAGGGCTGCTACTCTGGCAGGCCAAAGGTAGTAGCTAGAAAGACACCCGAACATACCCTGAAAGCGAGCCGCCCCGAAAATCAGTACGGGCGCCGGTGGCGTCCTTGATCCAGCCGCGGTCGTAGCGGGCCTGGGGACTCAGCCAAACCGATTCACCCAGCCTGAGCCGGAAGCCGGCGCCCGCTCCGGTGATGCTTCCGCTACCGACTTCCGGTTTCGAGACCCGTCCGGCCACGACCGGCTCGAAGGCAAGCCAATTGGTCAGTGGGATGGACAGGGAAAGCTCTCCCGCGGCGAGGTTCTCCCGGTTGCGGGCGGTCACGCCGGTGGTGTCGCCGGCGGTCCGGTGAAAATCGAAGGCGCTCAGGTTGAGGGTACTACCCCCCAGCGGAGCGACCAGCGCGGCTTCGGCCACCCATCGCGGACCGGGGCGGTATTGACCCCGGGTGGAGCCGTTCAGGCCGAACTGGTCATCGCCAAAGGTGCTGTAGGTGAACCCCAGCGAGAGCCGGGACGAACCCACCAGACCATCAGCGCCGGCGCGAACCCGGCCCTCGAGTCCCGGTTTGTAGGTGATCGCTCCAACCGCATCGGCGTACGGGGTGAACCGGCTGCTGACGCGGATGCTGCCCGCCAGGCCCAGGCTCCAGTCCCCCGCCTGAAGGGCCCCGGCGAGTCCGCTGGTGACTGAGAACCCGCTTGCGTAGGCCGCGATCGGGAACCCGAGGAAACTCGGGGAAACCGCTCCGATGACGGTGTAGTCCTTGGGCGTGGCCCGCTGTGGACCGGTGGGCAGATTGACCGCGACCGTGGCGACGACGGCGTCCCGCCCGAAAATATACGCGGCGCGCGCCTGTGTATCGGTGAAATCATCCACCGGGTGGCGGGTCCCGTCCGGCCGCTCCAGCCCGGTCGAGACCCACGCGGTGCCGAGGTCGATGGTCAACCGCCCGAGCGGGGCGACTACCCCGAACGGAACCACGAACTGGGACAGCCGCCGCACTTCGGGGAGCCGGTCGAAGGTGAGGGTGCGAAATTCGACGCCGGCGAACGCCTGTCCCGGAGTCTGCAGCCGCTGCGCTTCCATCCGGCCGGCAATGGTGATGGCCGCGATACTGCCCGCCAGGAGGGGGAGGCCGCGCCGGTTCACGGGCGCGGAATGGTGACCGTCGGCTTCCCGACCGCGGTCAGACGGCTGGGATCATCCTGGCGGAGCGCTTCCGCGAGCCGCGAGCGCACTCCGGTGGGGCGACTCTGCAAACGGTTCACCCGGCCCGCCAGGGTAGGTGCGATGGTCTGGAGCGCGGCTGCGAGCTGCGCGCTTCGGGTGCCGCTGGCTCCGGCGCGAGCGCCAACGAGGAGCGACAACCGGGCCGGCGTCATCCCCGTTGCCTGTCCCGCGTGGGCGCTCCGGGCCGCGCGATCGCGCGCCGCCCGGAAGGAGGGATCCCGGACCGCGGCCTCCTGGAACAGTCGGGTCGCGGCTCCGAAGTCTCCCCGGTCCTCCGCCTCGAGGCCTCCGCTGAACGCGAGAAACGCCTGGAGGTCGGCGGTAGGGCGCTCTCCCAGAGCGCGGCGTTCCGCCGGGGTAAGCGGGATTCCCATCCGCTCGAGCAGATCGAATACCAGGGACTTCTCCATCGTGAACAGCTGGGCCAGCCGGTCGGACGCGGTGCTGCTCGCGCGTACCTCGGCGGTCGCCGCGCTCACCACATTCGCGTCGAGCCGGAGCCCCCCATCCGGGGTCTCTCGGATGGCGCCCTGGACCACATCCGCGGCCCCGAGCATCCGGCCGGATCGGGCCGCCGTGCCGGTTTCCACCCGGGCCGAGCCCGACAGCGCCAGCTCGTCGGTCAGCGCCTGTACCCGCTCGCGCTCCAGCAGGGTGAGCCGGGAGACCCTGGACAGGTCGGTCACCACCAGGTGCGCCAGGCCCCGTTCCAGCGGCCGGAGCTGCGGATCGGTTCCGAGATAGGTCCAGGGAAGCACCGCGACGCTATTGGGCACCGGCGGTGTCGCCGCGAGGGTCCGCTCTTCCGCGACCGCGCGGCGCGCTTCGGCCGCGAGGCGCTCGCGGGTGAGGCCGACGAGCCGCAGTTCAACGCTGCGCCGCTCGGCGCCCGAGGCCTTCATTCCCTGAGCGCGCCGGTAGACGGCGAGCGCCTCGTCGAACCGCCCCAACCCCTCATAGGAGAGACCGAGGTGGGCCTGCGCGCGGAAGCCATCGGGACGGAGCGCCAGCGCGGCGAGGAGGACGTCCCGGGCACGGGCGTAGGACTTGGCCTGATAGAATGCGACGCCCACGTCGGTGAGCACGTCGGCGTCCCCGGGATGCCCGGCTTGGCGGGCCTCGAGGGCCGCGAGGTCGGTGGGTGTCACCTCAGGGTTACGCACGGCGCCGGCGCACCCGACCGTCACCATCGCGCCCAGCGCGGCGAAGAACTGAGTTGTGCGCATCCGTCGCTCCCCAGGGGTATCCGGCCCCAAGATAGGAGCAGATCTCATGCCCGTAAACGGTTCGGGGCGGCGATCTGTGATCCAGATCACCGCCCCGGGCTGGGACGAACGCTTGCGGCCTGCCGCCGGCCTATTGGGGCATGGTGAATATCCTGCCCCACCGGATGTTGGTGAAGAACGGCAGCGGTTTATATGTGTTGCCGTCGAAGCTGTAATAGACCAGGAGCGGCCGCCCCCGGACGTTTTCCCGGGGCAGGAATCCCCAGTAGCGGCCATCGTACGAACCGTCCCGGTTGTCGCCCATCATGAAGAACGAATCCCGCGGCACCACGATGGGACCCCAATTGTTGAGGTCGGGACGGTAGCTCTCCGGGTTGACCCCGGCCACCAGGTGGGTCACTTGCCAGCGGCGCATCTGCTCCCGCTGCAGGGGGTCGGCGTTCGCGTTCGGGTCGGTCCGGATCACCCAGGGCTCGTTGACCGGTTTGCCGTTCCGGTAGAGCTGGGAGTGTTCCATCGAGAGGGTGTCGCCCGGGACGCCGATCAGCCGCTTGACGACCTTGAGACCCTCTTCCTCGACCGAATCGAACACCAGGATATCGCCCCGCATCGGCTCCCGGATGGCCGGGAGCCGCTTGTGGATGAGCGGAACCTCCGCGCCGTACAACAGCTTGTTGACGAAGAGGAAATCCCCGACCAGGAGGGTGTTCTCCATGCTCCCGGACGGAATCCGGAACGCCTCGATCAGGAAGGTGCGGAGAAAAAACCAGACCACCAATGCCACGGCGATCGACTTGGTCCAGTCCCACAGCCAGCGCGCGAACGACTTCATGCCGTCTCCAGTACTCAGTTGATCCAATCGGCGATAAACATATCCGTCTCGGACTTCTCCCGCCCATTACGGTTGCTGGCCCACACCAGTTTCTTGCCGTCGGGGCTCCACATCGGAAAGCCGTCGAAGTCGGGATGCGTGGTGACCCGCTCCAGGCCGCTGCCGTCGGCGTTGATCAGGAACAGGTCGAAATGTCCGCTCCGCGGGTCGAGATAGTTGGATGAGAAGATGATCCGCCGGCCGTCGGGGTGGAAATAGGGCGCGAAGTTGGCCCCGCCCAGATGGGTAATCTGGTGCGCCCCGCTCCCGTCGGCGTTGGCGATCCAGAGCTCGACCTTCGAGGGCCGCACCAGGCGGTTGGCCAGCAACCGCTGATAATCGGCGGTGTCCTTCGCTGTCTCCGGATACCCGGCGCGCCAGACAATCCGTTTTCCATCCGGCGAAAAGAACGCTCCGCCATCGTATCCGATCCGCCGGGTGATCCGGCGGACGTCGCTCCCGTCCACATTCATGGTGTACAGATCGATGTCGCCGTCGCGGGTGCTGGTGAAAATGATCTTCTTCCCGTCCGGCGACACGGTGGACTCGGCGTTGTAGGCGCCGTTGTTGGTGAGCTGCCGGAGGTCCGAGCCATCCAGCTTCGAGGTGTAGATCTCGAAATGGCCCAGCGCCCAGACGTATCCCTGCGACGGATCCGGGCGTTCCGGGCAGGCCTGGTCGTGCTGGAACGTGGAGGAGTAGAGCACCCGGCGGTCGCCGTCATAGAAGAAGCCGCAGGTTGTGCGGCCCAGCCCGTTCGAAATCCGCCGCAGCCCGGTGCCATCCACATTGATGATGTATTCCTGGTCACATCCCTGATCCACATGTTCCTGGCGCTGGAAAATCAGCTGCTTCCCGGACCGGGAGAAATAGGACTCCGCGTTATTCCCGCTAAAGGTGAGCTGGCGGATGTTCCGGAGATGACCCTCTCCAGGCTCCGGCTGCAGCAGGACCGGAGCTTGTCGAGCGGCGCCGGGAGCCCAGCCGGCTAGCACCACGACGGTCAGAACGGCGCGGACCTTCATCGCAGTGCCTCCAGCACCTGAGCGGCGTGACCCTTGGGCCTCACATTCCCGAACACTTTGGCAATCTGGCCTTTCTCGTCGATGACGAAGGTGGTGCGGCGAACCCCGAAATACTTCCGGCCGAACATGGACTTTTCACCCCACACCCCGTACCGCTCCGCCACCGCGTGGTCCTGGTCGGCCAGCAGCCGGAAGGGAAGATTGAATTTCCGCCTGAACCTGACGTGCGACGCGATTCCGTCGGGGGAGACCCCCAGCACCACCGCCCCCGCGCGCTTCACCGCGGCCCAGCTGTCACGGAACTCACAGGCCTCGACCGTACATCCGCCGGTGTCATCCTTGGGGTAGAAATAGAGCACCACCTTCTTCCCCTTGAAATCGGCCAGCGTGACGCGGGCGGCCGCGTCCGAGGGGAGTGCGAACGCGGGGGCCTTGGTTCCTGGTGTCAGCATGGGGGGGGTGAAGGGTGAACGGACCTCTAAGGTAATGAGTACGCCTGCAACACGCCGTCCTCACCGTCGCCTCCGGTGGCGATGACCACGAACTGCCGCCCCGCGCCGGTCCGGTAGGTCATCGGGACCGAGTACCCGAAGGCTCCGAGGTCGGCGCTCCAGAGCACCGCTCCCGTGGAACTGTCGAAGGCGTACAGTGTGGCCCCGCCACCGGTGACGAACACCAGGCCCCCTCCGGTCACCATCGGCCCCGGCGAGCCGACCACACCGACCGGCGGCAGAGCCAGGCCCTTGAACAGCGGATGATTCCGGATTCGGGGCCAGTCGCCGACGGTGGCCCGCCACCGCTGATCCCCGCCCGCGAGGTCGATGGCGGTGAGGGTGCCATACGGCGGCTTGATGATGGGCACCGTACCCCCAACCTCCGGCTCGGCACGATCCCCCGGCGAGCTGGCGAGGCCGAGCGAGGCGCCGAACTGAAAGGAGTACTCGGCGTCGTTGGTGGGAGAGGGTTTCGGGTGCCCGAGCTGGAGGAGCACGGGTGAGTCGTTGGCCTTGACGTAGAACATGCCGGTGACCGGATCGAAGGCACCGCCGCCCCACCCCGAACCGCCAATCACTCCCGGGAGTGCCACCGTCCCGGCCAACGACGGCGGCGCGAACAGGGGCCCGAGGCGATGTGCCCGCACCGCCTCCAGAGCCATCGCCTTGAGCTCCGGCGTGAAGTCGATCAGGTCGGCTTCGGTCACCCCTTGCCGGCTGAAGGGCTTGGGCCAGGTGGGAAACGGCTGGGTCGGCGAGGCGCGCTCGCCGGGGACGTCGCTGGGCGGGACCGGCCGCTCTTCGATGGGCCAGACCGGCTTTCCGGTCAGTCGGTCGAAGACGTACAGGAAACCGGTCTTGCCCGGCTGGGCAACGAGATCGCGGGACCGGCCGCCGCGCCATACCGTGGCGAGGAGCGGAGGGGCCGGCAGGTCGTAGTCCCAGAGCCCGTGGTGGATCGTTTGGAAGTGCCAGATCCGGCGCCCGGTGCGAGCGTCGAGGCAAACGACCGATTCCGCGAAGAGGTTGTCGCCTTTCCGGGCGCCCCCGTAGAAATCGTTACCGGGGGTGCTGACCGGGAGAAAGACCAGCCCGCGCGCGGTGTCGACGGTGAATGGCGCCCACACGTTGGTGTGCCCGACCCGGGCCCAGGAGCCGTCCTCCCAGGTCGCGTTGCCGAACTCACCGCGCTGGGGAATCGGGCTCCATCGCCACACTCGCTTGCCGGTGCGGACCTCGAATGCCTGCACATCGCCGGGAGGGTCGCCGCGGTAGGTCAGGCGATCGGCCACCCCGTTGCCGAGAATGATCAGGTCGTGCCAGATCACCGGCGGCGAGGTGTTGGTGTAGTGCAGCCGGTTCACCGGACGGATCAGCTCGCTGGTGAGGTCGATCTCCCCGCCTTTGCCGAACGAGGGAATCGGCTTCCCGGTGGCGGCGTCGAGCGCAATGAGCCGCCAGCGGCTGTTGAGGAAGATCCGGCGCTCGCGACCGTCACTCCAGGCGGCGATGCCCCGGTGCACGAACCCCATCCCGTTGGGCGGCTGGCCGGCATCGTAGGCGTGGGGGTCGTAGCGCCAGATCGGCCGCCCGGTCGAGGCGTCGAGTGCCACGACTGCGTTGTAGGAGGTGGGGAGATAGAGGGTATCGCCGAGCATGAGCGGCGTCGCCTCGAACAGCCCGGGGTGCGCTCCGCTGGCGGAGTCGGCGCGCTCTCCGGTGCGCCACTCCCACGCCTTGGTGAGCAGGCGGACATTGTCGCGATCGATGCCGGCGAGCGCCGAGTACTTGGTGGCGCCGGGGTCGCCCCCGTAGCTCGGCCACTCGCCAAACGCCGAGGCCCCGCCGTCCCCCCCGTCGTAGCGCTGAACGACGCCGCCCTTCATGACGAAACGAACTCGACCGAGCGCGGTGATGTCGGCCGAAGGGTCGCCTTCGACCGCAATCAGGTCCGCGGTGAACCCCACCGCCACCGACCCGAGGCGATCCCCCAGGCCGAGGGATTTGGCGTTGAGGGAGGTAGCGGAGACGATGGCGTCCATCGCCCGCTGCCCCCCTTCGCGCACCCGGCAGACCAGGTCCTCGGCGTTCCGTCCGTGTGCGCCAGCCACCGCGTCGGTCCCGTACACCAGCTGGAGGCCCGGCG
>JBGPEJ010000113.1:0-9953 GCA_041482775.1 Gemmatimonadota bacterium | reverse complement strand
GCCGGATGACCGTTACCGTCCGGGCCGGCGCAGTGGCGGGCGCCGACTACCTCGAGCCGAGCGGCCCGGTGGATCAGGCGCTGCTCACCTACGTCCCCACCGTCTCCGATCTGTTCGATCTGATCCAGGACGCCCTCGACCGGAAGGCCGCCTCGTTCCTGGCCACCTACGACCCGATCTACGGCTTTCCCACCCGCATCGAGATCGACTATTCGGCCAGCGTCGCCGATGATGAAATAGCGATCTCCACCAGCAACTACGCGCCGCTTCGCTAGGTCTAACCGATGAGCGCCTGGCGCTCCAGTTTCGGCCTCCCGGGATTGCTCGCCGCCTTGGTCGCCTGTTCACCGCCAACCGACAAAAGTGCGGGCCCGCCTCCGCTGCTCGAGGCGCTGCCGCGGAGCCTGACCGTTTCCGAGTCCCGCCTGGTCGCTGCGGGCAACCAATTCGGATTCGAGCTGCTGCGGCGGGTTCGGGACGGAACGCCCGACGCCAACATCTTCTTATCCCCGATCAGCGCCAGCATGGCACTCGGCATGACGCTGAACGGCGCAGCGGGTACGACCCTCGATTCGATGCGGCTGGCCCTCCACCTCGACGGCGCGCCGATCGAAGAGATCAACGCCGGCTTCCGGAGCCTGATCGATTTGTTGCGGGGGCTCGACCAGACCAGCGACTTCCGGATCGCGAACTCGATTTGGGGCAAGACCGGGTTCCCGTTCCGGCCCGAGTTTCTGACGGCAGGCCGGGTCAATTTCGACGCGGAAATCCGGGCGATGGATTTCTCCTCGCCGTCCACGGTCGACATCATCAATCAGTGGGTGAATGACAAGACCGGCGGGAAGATCCCTACGATTCTCGACGCCATCAATGAGGGGGAAATCGCCTTCCTGATCAACGCCATCTACTTCAAGGGAAGCTGGCGGGTCGCGTTCGATCCCGGCGACACCCACCCGGCGCCTTTCCACGCCGGCGACGGCCCCACGCAAAGCGTCCCGACCATGACGCTCGCACCCCGACCGCTCCGCTATGGGGCAACGGCGGACTGCGAGGTCCTCGAGCTGCTCTACGGCAATGGCGCGTTCGTGCTGACGCTGGTGTTACCGCACCGCGATCGGACCCTCGATCAGTTGCTCGCGGGTCTCAATGCGTCGCGCTGGGCGGAGTGGGTCGGCGCCGTGCACGGTGCCGAGATCGGGCTCACCCTCCCCAAGTTCCGGCTGGAATACCAGCGCGAGCTGAAGGACGATCTCTCCGCGCTGGGCATGCGGGTTGCCTTCGACCCGACGGGGCGGGCCAATTTCAGCCGCATGGCCGACCTCTCCCCCGGCGAGGTGTACATCACCCGGGTTACCCAGAAGACCTTCGTGAACGTGAACGAGGAAGGCACCGAGGCGGCGGCCGCGACATCGGTCGGTATAGGAGTCACCTCGGCGCCGCTCACGGTCGCGGTAGACCGGCCCTTCTTCTTCGCCATTCGCGAGCGGCTGTCCGGCACCATTCTCTTCCTGGGCCAGATCAACCGGCTCCCCTAGCGCCCCCGCCCCGGGTAGGCCGGCCCACCGGGAACATTCGCCGACACCACCCGGTTTCGACCCTGCGCCTTGGCCTGGAACAACCGGGCGTCGGCGTTGTGCAGCAGCTCGTCGACGTTCTCCCCGTCCGCCGGCCAGCACGCCACGCCGCTGCTCACCGTAATCCGCGCCTTCTCCACCCGCTTGGGAATCGGGATGGGGTCCGCCGCGACTGCCTCACGGATCGACTCCAACCGTGCCCGCGCCTGGCTCAGCGTCGTTTCCGGCATTACCAGCACCAGCTCCTCCCCGCCATAGCGCGCCACCAGATCGCTCCGCCGCACCGCATGGCGGATCGTCTGGGCCACTGCCTTGAGCGCCTCGTCTCCCGCCGCGTGGCCGTAGGTGTCGTTGAAGTTCTTGAACCGGTCGATATCCACCATCGCCACGGCAAAGGAGCGCTGGTAGCGCCGCGATCGCGTCGCCTCCGCGTTGAGGAATTCCTCGAAGTAGGCCCGGCTGAACAGGCCGGTGAGCCGGTCGCTGCTGGACTGCCGCCGGTGCCGCTGCAGCCGGAGCACGATGAAGGTGCAGAGCAGCGTCTGCAGCAGCAGGAGGATCAGGCGGGACACCTGGTCGCTCCAGTAGAAGCGCCCGTAGACCCAGGGAGCGTACTGGGCGGAGCTCAAATTGTGGAACTTGGCGACCCACAGCAGCACGCCGGTATACTCGAGCATCGCGGCGAACCCCGCCGCCACCGAGACCCGGACGTCATACCGCAGGCAAGTGGCGCCGATCGCGAGGAAATAGTTCTCGAAGGTGACTTTGCTGTTGACCGCCTGGTGGGGATCTCCGATCAGCCCGAATCCGATCAACGCCGAGGTCACCAGCGTCACATCCATCAGGCTGGTGGCCAGCGGCAGCCAGGGCCGCCGGAGCTCCCGCTGCACCAGGAACCAGGCCACCACCGCGATGAGCACCGCCGCCAGCGTCACCTTGAGGCCGGTGATGTGGGTGGCCCGCTCCTCCGGGCGGGCGATCATCAAATTGACGAAGGGAATGATCAGGAGCGCCGAAACCAGCCCCAGCCGGATCTTGGCGATCAGGAGCTCGGCGCCCATCCCGGCGTCGAGCAGCGAGGCATCCGGGGGGGTCCAGAACTGGGCCCAGCGGGTCCTGAGCTCCTGCAGGCCGGTGGGTATCACATCAGCCGGTACTTGGGTCCACTGCCGCCTTCACGGGGCGTCCAGCGGGGGCCCAGCACATCGGTGGCCTTGCAGTCCACGCAGTTGGGCGGATTCACCCGGAGGCCGTCGGCGGTCCGCTCATAGACTTCCGCCGGACACAGGTGGGCGTAGAACTCGGCGATCTCGGGCGTGACGCCGGGACCCACCAGGAGGTGGGAGGGAATCGTATCGCGGGTGGCGTTGCCCGACTTGTAGACCGCGTCGAGCTTCCCCACGGTCAGCACATTGTCCGGGGCGAACTGCTCGGCGGGTCCGGCGGTCCGGGGCTCGGCAGCGTCCTCGTGGGCCCGAATCCGCCACCCGGGGAAGGCCCCCCGCGTCGCAGTCAGCAGCGCGTTCTCGACCCCGGCGAGCACGAACCCGTGCTTGAAGGCCAGGCGCATGTTCCGAGTCTTCTTGAGGTCCCGGAGAATGTAGCTCTCCCGGACCATCCGGTCGTAGCCGCCCAGCGTTCTGGCGGAGGAGTCGCCGGCCTTGAGCGCCTCGAACGCGGCGCGCGCGGCGTACACGCCGGACTGCATGGCGTAGTGGATTCCCTTGAGCGAGGCGACGTCCACCAGGCCGATGCAATCGCCGGCGGCGAGCAGCCCGTCGCCGGAGAATCGCTCGGGCAGGCTCCAGTAGCCCCCCTCGGGAATCGTCTTGGCGCCCCACTCCAGCAGCGTTCCGCCCTCGAGGAATTGCCGGAAGAAGGGATGCAGCTTCATCCGCTGCAGCAGCTCGTGCACATCGAAGGCGGCGCTCGGCGCATCCAGCCCCGCCACGATGCCCAGCGCCACCTGCCTCGGCCCCATCGGGTAGAGGAAGGTCCCGCCAAAGGCGTCGAGCGGCACCGGCCAGCCGAGGGTGTGGATTACCCGGTCGAGGGGGCGGGCCACCTCCCAGACTTCCTTGACGCCGAGCGCGAAGATCTGCGGGTTAGGACTGCCGACGCCCCGCCACTCCCGCCATGCCTGGGAGAGGGGGCCGCGGGTGCCCTCGGTGAGCACGGTGACCTTGGCGCTCAGATCGGTGGGCGGCTGGAACTCGGCCCCCGGCTTCCCCGAACGGTCGAGCCCCGACGGCGTGGTGCGCACGCCGCGCACCGCCGCTCCCTCGACCAGCAAGGCGTCGGCGGGGAAGCCGGCAAAGATGTTCACCCCGAGCGCTTCGGCGCGCTCCCCCATCCAGCGAATCACCTCGGAGAGCGAGGCGACGAAGTGCCCGTGATTGCGCATGGTGGGCGGCGTGGGAATACGGAAGCCGCCCTTGCTGGTGAGGAAGCGCACCTCCTCCCGCTCCACCGGTTGCCGGAACGGCAATTCTGCCACGGGAACCTCGGGGAACAGCTCCCGGAACACCCGGGGGTTCACCACCGCGCCCGAAAGGCTGTGTTCTCCCAGCGCGCCGGCTTTCTCGAGTACGCCGATGTTCACCTCGCGGAGGGAACCGTCCTCCTTCACCAGCCGGGCGAGCGCGATGGCCCCCGCGAGGCCGGCCGGCCCGGCGCCCACGAACAGCACGTCCATCTCGATCGCTTCGGGTCCGGGCGGCTCGGCCCGGATCAGGCGGTCGAGCGGGAGCGGAGCCTGATGGTGGATCGGGAGGAAGGGCGCCACGCCTCCTACCGCGGCCTCGGCCAGACGTTGTCCTTCGGCTCGCGATCGGGGAAGCGGCGGAACGGATCCAGGGTGATCTGGGTAATCGGACGCGGTCCGAAATCCAGCGTCGCTACGAAGCTGCGCGAGCCGCTGAACCAGACGTCGGCCGGGTAGGTCACGATGGCGGTGACGCTGTCCGCCATGCGGCTGTTGGCCATGGGCCGGATGGCCGGGCCCTGGGGCGCGAACTCCACCTTGAGCACCACCGGCGAAGGCATCTGGCCTGCCTGACGCACCGTCACGCTGGTGCGGGGACCGCTCGGGGCGACGCTTTCGATCGATCCGTCCGCCGATTCGGTGGTGAACAGCCAGTAATTCCAGAACCAGCCGAGGTCCCGGCCCAGCGCGTTGTCCAGGAAGAACATGTAGTCCCACGGGGAGGGGTGCTTGAACCGCCAGGCGTGGGCGTACTCGCTCATGGCGCGCTGCACCGCGCTGTCGCCGACGATGCCGCCAAGCATCGACAGCATCTGCGGCGCCTTGCCATAGGTGGTGAAGCCGTAGAAAGTCCCCTGGTAGTTGGCGGGCCACATCATCGGCGATTCGGTTTCGTTGCCGCTGACCCGGCCATAGCCCTGGCCGAATCCGTCGAGCACCGCAGGCCGGTGCAAGCGGTCCGCGTCGGAGAGAAGGTTCATGTACTGGTTGAATCCCTCGTCCATCCAGCCGTACCAGGTCTCGTTGACCCCGACCATCATCGGCCACCATTCGTGGCCGGTCTCGTGGTCGGCCGCGCCGATGCCCGACATGATGAACATCGGATACTCCATCCCCAGCTCCGGCCCGTCGGCCATGGTCAGCTGGGGGAAGGCGTAGGGCATCCAGAGATGGGAATAGAACTCCAGTGCGTGGCGCGCGATGGCGCCGGCCCGCCGGAAGGTGGTGTCGCCGGGGAGGTAGAGCAGGTGCACCGGGACGGCGCCGCGCTCCGGAATCGTGGCGCGGGTGGCGTCCCACAGGTAGCTCTTCGAGGTGGCCCAGGCAAAATCCCCGGCGGTATCCGCCGCAAACCGCCACACCAGCCGGTCACCGGCGGCGGTGGCGGCGCCGGCGCCCATTTCGCCGGATCCGACGATGCTCCGCTGCGCGTCGGACTCGAGAACGTGGGTCAACCGCTCGCGGGTCCGGGCGCTCAGCACCGCCTCGGGGTTCTGCAGCACGCCGGTGGCCCCGACGATCCATCCGCCCGGCACATCGAGGCTCACGTCCCAGCGGCCGAAATTGTTGTAGAACTCCGCGCCACCGAGGTACGGCTCGTCGTCCCAGCCGCGCAGGTCGTCGTAGACCGTGATGCGCGGATACCACTGGGCCACCTGGAAGAGCGTATCCGCCAGCCGGCCCATCCGGATGCCCCGGCCACCCTCGACCGCGGGCACCTTGAAGTTCCATTCCGCCTCGACGGTCGCCGCGGTCCGGGGCGCAATCGGGGACTGCAGCGCGATGCGGGCCACCGTCTGATCGAGGCCGAACAGCACTGGCCCGGTCCCGACCGGCTTGCCGCCGGGGCGCCCGGCCGTCGGATCGAGGTTGACCGCCTGGCTGTTGACAGCCACCCGGGTGAGTTTCATCCCCGAGGTGAGCTCCAGCTGCCGCGGGATCGTCTGCACCCGGGCCGCGTTGGGAGTGAAGATGTTCTGGTCGAGCCGCAGCCAAATGGTGCGCAGCGTCGAGTCGCTGTTGTTGTGGAAGACGATGGTCTCCCGGCCGGTGATGGTGGCGGTGGGAACATCGAGGCGCGCGGTGATCGTGTATTCGGTCCACTGCTGCCAGTAGGTGCGGCCCGGGCGGCCGGTCGAGTCCCGGGTCCCGGCGGCCAGCGCCCGGCGAATGGTGTTGGTGAGCGGGATGTCGCGCCGGATGGCGCGTTGGGGCTGGCCCGCGGCGCCGGCCGCCACCGGGGCCGGCGCGGTTTGCGGCGGTGAACAGGCCGCGAGCATCGCGAGGGTGACGGGAACCAACAGCGATCTATTCGACATTGAATTTCCTCGGTGTGCCACGCTTGAACGCCGCTCAGCCCTCTCGCCGAACCCTCCGGATCTCTTCGGTGAGGCGCGGCACCACCTCGAAGAGATCACCTACGATGCCGTAGTCCGCCAGCTTGAAAATCGGGGCGTCCTTGTCGCGATTGATCGCCACGATCACCCTCGAGGTCCGCATCCCCGCCAGGTGCTGCACCGCCCCCGAGATTCCCACCGCCACGTAGAGCGAGGGGCTCACCACCCGGCCGGTCTGGCCGATCTGATCGGAGGGGTCCCGCCAGCCGTCGTCGGTCACCGCGCGGGTGGCCCCGACCGCGGCGTTGCCGAACGCGCTCGCGAGTTCTTCGATAAGCTTGAAGTTCTCGGCGGCCTTGAGGCCGCGGCCTCCGCTCACGACGACCGGCGCCTCGCCCAGGTCGAGCTTGGCGGCGCCGCGAGGCGCCAGGCCGGTCACCACCACCCGCGCGGCGGCGGGGTCCACCGCCGGCGCGGCGGTCGTCGTCCGGGCGGTGCGCGGCGCCTCGCGCGCGGGAATCGCGCCGGGGCGGAGCGAAAGCAGCGCCGGCTGGCCGGTCAGCCGGAGCGTCGCGATTGCCTTGCCGATGTAGGCGGGATGGCGCGCGATGACGGCGTCACCGTTCAGCTCGAAGGCGGTGACGTCGGATGCCAGGCCCAGGTCGAGCGCGGCGGCCACCCGGGGAGCCAGATCCTTCCCCTCCGCCGACGCCGGGAAGAGCGCCGCGCGATAGCTGCCGCCCCGGAGCGCGGCGGCGATGGTGGCGGAAAACACCTCCGGCGCGTAGCGGCCGAGCCCGGGATGCTCGACCACCGTTACCAGGTCCGCGCCGAAGCGGCCCAGCTGCTCCGCGACCGCCGCCGTTCCCGGTGCGCCGAACACCATTGCGTGGACCTCGCCGCCACCCGAGGCGTCCGCCGCCATCCGCGCGGCGGTTACCGTCTCGAACGCCACCTTCCGGAATGCCCCGCCCCGAAGCTCGGCGAACGCGAACGCATTGGCCATCAGAGCACCTTCGCTTCGGTCTGCAGCAGGCGCACCAGCTCGGGCACCGCGTCGGGGCCCTCGCCCACGATGCGGCCCCCGGTCCGCTCCGGCGGAAGCTCCAGCGCCTCGACCGTCAGGCGCACCGGTCCCAGTGCCGCCGGCCGGATGTCGATGGGCTTCTTCTTGGCGGCCATGATCCCCTTGAGCGAGGGGAGCCGCGGCCGGGCGATCCCCTCGTCGATGGTGAGCACCGCCGGGAGCGGAAAGGTGGAGGTTTCGGTGGCCCCTTCGAGCTCCCGATGCGCGGTACCGCGGCCGTCCTTGATTTCGAGGTGGGAAATGGCGGTGACCAGGGGAAGGCCGAGCAGCGTGGCCGTCATGGCGCCCACGGTGCCGTTCCCGGTGTCGGTGGCCATCCGGCCGAAGAGGATGAGGTTGTAACCCGCGTCCCTGAGCTCGGCGGCCAGCGCATGGGCGATGGAGAGTCCGTCGAACGGCACCGCGTCGCACTTGAGATGGATGCCCCGGTCCACCCCGATGCTGAGCGCCTTGCGGAGAGTTTCCTGCAGCGCGTCGGGTCCCAGTGCCACCGCCACCACCTCACCGGGGCCCTGCTGCTCGTTGAGCCGGAGCGCCACTTCGATCGCGTACCCATCGAAATCGCTGATGTCGAACTTGAGCCCGGCGGGATCCACCGACTTTCCATCGGCGGCGATGGCAAAGCGCATTTCGGTATCGGGAACCCGCTTGATGCAGACCGCAATCTTCAACTCGGAACCTCTTTCGGACAAGCGGGTTAGCAGGTCGAACGCGGGGGGAAAATAGTCGCGTGAAGCCCCCCTCGCCACCGACCGGTCAGGCGGTCGCGGCCCGCTCCAGCATCCGGGCTCGATCGCCGGGCACCGCGCGCGCGCCGCGCAGCAGCACCAGCGCGAGGATCGCCGCGACAATAGGGATGGCGTACATCGCCGAGTGGAGGCCGAGGGCGCGGGCCTCGACGGCGGAGGCCCCGGCCGCCGCGGCGCGGGCGGCAAGGCCGTCGCTCAGCCGTCCGAACCCGTAGAGCCCGACGGCGGTCGCGAAGTAGAAGGCGAAGAAATAGACCGCCATGGCGGTGCCCCGTCGTGCCGGGGCCACCACGTCGTGAATGGTGGCGTAGACGGTGGAGTAATACATGTAATGGAGAAAGCAGCCCGGCAGCATCAGCGCGGCGAAACTCCAGTAGGACCCGCGCCCCTGCGCCAGCGCCAGCCAGATGCACGGCACCGAGAGCGCCAGCGCCGCCGCCGCCAGGCGGAGCCGGGCGTCCGCCCGCCCTCGCGCGATCCGGTCACCCAGCCATCCGCCGCCGAGCATCCCCAGTCCGCCGCCGAATCCGTAGAGCACGCTGCTGAACCGGTTGGCGTGGTCGATGTCCAGGCCGTGATAACGGATCATGAACGAGGTGAGGAAGGCCGACATGGCGTACATGTTGAGGTTGAGCAGGGCTCCGGAAACGATGATCCAGCGCATTGTGGGAATCCGGAGAATCGCACCCACCCCCGAGCCGCGGGGCCGCGGCGGCGGCGCGGCGTGGCCGTCGGCCGAGCCGCGCGCCGGTTCGGGCAGGAAGAAGGCGAGCAGTCCGAGCACCAGCCCCGGCGCCGCGGCGACGAAGAGGGCGCCGCGCCACCCGCCGGTGGCCTGGGCGATCATCCCGCTCACCAGCGCGCTCGCCCCCAGCCCGAGCGGGAGCCCCAGCATGAACACGGAAATGGCGCGGGAGCGCTGGTGGGAGGGAAAGAGGTCGCCCAGGAGGGAATTGGCGGCCGGGGCGCAGCTGGCTTCGCCGACACCGACGCCGACGCGAAAGGCGAACAGCGACGTGAGGCTCCCGGCCAGCCCCGAGAGCGCGGTGAACACGCTCCACACCAGGGCCCCGGCCCCCAGGATCACCCGCCGCCTTCCCACGTCGGTCCAGCGCCCCAGCGGGAGTCCCACGACGGCGTACATCAGGATGAACGCGGTGGTGAGCCCGGCCAGCTGGCCGTCGCTCAGCCCCCATTCCTGCTTGATCCGCTCGCCGATCGCCCCGACCACCTGGCGATCGTAGAAGTTCATGAAATTGAGGGCGAACAGCAGCGCGAGCGTGAAGGCCAGGCGGGCCCGGGACATCAAAAGGCGCTCAGGCCGGTCACTTCCTGTCCGAGAATGAGGGAGTGCATGTCGTGGGTGCCCTCGTAGGTATAGACCGACTCGAGGTTGGCCATGTGCCGCATCGAGTGGTACTCGACCAGGATGCCGTTGGCGCCCAGCAGCCGGCGGGCCTCGCGGGCGCACTCGCAGGCCATGCTGACGTTGTTGCGTTTGGCGAGCGACACCTGCTGCGGGGTCATCGTCCCCCGGTCCTTGAGCCGGCCGAGCTGCAGGTTGAGGAACTGGGCCTTGGTGATTTCGGTGAGCATGTCGGCGAGCCGCGCCTGCTGGAGCTGAAACCCGCCGATCGGCCGGTCGAACATCACGCGCGTCTTTGAATAGCTCGCGGCCTCCTCGAAGCAGGCCATCGCGGCCCCGATCGCGCCCCACGAGAT
>JBGPEJ010000112.1:0-9999 GCA_041482775.1 Gemmatimonadota bacterium | reverse complement strand
CTCGACGGCCTCGCGCGCGAGCGCGATCATCCGCTCACTGTCCTCGAGCCCAAGGAGCGCGCGAGCGTGCCCTTCGGAGAGCGACTTCTGGTGAACCAGCGCCTGGATCTCGCCCGGGAGCTGTAGCAGTCGCAGCAGGTTGACAACCGTCGAGCGATTGCGACCGATTATCCGGGCGATTTCGGCGTGCGGCAGCTTGAATTCCTCGGCGAGGCGCTGATAGCCGGCGGCCTCGTCGATCGGCGAGAGATCGTCGCGCTGCAGATTCTCGATCAGCGCGAGGGTGAGGAGGGCGCGATCGTCCACCTCCTTCACCACCGCGGGAATCCGGGGCCAGCCCAGCCGCTGAACCGCCCGCCAGCGCCGCTCGCCGGCGATTAGTTCGTAGCGCCCGTTGGGCCGCGGCCGCACCACCACCGGCTGCAGCAGCCCGGAGGCCTGGATCGAATCGGCCAGCTCCTGGAGCTGGGGTTCGTCGAACTCGCGGCGGGGCTGATAGGGGTTGGGCCCGATGGCGGAGACCGCCAGCTCCTTGAGCCCGCCGCTCGCCTGCGCCTCTTCCCGGCTGATCGGTCCCAGCAACGCTTCCAGTCCGCGGCCCATCCGCCTGGTCTCGGTCACGAGCGCACCTCCCCTGTCACCCGCGTGGTCGCGCGCGGCAATTCGATCTCCGCGTTCAGTTCGCCCGATTCGGCGCGGCGGAGCAGCTCCTGGGCAACGGAGAGGTAGCTCTTCGCGCCTACCGACTGCACGTCATACATCAGAATCGGCTTGCCGAAGCTGGGGGCTTCGGCCAGCCGCACATTTCTCGGGATCACCGTCTTGAAGACCTTGGGGCCGAAGTATTCCTTGGCGTCCTTCGCCACCTGGCGGCAGAGATTGAGCCGGGAGTCGTACATCGTGAGCAGCACCCCATCGAGCGCGAGGTCGGGATTGAAGTTCTGCTGCACCAGTCGGATGGTGTTGAGTAATTGCGAAATACCCTCCAGCGCGTAGTACTCGCATTGGACCGGGATGATCACTCCATGCGCCGCCGCGAGGACATTGAGGGTGATCAGGCCGAGCGATGGGGGGCAATCAATGATGATGTAGTCGAACCCCGGAAGCGCCGGCCGCAGGGTGTCGCGCAAGCGCGCCTCCCGATTCTCCACGTTCACCAGCTCGAGCTCGGCGCCAACCAGATCCTGGGTTGCCGGGATGATCGAGAGAAACGGCAGCTCGGCGTCGCGCTGGATGACCTCTTCGACCGGCCGGCCTTCGACCAGGAGGTCGTAGAGCGAAAGGCGGGTGGGGTCCTTTGCGACTCCGACGCCGCTGGTGGCGTTGCCCTGCGGGTCGGCGTCGACCAGCAGGGTGCGGCGCTCCGCGATCGCGAGGGAGGCGGCGAGGTTGACCGCGGTGGTCGTCTTGCCGACCCCGCCCTTTTGATTGGCGATCGCGATGGTACGTGCCATTGATTATACTGTTAACTCTTTGGTGTGTATACTGTTACTGAAGAACAACATGAACACTACTACCCGCGGACACCGCAATATACGCGTGAACAACGGATCTGCCAGTGTGTGGTTTCACGTGAAACGGACTCCAAGCATGGAAGATGGCCCCGAAGAGGGCCGTCGTGGTAACCGAAAATGCCTCCGAAATGAGCCTCTTCTCGCACCGCGTGCCGACGGCGCCTTGCGCCCCCTCGCCGACACGATCGGGTTGCCGGCGCTCAGGGATCAGGGCATCGGAGGAGAGTGTTGGCGGCCCCGCCAAGTTCGAGGTTTGCGACCGGGGGTTGGGCCGAATGGGGGAAGTGGATATGGCGGCGAGTGTGGGCGCCCCGGAAGGGGCAGGGCGAACACCGTCCGGTTTCACGTGAAACCGACAGGGACCGGAGTAACGGATGCCTCGGTGCTGCGGCCCGGATCCGGCTCCGGTTCCAACTAGTCCCTCGCCTTCAAGACCTCCATCACCAGATTCTGGAGGTCGCTGGGTGATACCCCAGGGATCCGGCCGGCCTGGCCCAGGCTGGTAGGACGATGCCGGTTCAGCTTTTCACGGGCTTCGTGAGAGAGGCTCTGCAGGCAGCTGAACTCCAGGCCCGGCGGGATCCTGAACCCGTCAAGCTCACTAAGTCGTTGTGCGGCCTGGCGCTCTCGATTGATGTACCCAGCGTATCTGAGCTCGATCCCGGCCCATTCTGCCTCGCCATTCTGGGTCCCGACCCCCGCTGCCTGGAGCAGGCCGTTGAGCTCCACTCCCGGTCGGCGTGCCAGCTCCGCCAGCCGGCTCGGCGACGTGATCGGGGTCGTCCCGGCGGCTTCGAGCAAGGGGTTGGCCGCCAGGGGAGAAACCGCCGTCTCCTCCGCGATCTCCAGCACCCGACTCTCGGACTCGAGACGCTCGGAAGCGTGGCGGCGCTCCTCCTCACTCAGCAGCCCCATTCTGTCCGCAACGGGAAAGAGCCGCCGCAGGGCGTTGTCCTGCCGGAGCAGGAGACGGAACTCCGCCCTCGAGGTGAAGAGCCGGTAGGGCTCGTCGACACCCCGGGTAACCAGGTCATCCACCAACACCCCCAGGAACGCCTCGTCCCGCCGGAACACGATAGGCTCCCGGCCAAGTGTGGCCGCGGCGGCGTTCAGGCCGGCCACCACCCCCTGGCCGGCGGCCTCCTCGTAACCGGTGGTGCCGTTCACCTGTCCAGCGAAGTACAGCCCGTCGACGCCGCGGACCTTGAGCGTTGGTTCGAGCTGGGTGGGCGGGAAGTAGTCGTACTCGATCGCGTACCCGGCACGGGTCATCTCAGCTTGCTCGAGGCCCGGGACCGAGCGGAGGAATTCCAGCTGCACGAGCGCGGGGAGGGAAGTCGAAAGACCGTTGACATACATCTCGCTGGTCTCGAGCCCCTCCGGCTCGAGGAATACCTGGTGTCCGGCGGCCTCGGGGAACCGGACGATCTTGTCCTCGATCGAGGGGCAATAGCGCGGTCCCCGCCCGCTGATCGCACCGCCGTACATCGCTGACTCGGTGAGCCGGTCGGAGATGATCTCCCGAAGCCGCTCCGTTGTGTGGGTCAGGTAGCAGGGAAGCTGCCGGGGATGCTCATTCCGCTCGTAGAAGGAGAACCAGTAGGGCTCCCGGTCTCCGTCCTGCCTCACCATTCTCGAGAGATCAGCGGTCCGTCCATCGATCCTCGGAGGGGTTCCCGTCTTGAAGCGTTCTATCGTAACTCCAAGATCAGCAATAGCTTGAGAGATTTCTACGGCGGGTGGCTCTCCCGCCCGGCCGGCCGGCGTCTGGTTGCTCGTTCCCACATGAATCCGGCCCCGAAGGAACGTCCCCGCGGTCACCACCACCGCCCCTGCGGTGTAGCGGAGCCCATCGGTGGTGACGACTCCGAGCACCCGCCCCCCTTCGAGCAGAAACCGCGCGGCGGTCCCCTGGGCAAACCGCAGGTTCGGCCGCCGCTCGAGAAGGGAGCGCACCGCCCGCCGATACAGCCCCCGGTCGCATTGCGCCCTCGGTGACCACACCGCGGGCCCCTTCGACCGGTTGAGCATCCGGAACTGGATTCGGGAAAGGTCGGTCGCTCGGCCCATAATCCCGCCGAGGGCATCCACCTCACGCACCACAGTACCCTTGGCGATCCCGCCGATCGCAGGATTGCACGACATCTGGCCGATGGTCTCGAGCTGCTGGGTGAGGAGCAGCGTCCGCGCCCCCGATCTGGCCGCCATCGCCGAGGCCTCGGTGCCCGCATGCCCCCCACCAATCACCAGCACGTCGAAGTCGCGCATCCGGGCAAAGCTAAGCCATGAGCGCCCCGGTTTCAGGGGTGACGGGTAGGTGAGAAAAACGATATCTTCCCGCGTTAATACGGGACTCAGTTACCGAACATTCCACAGGAACTCCTCCATGGCCATCCGCCTCGGCGATCTCGCCCCCGACTTCACCGCTGATACCACCCAGGGCCCCGTGCGATTCCACGAATGGAAGGGCAATTCCTGGGCGGTGCTCTTCAGCCACCCCAAGGACTTCACCCCGGTCTGCACCACCGAGCTGGGCCGCGCGGCCCAGCTCAAAGGCGAATTCGAGAAGCGCAACTGCAAGATCATCGGTCTGAGCGTGGACCCGGTCGCGTCCCATGTGAAATGGGAAGCCGACATCAAGGACGTCACCGGCTACCAGGTGAACTTTCCCATGATCGGCGACCCCGACCGCGCGGTAGCCATGCTCTACGACATGATCCACCCGAACGCCAGCGAAAATTTCACCGTCCGCTCGGTGTTCATCATCGGGCCCGACCACAAGGTGAAGCTCACCATCACCTATCCCGCCAGCACCGGCCGCAATTTTGACGAGCTGCTCCGGGTCCTCGATTCACTGCAGCTGACCGCGAACTATTCAGTGGCGACCCCGGTCGACTGGAAGAACGGCGACGATGTGATCATCGTGCCCGCCGTTTCCGACGAGGACGCGAAGCAGAAATTCCCGAAAGGATTCACCGCGAAGAAGCCCTATCTGCGAGTGACGCCGCAGCCCACCAAGTGAGGCGCCGCCGGCGAGCCCTCCTTTCCCTATTGGCAATCCTCCTGGGATGCGCCGGCAGCCGGGGGTCCGCCGGCCATCCCGCGAGGTATCTGTACGTGTGGGCCGGCACCGGCATGGGGCACGGCGGCAGCGACTTCGTGGCCGTGGTGGACGCCGACCCGGCGAGCGCGTCCTACGGCCGGATCCTGGGCGCGTCGCCGGCGGCTAGCGCCGGGATGATGCCGCACCACACCGAGTACACACTGCCCACCGCGCGGCCCTACTTCGCCAACGACTTTACCGCCGGGCGGATCTTCCTGGTTGATGCGGGCACTCCCGGCTCAGCCAGAATAGTCGCGAGCATCGACAGCGTGCCCGGCTTCCACCGGCCGCACAGCTTCGCGCGGTTCAACGACACGCTGGTACTCGCGTCCCTGCAATTCGGCGACGCCACCCTTCCGGGGAATCCCGGCGGCATCGCCGAGTTCGACGCCTCCGGCCGCCTCCTCCACACCGTCTCGTCGGCGGACCCGGCCTTCCCCGGCGCCCGGATCCGGACCTACGCCATTGAGCTGGTCCCGGCCCTCGACCGGTTCATCACCACCAGCTCACCGATGGACTCCGAGCGGACTGCCGACGTCATCCAGATATGGCGCCTCTCCGACCTGAAGCTCCTCCGCACCATCGCCATGCCCGGCATCCCGGACGACTCCCTGAATCGCTACCCGTTTGAGCTCCGGACGCTTCCCGATCACCGGACGGTGTTCCTCAACACCTACACCTGCGGGTTCTTCCGGATCACCGGCATCGAAACTGAGGAGCCCAAGGTGGAGATGGTGTACTCGATGCGGAAACCGGTACGGTTCGGCTGTTCGGTACCGATCGTGGCCGGAAGGTTCTGGGTGATGCCGATCGCCTATTCGCACCTCATCGTCACCCTCGACCTCAGCGACCTGGCCCACCCCGTGGAAGTGTCCGCGCTCCCGACCGACACGACCTTCTTCCCCCATTGGATCGCGGCGGACCCCGGGAGCGACCGCCTGGTCGTGACCGAGCAGGGCGATGGCCCGCCCCGGATTCTGGTGGCCCGGCTCGACCGGACCAGCGGTCGGCTTTCCTGGGATGAACGCTTCCGGGAGGCGGACTCAACCCGGCTGGGGGTGAGCTTCAGCCGGGCCACCTGGCCCAACGGCGTCGTTGGCGCCGCGATGCCGCACGGCGCCTTGTTCGTTCCCTGAAATGAACGGGGCCCCCACCCCGGGGGCCCGCTCAGCGTGTGGCGCTTGGTACCTCCCTGGCTCCCTGGCCCTATGCGGTCCTGATCCATCGCAGCATGTCGCGCAACGTCGCCTTCTTCCCGTAGCTCAAGATCCCCACCCGGTAGATCCGCGCCGCCAGCCACACCACCACGATCAGGCCGAGCACCGTGGCCCCGGTCGAGAGGAGCAGCTCCGGCAGCGGCAGCGGGGCGATCGAGTAGCGCATCGGCACCACGAACGGTGTGAGCATCGGGACATACGTCAGGACGTGGGCGGCGGTCCCGTTGGGGTCGCGAACCAGCGCGAACACCGAAAAGAAGCCGGCCAGGACGAACATCATGACCGGCATCTGGAGCTGTCCCGCTTCCTGGGTGGTGTTGCACATCGCCCCCACCGCGGCGTACGCCGCGGCGAAGAGCAGGAACCCCAGGGCAAAGAACAGCAGGAAGACGAACAGCAGGTCCGGCTTCATCGACGGCAGCGCGAAGGCCATCTTGCCGCCGGCCCCGGCCGCCACGCCGAATGCGGCGAGAATCTTGTCCTGGTGGGTGGAGAGGTAGGTGGCGACGCTGGCCCAGATCCCGATCTGGAAGAGCGCCACCAATCCCACGCCGGCGACCTTGCCCAGCATCATCTGGAACGGGGTGAGGCTCGAGGCGAGGACCTCCACGATGCGGTTGTTCTTCTCCTCGATGATCGAATTCATCACCTGGGTCCCGAACAGCAGCAGCGCGAAATACAGCATGAACCCCATCGCGTAGGCCAGGATGAACGTGGCCGCCCCGCTCTCTCCGGTAAGCTTTCCGTCCGCGACCTTGGTAGCCACGAGGTCGATCCCCTGGACCGACTTCATCACCTCGGCGGGGTCCACCCCCATGGTCTGCAGCCGCCGGGCGATGATGATCGGCCGGATGGTTCCCTCCATCTCCTGCATGTCGTCGAAGCTCGCAACGTTGGCGCCGTAGTACGCCGCCTTGCCCGTGGGCACCGTCGAATCGCTGATCACCAGGATGCCGTCAAACCCGCCGGCCTCTTTCCGCGACAGCCCGGTCATCGGCACCAGGGAATCCCGGACCGCGTTGGCCCGCCCGACCGCGGCAACCCGGGTCACGTCGTATCGCGGTTTAGCCTTTTCCCCTTTGCCGATCCGGGCAGCCCGGAATGCGGTTTCGACCTGCGCGCCAAGCCCGCTGGTCGTCGCGTCCACCAGCGCGACGGACTTCACGCCGAGGCTCCGGCTCATCAGGTAGCCGGGGAGAATGAACATCGCTCCCATGAAGAGCGGGAAGAGCAGGGTGCCGAGGATGAAGGCCTTGGTGCGGACCCGCTCGACGAATTCTCGCCGGATGATTGCCCAGACCTTACGCATGCACCACCTCCTTGGCCGGCGCGGTGGCCGCATCGGCCCCCACCTTCGCAATGAAGATCGATTGGAGCGAGGCTTCGACCACCTCGAAGCGGGACAGGCCGACGTCTTCCTGAACCAGCGCGCGGAGGAGCCGGTCGGCGTCGCCGCTGGGGGCCAGGGTCACTTCCGCGCTGGCACCGTAGTCATCCACCTTCTCGATCAGGCTTCGGTCGGCCAGCACCTTGGCGGCCCGGTCGGCGTTCCGGGTGAAGGCCAAGGCCACGTGGCGGCCCCCGAACTCCCGCTTCACGTCGGCCAGCGCTCCCTCCACCACCACGCGCCCCCGCGCGATGATCACCAGCCGGTCGCACATCCGCTCCGCCTGCTCCATGATATGGGTGGAGAAGAGGACGGTGCGCCCCTGCCGCGCCTCCTCCACCACCACGTCCTTCATCACCTGGCTGTTGACCGGGTCGAGCCCGCTGAACGGCTCGTCGAGGATGAGCAACTCCGGGTCGTGCAGCAGCGCCCCGATGAACTGGACCTTCTGCTGCATCCCCTTGGAGAGGTCCTCCACCCTCTTGAGCGTCCAATCGTGGAGCCCGAGGCGTTCGAGCCAGGCCAAGGCCTTCCGTCGGGCTATCGCCCGGCGGATCCCCTTGGCCTCACCGAGGAAGGTGAGCTGATCCACCACCTTCATCTTTTTGTAGAGACCGCGCTCCTCGGGGAGGAATCCGATCCGGTCGGAGAGCTCCCGGCTCGCCGACCCCCTGCCGAGGACCGAGATCCGCCCCTCGTCGGGGGTAATGATGTTCATGATCATGCGGATCGTCGTGCTCTTCCCGGCTCCGTTGGGGCCGAGCAGGCCGAAGATGCCGCCCTTGGGGACCTCCAGCGAAAGCGCGTCCACCGCGGTATGGCCGGAGAACCGTTTCGTGACGCCGTCGAGCTGCAGCACACTTCCGTTCATGCCGATCCGCTCCGGATTGGAGTGGGTAACGCAGGACCCGTCGTACGATCCTGCCCATGGAACAGTTTCGAGCGGCGTTCGCCGCCGCGAGAGAAGATACCCGAATCGGGGTCATTCGCCCGGCAGCATCGGCGGCGAGAAGATCTGCTCGATCGGCTGCCCGAACACCCGCGCGATGGAAAAGGCCAGCGGCAGGGATGGGTCGTACTTGCCGGTTTCGATTGCGTTCACCGTCTGCCGCGACACCCTCAGGCGCTGCGCCAGCTCCGCCTGCGACCACTCCCGCTCCGCGCGGAGCACCCTCAGACGGTTGGTCACACGTACTTGCGGCGGATCATCGCCTGCCCGAATGCCCAGCTCACGAAGAGCGACAGCCAGAGCCACGGCCACAGCCGGCTGGCGGCGATATCGGGTACCACCCGCACTTCCGCGAGCGCGCCATACGCCATGATCAACACGGCGGTGATCGCGAACTGGATGAACAGCGCCTCGAGCTGAATCAGCCGCTGCAGCTCGTCGAGACTCCTGATCCAGCTGCTGAGGCCCGCGAAATACCCGAGAATCGGCGCCACCGGAAGCAGCGCCCCCACCCACCGGAGCGATGGGGGAATCAGCCCGTTCTTCCTCGCGACCGCGACGGCGATTGCCAGGGCCGCGGAGAGGAACGCGAACCCCAACAGGCGCCAAACAATCGGCTTCGAGTGACAGGACATCGGGCTCCTCCCTCCCGATAACAGTAAAGCGTGATTGACGTATTGTCAAGGATACTTTACATCAATGCCGGAAAGAACGGCCGGCAAGCTCTGCCGGCCAGGAGCTCAGGACGTTGACTCGGACTTCAGACCGAATTCCGGCAGCGGGGTGATCCGGAGCGCCTCGGCGGCGGGAATCACGAGATGCCTGGCGTCCACCGGCACCCCGAATTTGACCACCCGGGCGATCCACGCCCCCCGTGGGTGGCTGGCGGTGGCGGGGTCATGGACCGCGACGTCGTGCAGGACGACGCCGAGGTCGGTCCGCTCGTGGTAGCGCCCGACCCAGGTGTACCCCGAACTCCCCTCCACCACCACGGTGACGCCGTGGAGCGCTTCGTGTCCGGGGTGAAAGACGTGGCCGGACACGCTACTCGCCTCGCGCCGCGCCCTGGGGTGAGCAATGCTTGTCGAACGCGGCGACCAGATCTGCCGCGATCGCCTGCGGGCCCCGGCCCTCGATCATGTGGCGATGAACGAAATGGACCACCTCGCCGTCCCGCACCAGAGCCACCGACGGCGAGCTGGGCTGGTAGTCCGCGAAGTAGCTCCGCGCCCGCGCCGCGGCGTCGAGGTCCTGTCCGGCAAACACGGTGTAGAGATGCTGCGGCTTGACCGCGTGCCGGAGTGCCAGGGTGAGCGCCGGCCGGGCCGCGCCGGCGGCGCAACCGCAGACCGAATTGACGAACACCAGCACGGTCCCCTCCCCCGGTCCGAGCGCCGCGTCCACCTCCGCCACGGTCCTGAGCTCCGTCACGCCGAGGCGGATGACCTCCTCGCGCATCGGTTTCACCATCAGTTCGGGGTACGGCATCGATCGCTACTCCTTCGCAGTGTGTTCGAGGGCGCTCTTCATGGCATGCCAGGAGAGCGTCGCGCACTTGACCCGGATCGGAAACGCCGCCACGCCGCGAAAGACTTCGAGTTTCGAGGGCAGCTTTTCCTGCGCCACTCCCGTCACCACCTTGTGGAATTGATCGAAGAGCGTCCGGGCCTCCGCGGTCGTCTTCCCTTTGATCGCCTGGGTCATCATCGAGGCGCTGGCCTTGGAGATGGCGCATCCCTGTCCCAGAAAGGCGGCCTCCGAAATGACGTCTCCGTCCAGCTTGAGCCAGATGTCGAAGTGGTCGCCGCAGAGCGGGTTCCGCCCTTCGG
>JBGPEJ010000111.1:0-10065 GCA_041482775.1 Gemmatimonadota bacterium | reverse complement strand
CGCCGGACGTCCATTCGTCTCGGTCAACTGCGCGGCAATTCCCCGCGACCTGGTCGAATCGGAAATGTTCGGCCATGAACGGGGCGCCTTCACCGGCGCCACCGACCGCCGGCTCGGCCGCTTCGAGCTGGCCGACTCCGGGACGCTCTTCCTGGACGAAGTGGGCGATCTCAACCTCGAGGCCCAGGCGAAGCTGCTCCGGGTCCTGGAGACCGGTGAAATTCAGCGGCTGGGGGCCGAACGAGTGCAGCGGGTCGACGTGCGGGTGGTGGCCGCCACCAACCAGCGGCTGGAGGAGGCGGTGTCCGCCGGCAGCTTCCGGGACGATCTCTATTTCCGGCTGAACGTCTTTCCCCTCCAGCTGTCCCCCTTACGCGAGCGGCCCGACGACCTGCCCGACCTGGTGGTGCACCTGGCCGAGCGGGTGCGCCCGCACCAGCCCACGACCTTCACAGCGGATGCGGTGGCGCTGCTGGGGTCCTACGAGTGGCCCGGCAATGTCCGCGAGCTGGCCAACGTGGTGGAGCGGCTGTCGATTCTGGGCGGACCCGAGGTCGACGCGGCGCTGGTGCGCCAGGTGCTTCCCCGCCCCGGCTCGCTCCGCTTCGATGCGCCGTCGGTCACCACCGAGTCCGGCACCACCTACTCGGTGGCCGATCTCGCGGGCCGATCGCTCTCGAACGTGCTCGACGATTACGAGCGGGCGTTGATCGGCGCGGCACTCAAGCGGGCGGTGGGCAATGTGGCGGAGGCGGCCCGGGCGCTCCAGACCGACCGTGCCAACCTGTACCGCCGCATGAAGCGGTTGGGATTGTGAACCGGGTCACCCGGCTGCGGCTGGCGGCCCTCCTCGCGGTCGGATCCGCTGCGGCGGCCGCGCCGCTGGCCGCCCAGGATACCACGGTCCGCATCATCCGCCCGGAGGCGCGGCCCGACTCCTCGCGCGGCGGCCCGCTGCCGAGCGAGGTGCTGCAGGAACTCCTCAGCGCCTACAACGACTCGCTCACCACCCGGGTCGCCGGGAGCTTCCTGGTGCCGGTCGGAACGAAGCTGAGCGGGCCGATCGCGGTGTTCCGGGGGACGCTCCGGGTCTCGGGCGAGATCGAGGGGCGGGTGGTGGTGATCAACGGCTACCTCATCGTCGATCCCGGCGGCCGGGTCACCGGCGACGTGCTGGTGGTCGGCGGTGGCGTCGACGTCCGCCCGGGGGCGCGGGTGGAAGGCCGCCGGCGCATCTATCCTCAGCGTGCCCTGCTGGTCCGCACCGGCGACGGACGACTGGCAATCCGGGAGCCGTCGCGCCCGCTGGGGGAGCTGGCATCGGCCCGCACCACCCTCACCACCGGTCACTTCAAGACCACGCTCTCGATCGAGACCGGCCGGACCTACAATCGGGTCGAGGGCCTCCCGATTCTCTTCGGCCCCTCGGTGATCCGGGAGGGGCTTCCGAACGTCGAAGGGCGGTTCGATCTGCGCGGCATCGCGTGGACCGCGCCCGACCGGACCGACCGCCGCGCCCACTTCGGCTATTCGGGCCGGCTGGAGTTTCGTTTCGGGCAGACCCGACGGCTCACCGTCGGATCGCAGGTCTACCGGTACATCGCGCCGATCGAGGAGACGCCGCTCTCCCGCACCGAGGCGGGATGGTCCTCCTTCTTCTTCCAGCGGGACTACCGCGACTACTACCAGGCCGAAGGCGCGTCGGGGTACCTCTCCTACCGCCTGGGCCATGGGCTGACGGTGGAAACCTCCCTCCGGAGCGACGCCGAGCGCAGCGTCCCCGCGAACGACCCGATCTCGATCTTCCGGAACGACGCCTGGCGACCTAACCCGCTGGTCGACGATGGCCGCTACGCGACCTGGCGGGTGGGCGCTCACCTGGACACCCGCAACGATCCGGACAGTCCGACCTCCGGGTGGCTGGTCCAGATGCTGTGGGAGCGGAGCCAGAGCGACGACGCGGCACCGCTTTCCCTGGCGCCCGAGGTGCGCGATCCGATCGCGCCGGGCCGCTACGCGTTTTCCCGGATCGGGATCGACGCCCGACGCTACGTCCGGTTCGACCCCACCGTCCGCGGCGCCCTCCGATTCGTGGCGGGGGGATGGCTGAATGGAGACCCCCTGCCGGTGCAGCGGCGGCTTTCCCTTGGCGGGCCGGACATCCTGCCGGGCTACGAATTCCGGAGCCAGAGCTGCGGCGTCGGATCGTTGACCGATCCGGCCCGCCCCGCGCTGTGCGACCGGATGATGGCCGTCCAGGTCGAGGTGCGGACCCGCACCCGGATGGGTCTGCCGGTTCCCACCACCGACGCGTACCTGAACGCCCTGCAGCGCATCTTCGGCATCCGGGAGCCGGACGTCGTGATCCTGGCCGACGCGGGAAAGGCCTGGATCAGCGGCGAAGGGCCGGGTCGAGTGCCGACCGGCAGAATTCCGGTCTTGCGAGAGTGGGAAGGCGATCTCGGGTTCGGCTTCGACGCCGGCGGCATCGGCCTCTACCTGGTGCAGCCGCTCACCGAGGGACGCCCGTTGATGTTCAGCGTCCGGCTGCAACGACGATTCTGATGCGCCGCGCCTTCCTCATCGCCTGCGCGCTGGGGCTTGCCGCCCCGGCCGCCGCCCAGACCACTCGGGTCGAGCTGGTGGTGCGGCTGGCGCCGCCGGCGCTCCCCGACGGCGCCCGGAGGGCGCAGGTCCAGGTTCGCAACCTGCTGGCCGACCGGCGCTGGGCCGACGCGCTCGACCAGGCGTTCCCGATCCGGCTGGCCTACCGTCTGGAGATCTGGCGCTCTCGGGACGGCTGGATCGACGAATTTCAGCGCGCCACCGAGTGGTCCGCGGTCATCCAGCGGGAGCCGCTGCAGGACCAGTATCGGGTTACCCAGATCTTTCTCTCCGGGCCGATCGAATCACGGTTTGGTACCCGCGAGGAGCTGGCGCGATGGATGGGGGTTCCCAACGAAATCGACGCCCTGCCCCAGGGCGCCGGCACGTTCTATTACAACGTGCAGGTCAAGATTTCGGCGCTTTCCGCCGAGGATATGGATGAGCTGGAGCGCTTCCTGGCCGGCCAACCCGCCACGCCTTCCAACCCCGGGCGCGGCTCGATCGGGCAGAGAGTACGCGAATTCCTGCTGCGGGTGGCCGGGATGCCTTCGGACTAGCTTGAGGTGAAATCCGGCTCGTTCCGGATCGAGCGGAAGCAGTAGGGCAGAGCGAACGCTACCCGCGGATGGCCCGCAACGCCGCCTCACCGTAGAAATACCGGATGTACTTGGCCTGCGGCGCGGTAAGGCGGCGTACCGCCCACGACAGATGCACGAAGTGGGGCTCGACCGGCGGGTGGGTTGGGTACATCCCGCACTCCGAGGGCAGCCGGTTGCCCTTCCGGGTGTTACAGCTGCTGCATGCCGTCACGCAATTGGTCCACTCATTCCCTCCGCCCCGGCTGATCGGCACCAGGTGGTCGCGAGTCAGGCACTCTCGCGGGCGCAACTGGGCCTGGGGCCGGTGGCAGAACTGGCACCGATACTCATCCCGCGCGAACAGGAAGGTGTTGGTGACCTGCCGGCGGAACTTTCGGGGAACGTGCACGAACTTGACGAGGCGGATGATGGCGGGCTTGGGGAGGGTGACCCGCACACTTCTTATGGGGTCCCCCGTATCCGCCTCCACGATCTCCGCTTTTCCGTCGATGACCAGCCGCAGCGCCCGCTTCACGGGCACCATGGTCAGGGGTTCGAAGGACGCGTTGAGCGCAAGGCAGCGCACCGGGGATCTCCGCTGGGTAACCTCTCCATACTACTGACTTCCCTGCCGTTGGATCAAGTCGGGCCATCCCGATGGACAATCCGGCCTCCCAGGACGGTCAGGATGACCTCTCCCGGCGCGGAGGCCAGCACCTGGCCGGCGGGGGACGCGATCAATGACCGGCGGGACGAGCGAACGGCGATCACATCGCCCCATTTTCCCCTGGAAAGCGACCCGATCTCCGCCTCCAGCCCGAGGGCCCGGGCGCCCTCGATGGTGCCGAGCGCCACCGCCTCACGATCATCAAGGCCCCCCAGCGACTGAGCCGCCCGGGCCTCGGCGAACAGGTCGAGGCGACCCACGCTGGCCACCGAATCGGTGCCGATACCGACCCGGAGGCCGGCCGCCCGGAGCGCGCGGAGGCGAGCCGCTCCATGGCGGTGAGCCGCATTGGACCCGGGACAGTGGGCGACCGCGGCGCCACGGGCAGCCAGGAGCGCGATGTCCGCGTCCGAGAGCTGGACCGCATGGATACAGAGGGTCTCGGGACCGAGGACGCCGTGGGCGTCGAGCCAGGCCACCGAGCTGGCCGGCCGGGTGGCTCTCCGGCCGGAGGGCTGCTGGGTGGGATGGTCGAGCGCCGGGATGCCCCGCGCCTTCCACCCCTCGGCGAAGGGGCCGGTGGCCTGTACCACGAACTCGAGCTCCTCAGGAGATTCAGCGATATGCACCGCGGTGGGCAACCCCTCGGTCCGGGCCCACTCGGCCACTCGCGAGTAGAGCGGTCCGCTCACCGTGTACGGGGCGTGCGGCGACACCCCCAGCCGCACCCGTCCCGCCGCGAGGGGGGCGAGCTCTTCCACGCGGCGCCGGAACTCCGTGAAGCTCTCTTCGCACTGCCCCGGATGGGGACCGAATACCTCGTGATAGACGATCCCGCTCCCCCCCATCTCGGTGAGCGCCGCGATCACCGCGCCGGAGTCGCCGGTGTCGGCCAGCGTGGTCATGCCGGCGGCCCAGCAGTCCCGTACGCCCCCCCGGGCCGCCGCGAGAAACTCTTCGGGGGTCCGCGCGGCCTTGAGTCGCCGGATACCCAGGATCCATTCCCGGAATTCCCGGTCGGGGGTGTGTGCCTCCAGGCCAGAGAGCTCGAGATGAGTGTGGATGTTGACGAGTCCGGGGAGGAGCACCGCGTCGCCCAGCGGGAGGTGCTGGGCGCCGTCGGGGGAAGGAACCGAATCCTGGGGACCCACGGCCGCAATCCGTCCGTCCGTCCCGATCAGCAGCGCGGCGTCGGGAATCGGGAGAGCGTCGACCGGGAGCGCCCACCGGGCGCTCAGGCGGAGCGGGCGCTCCGGCATCATTCGCCGCGGAAGGGGGCGTGGATGGGGCAGCGCTCGGTCGGTTCCGTCCCGGGGAAATAGAACTCGTGGATGATCTTGTCGCGGGGGCAGAACGGGGTGGCCAGCTTGCCGGTGGTTTCGTCGATGTCGACGCCGATGATGCCGTCCGGCATGACCCACGCCGCCGGGGCGCGGCGCCGGTCGTACACCTCCTTCATCATCATGGTCCAGGCCGGGGCCGCAAGCAACCCGCCCTGCGCGTTCGACTTGATGACCTGTTTCTTGTCGAATCCCATCCAGACCCCGGTGACCAGCTCGGGGGTGAACCCCACGAACCAGACGTCCATCCCGTCATTGGTGGTGCCGGTCTTGCCCCCGGCAGGGATCGTGAATCCGCGCCCCACCACCGCGCTGTGGGCGGTTCCCCGGCGCACCACGTCGCGGAGGGCATCCACGATGAGCCAGGCGTGCTCCGGATCGAGCACCCGCTTGGAGCGCCGTTCCGGCTCCCAGACGATGTTCCCCTGGCGATCCTCCACCCGGAGAATCGCCTGGGGCGTGGTGACCTCCCCCATGTTGGCGAAGGTGGTGTACGCCGCGATCAGCTCCAGCGGGATCACGTCGGCCGAGCCGATGAAGATCGAGGGCACCCGGGGAATCCGGGTGGTGAGCCCCATGTTGGTCGCTTCGGCGATGACCGCGTCTTCGCCGAGCTTCAATCCAACCTTGACGGCGATGATGTTGCGCGACATGTACAGGCCGTGCCGCAGGGTCATGGCGCCCTGGAACTCGTTGTCGTAGTTCTTGGGCTCCCAGGTGGGCTGGTCGGGAATGTCGACCGAGACCGGTGAGTCTTCGATGATCTCCGAGAGGGGAATGCCGGCCCGGATCGCGGCGGTGTAGACGAAGGGCTTGAAGGCGGACCCGGCCTGACGCAGCCCCTGGGTCACCCGATTGTACTTGTTGTCCTCAAAGTCGCGGCCCCCCACCATGGCCCGGATATACCCCGTGTTCGCCTCGAGGGTGACCATGAGCCCCTGCAGATAGGGACTGAACGGGCCGGTGTCGTTGTCCGAGGTGCTGTCACTCCGCTGATCGAGATACTGCCGATAGGTTTGATGGTCGTACCTGCCGAGCTTTCCGTCTTCGATCGCTTCGAGCTGGGTTTCCAGCGCCCGCTCCGCCGATTGCTGCATGTCGAGGTCGAGCGAGGTGAAGATGCGGAGCCCCGCGCGGTAGAGGTCGGTGCCGTAGCGCGCCTGGAGAATTTGCCGCACGTACTCGACGAAGTAGTCCGCCACCCCGCTGAAATCGGACCGCGACGAGAGGGCGAGCGGATAGGCCTTCCACGCCTCGGCGGATTCCGGCGTCAGCTTGCCCTGATCCTGCAGCAGGCCGATGATCAAGTTGCGGCGCTGCACCGCCAGACGCGGGCTCTTGCGGGGATTGTAGCGCTCCGGCCCCTTGGGGAGTGCGGCAAGCATGGTCGCTTCGGCCACGTTGAGCGACCGCGCCGACTTGCCGAAATAGCGCAGCGCCGCGGCTTCCACGCCGTAGGCGCGGTTGCCGAGATTGATCTGGTTGAGGTACAGCTCGAGGATCTTGTCCTTGGAGTAGTTGCGCTCGATTTCCAGCGCCATCCGCGCCTCACGGATCTTGCGCGAGAGCCCCTTGAAGCCGCTGCGCTGGGTCCGGTCGATCTGCTCGGGCCACAGGTTGCCGGCCAGCTGCATGGTGATGGTGGAGAAGCCCTGCTTGTGGCCGAGCAGCGTGGCCTTGAGGGAGCCGAGCAGGCGGATCCAGTCGATGCCGCGATGCTGGTAGAAGCGGCGATCCTCCACCGCCAGGAACGCGGCCACCACCGCGGGGGACATCTGTTTGAGCGGAACCACAGTGCGGCGCTGGAGCCCATAGTCGGTGATCAGCCGCCCGTCGGCCGCGTACAGCTTGGAGGCCTGGTCGGGATCGTAGTTGGTCAACCCGGCAATCGAGGGGCAGGCGCCGCCGGCGCAGACGCGGCTCCATGCGCCGGCCAGCAGCGCGGAGGCGAAGAGCAGAAACGCCGCGACCCCGACCAGCACATTGCGGCGGCGACGGGGGGTATGCCACCAGCGGGAAATCCGGCCCAGTCGCTTCGCGGACATGAGTGAAAGCTAACCGCCTCAACCGGCAACCGAGAACGGCCGGCGCGGCGCCTCCCCCTGAAAATGCGGCCGCTCCGCGCCGCCGGTTGACGCGTTTCCCTCCTCCCCCTACTCTTGCGCCGTGCCCCACCTTCTCGATGTCCTCACCGAACGCGGGCTGGTCCACGAGGCCACCCCGGGGCTGGCCGACCGCCTGGCGAAGGGACCGGTGACCGGGTACGTCGGCTTCGACCCGACCGCCGACTCACTCCATGCCGGCAGTCTGGTTCCGGTCATGGCGCTGGCATGGCTGCAGCGGCTGGGGGGACGGCCCATCGCGCTGGTGGGCGGCGGCACCGGCCTGGTCGGAGATCCCAGCGGGAAGCGGAACGAGCGCCCGATGCTTCCGGTCGAGCAGATCGAGTCCAACGCGGCGGCAATCGGCCGTCAGCTCGCGCGGTTCATGTCGTTCGAAGGCGCCAATGCGGCCCGGCTGCTCGACAACGCGGCGTGGCTCCGCCCGCTCAGCCTGATGGAATTCCTCCGCGATACCGGCAAGCACTTCACCGTCAACTACATGCTCCAGAAGGACTCGGTGAAATCGCGGATGGATGCCGGGATCTCGTTCACCGAATTCGCCTACATGCTGGTGCAGGCCTACGACTTTCATCATCTCTTTCGCACCGAGCAGTGCGAGCTGCAGATGGGCGGCAGCGATCAGTGGGGCAATATCACCGCGGGCATCGAGCTGGTGTCGCGGCGCGAGCAGGCCCAGGTCCACGGCCTGGTATGCCCCCTCCTGACCACCGCCGCTGGAGGAAAATTCGGGAAGAGTGAGGACGGGAACGTGTGGCTGGACGCGGCCCGGACCAGCCCATTCCGATTCTACCAATTCTGGATCAACACCGACGACCGCGATGTGGAGCGGCTGCTCAAGGTGCTCACCTTTCAGCCACTCCCGGAGATCGCCGACGTCATGGCCCGCCACGCGGCCGACCCGGGCAAGCGCGAGGCCCAGCGCCACCTGGCGCTGGACCTCACGCTGCGGGTCCACGGCGAGGAGGTGCGTCGGGGAGTCGTGCAGGCGAGCGCAATCCTGTTCGGAGGGGGGGACCTCCGCGACGCGGACCGGGTAACCCTCGCCACCGTGGCGGGCGAGGTGCACGTCCAATCCATCGCGCGGACCAACCTGGAACCGGGATTCCCGCTGGTGGATGCGCTGGTGGCCACCGGACTGGCCACCTCGAAAGCTGACGCCCGCCGCGGCCTCGCGGGCCAGGGGTATTCGGTCAACGGCGAGCGGGCGGCGGCCGAGCGGCTGCTGCGAACCCCCGACCTGCTCACCGGGCGGTACATCGTGCTGCAGAAAGGGAAAAAGCGCTACGCGATGATCGACGCCGGCTAGACCGGCGCACTTCGTCCTCAGCCAGGTGGAGGGTCCATGGGCAAGGAATTCATGGCGTTTCTGAAGCAATACGGTGTCATCGGGCTGGCGATTGCCGTCATCATCGGGGGCAAGGTCGGCGACGTCATCAAGACCCTGGTCGACGGAGTCCTGATGCCCATCATCGGCCTCGTCGTGCCGGGAGGCGACTGGCGCAAGCTGGGCTTCGACCTGACCAGCAACACCAGGATCCTCTACGGCCCGTTCCTCGGCGCCCTGCTCGACTTCCTGATCGTGGCGCTGATCGTGTTCTGGTTCGCCAAAAAGGTGCTCAAGGAGGAAATCGTCACCAAGAAATGAGGATCGGCGGCCCGCTCAGCGAACCCGATCCAGCACCTCGACCACCCGCTGCATCTCCTCCACGGTGTTGTAGCAGTGGGGCGAGAGCCGAAGCGCGCCTTCGCGAACCGAGGTCATCACGCCGGCCTCGCGCAGTGCCGCGAGGCCCCGGGGCAGGTCTTCCGCGGCCAGGCATACCATCCCGGAGTCGGCCCCCCCCAGGGGCGAGAGCAGCCGCACCTCTCGCCGCCCGGCCCATTGCCGGACCGGCTCTCCGATTTCAGCCAGATGCGCAGCGATTCTCCCGACCCCGAGCTCGTCGAGCAGATCGAGGGAACGGCACATCCCCAGCATGTCCTGGAACGGGAGGGTCACCAGCTCGAAGCGCCGGGCATCGGCGTGAAGCGGGCCGCTGTAGTCGCACAGGGTGGTGAAATTGTCGGTGCCCTGAAAGGCGCTCCACCCGGCGAAGGGCGAGACCAGCTCCGGCACCAGCTCCCGCCGCACGTACACGAAACCCGATCCCCAGGGAGAAAGCAGCCACTTCTGGCCGCCGCAGGCCAGGATGTCCACCGGCGTCTTGCGCACGTCGAACGGCAGGTGGCCCAGCGCCTGAATCGAATCCACGACCAGCCAGGTGTCGCTGGCCCGGGCCGCCGCACCGAGGCGGTCCACGTCGACGGTGTAGCCGTTGTGGAACTGGACGTGGGAAACCGCGAGGGCGCGGACCCGCCGGTCCTGCATCCGATCCAGCATCCTGAGCTCGTCCGGCCAGCCTCGCGCGGTGACCGGGACCAGCTCCATCGTCACGCCGCGGTCGGTCAGGTGCTTCCAGGGGAACACGTTGGCGGGAAACTCCCGGTCGCTCACCAAGACGATGTCGCCCCGGCGGAATGGCAGCATCCGGGCGGCCAAGTTGAGGCCGAAGCTGGTGTTCGTGGCGAGCGCGACCTCCATCACCTCGGCGTTGACCAACCGCGCCGCCCGGGTTCGGGCGTCGGCCAGAATGCCCTGCAGGACGTCATCGGGGAGCCGGTGTGGCGTGGCGCGGAGGTCGGTGAACTCGGCGATCGCGCGGCGGGCCCGCTCCGGCAACGGGCCGGTGGAGGCGTGGTTGAGGAAAATG
>JBGPEJ010000110.1:0-10098 GCA_041482775.1 Gemmatimonadota bacterium | reverse complement strand
CGGGTCTACGCGCCGGTCATCGAGCCGCGCGGCTACGGTCACGCCTTCCTCGATTTGACCGGCACCGAGCGGCTCTTCGGGCCGGCGGTGGACGTGGCCGAGCGGATCCGGCGCGAGTCACGGGACCGATTGCGGCTGCCGCTCACGGTCGGCGTGGCGATCAACAAGCTGGTGTCGGAGGCGGCCACCCGGGCGGGACGGCTGGAGCAGGGGCACTGGCCGCTGCTGGTGCCGGGAGGCAGCGAGGCCCCGTTCCTCTTTCCGCATCCGATCGGAGTCCTCCCCGAGGTCCCCGACGACATCCGGGTGCGGCTCGACGAGTATCAGCTCGAACGGATCGGACAGGTCGCGGCCATCACCGAGAGCGAGCTCTGCGCGGTCTTCGGGGTTCGGGGAAGGCTGCTCCGCGCGCGGGCCCGCGGCATCGATGCCCGGCCGGTGCTGCCGCCGGAAGTCCGGGCCGAATATCGCCTTTCCCATACCCTGGCCACCGACACCAACGACCTCGGTGTGCTGCACGCCCTGCTCCGGCGGTTGACCGAGGTGCTGGGCCGGCGGCTCCGGAAGCGCGGCCTCGCGGCGCGCCGGATCGCCGTCGAGGTGGAGTACGCCGACTACGCCGGCGCCGGGCGGAGCGCGCCGCTCCCCGCGCTGCCGCTCGACGGCGAGCTCTGGGACGGAGCCAGGCGGGCGCTCTCCCTGGCGATGGCGCGCCGGATCGCGGTCCGCACGGTAACGGTGACGGTGGATCGGCTGGTGGAAGGGAATGGGCAGTTGGAGCTATGGGCCGCGGTGCCCGAGCCGGTCGCTGCGAGGGTGGAGGCGCTGCAACGGGCGGTGGACCGGGTCCACAGCGTCAACGGCAGATGGCGGGCAATCCGCTCACCAGGCGAGCACGATCTTCCCCACCGAGTCGTTGCGCTCCATGGCGCCGTGGGCGGCAACGACGTCGGCCATCGGATAGACCGCGTGCACGATCGGACGGATCAGCGCGCCGACCCGCTGCGGATGACTCATGCTGTGCATCGGCTCGTCGGTGGGAATGTGCGGCCCGAAGAGCGGCAGCACCCGGGCGCGGAACTCCGCCGCCAGGGCCACGCGCTCCTCCGATCCGCGGCTCCGCATGGCGCTGCCGATGATCTCCAGCCGCTTGCGGAGGATGACGTCGAGGCTGACCTGGGACACCACCGGCCCCTGCAGGAAACCCAGCATGACCAGCCGCCCGCGCGGAGCCAGCACCGCCAGGTTGTCCTGGAAGGCGGGGCCGCCCAGCACATCGAGGAGTACGTGGACCGGAACGGCCACCTGCTCGCGGAACGATCTTTCGGAGGTGTCGATGCCGAGGTCGAGCCCCAGCGCGCGGAGGGGCTCGAGCTTTCCGGGACTGCGCGAGGTGCCGAGCACGGTACCATGCATCGCCTTGGCAAGCTGGACGGCGGCGGTGCCCACGCCGCTCGCCACGGCGTGGATCAGGACCGACTCGCCGGCACGGAGCCGCCCGCGAGTGGCCAGCGCGTCGTAGGCGGTGAAGAACGCCTCGGGGATGGCCGCCGCGTCGGGAAACGACATCCCCGCCGGGAGGGGAACCGCTTCGTCCTCGGGGACCACGACGAACTCGGCGTGGCCGCCGCCACCCACGAGACCCATCACCCGGTCGCCTGGCGTCCAGCGGGACACGCCGGGGCCGAGCGATTCAACCTCGCCCGCGTACTCCAGGCCGGGGATATTCGGGGGCCAGCCGGGCGGAGCGGGATAGCCGCCCTTGCGCTGGAGGATGTCGGCGCGGTTGAGCCCCGCGGCGCGCACCCGGACGCGGAGCTGCCCAGCAGCGGGAACCGGATCGGCGGCCTCGCCGAGCGAAGCAACCTCGACGCCGCCGGCGCCGGCATAGATGATGGCACGCATGCAGAAGGGTCAGTCGGGAACCGACAACAGTCAACACCACAGCCCCAGGAGGCGGTCCATGGATCCGCGCATTCCCCCGCTTACCGGAATTCTCCGGACGAACACCAAGCTGTTCGGCAACTGCCTCGATGGCCTCACCGAGGAGGCCGCCCGGGTACGCCCGTCGGGCACCACCAACAGCGCGACGTTCGTGGCCGCGCATCTCGCGGAGTCGCGCTTCTACACGCTCAAGGTCCTCGGCGCCGAGCGCCCCAACCCGCTGGCGCGGTATCTGGGAGAATGGCGCGCGATTGAGGAAATCACCGAATGGCCGTCGCTGGCGCAGATCCGCTCGGCCTGGGCCGAGGCGACCGCGGCGCTGGAGGCCCGGCTTGCCGCCATCACCACCGCCGAGCTGAATGCGCCCAGCGGCACCCAGATGCCGATCGAAGATCGCTCGTTGCTCGGCCTGTTCGCCTTCATGCTGCAGCACGACAGCTACCATGTCGGCCAACTGTCCCTGCTCCGGAAATACGCCGGCCTCCCGGCAATGAGCTATTCCTGAGGGAGACGCCCATGCCCGCCGCGAATTTCCCCCGTCTCACCCATCTCACCCCGGTCCTGGTGGTCGACCGGGTCGAGCCCTGCCTCGCGTTCTGGATCGATCGCTTCGGATTCGCGAAGGTCCACGAAGTGCCCGGCCCCGATGGCGCATTGGTCTTTGCCAGCGTCGAGCGGGACGGCATCGAGGTGATGTATCAGACCCGGGCCAGCGTCGTGGCCGACCACCCCGGCATGGCCGGGGAGCTGAACGGGCACTCGATCGTGCTGTTCATCACGGTGCAGGATCTCGATGCGGTGGAGCAGGCGGCGGCCGGCGCTCCGGTGGTCAAGCCGCGCCATCAGACCTTCTACGGCAGCACCGAGCTGTATGTGCGTGAGCCGGGCGGCAACACGGTCGGCTTTGCCCAGATGGGGTGAGGGTTTGTGACGATGTACTGCGACGTCGCCCGGGGACAGCCGTGGCACGGGCTCTATCACGACACCGAGTACGGCTTCCCCCTCGAGGGAGACTCCGAGCTGTTCGAGCGCCTGATGCTGGAAATCAATCAGGCGGGGCTCTCCTGGCTGACGATCCTCAAGAAGCGGGAGGCATTTCGGCGGGCCTACCACGGGTTCGACCCGGCCAGGGTGGCCCGCTATGGCTCGCGGGACACCGCCCGCCTCCTGGCCGACTCGGGAATCATCCGCAATCGGCTCAAGGTGAATGCCGCGATCCTGAACGCCCGGGCGGTGCTCGCGCTCCGCCGGTCGCACGGATCGTTTGCCGGTTGGCTCGACGCGCACCATCCGCGCCCCGTCGAGGAGTGGGTCCGGCTGTTCAAGGCCACGTTCCGCTTCACCGGCGGTGAAATCGTGGGCGAGTTTCTCTTGAGCACCGGGTACCTGCCCGGAGCGCACCGGGAGTCCTGCCCGGTGTACGCCAGGATTCTGAAGCGGAAGCCGGCCTGGAAGTCGGGGTAGGCGCGGGCCGCGGTTCCGCCCGACGACACTGTTATAATTCGCGCGTGACCCCCCGCACCACCGTTATGTCGAGCGAGCTGGTGACCCGGACCGCGGCAATCGCCGCCGAGGTCTCCGCCAAGCACGCCGCCGACGTGGACCTGAAGGCCCGGTTTCCCCACGAAACGATCTCCGCGCTCAAGCAGGCCCGGTTGCTCTCCGCCGCGGTCCCCGAGGCGTTGGGCGGCGGCGGCGCCGGTATGCTCGAGCTCGCCGCCCAGTGCGCCGCGCTGGCCCAGGGCTGCGGATCGAGCGCGATGATTCTCGCCATGCACCACATCCAGGTGGCCTGCATCGCGCGCCACGGCGCCGGAGCGCCGTTCTTCCAGCGCTACCTTCGCGATCACCTGGTCGAGCGGCAGGAATTGATCGCCTCGATCACCTCGGAAACCGGCACCTTCGGCGATACCCGATCCAGCATCTGCGCCGTGGCGGTGGACGGCGAAGCGATGACCCTGGAGAAGGACGCCACCACGGTGTCCTACGGTGAGCATGCCGACGCGCAGCTGGTGACCTGCCGCCGCGCCGCCGACGCCGCGCCGAGCGACCAGGTGCTCGTGTTGTTCCCGAAGGAGGGCTACACCCTGCGCGGCAGCGGTACCTGGGACACCCTCGGCATGCGAGGCACCTGCAGCCCGGGCGCCAAGTTCGACGGTCGGGGCCGCGCCGACCAGATCCTGCCTGGCTCGTTCGCCGATGCCTCGGCGCAGACGATGGTGCCCTACTCGCACATCCTGTGGTCCTCGCTGTGGTGGGGCATCGCCGCCGACGCGATCGACCGCGCGGCAACCTACGTCCGCGCCGAGGCGCGCAAGAAGCCCGGCACGGTGCCGCCGATCGCAACCCGGCTCGCGCGGGCCCACGTCGACCTGCAGGCCATGCGCCACAACTGGGAGTCCTGCGCCATCGATTTTGACGAGCTGGCTGCGAACGACGGCCCCGTCGCCCGGGACGAGCTGGGCTCGATGGGGTGGGCCCTCAAGATGAACCAGCTGAAGATGGGGTGCGCGGAGATGGCGCCCCGCCTCTGCCATGAGGCGCTGCAGATCACCGGCATCACCGGGTACAAGAACGACACGAAATACAGCGTCGGACGGCACTACCGGGACACCCTCTCCGCCGCGCTGATGGTCAGCAACGAACGGATTGCGGGCCGGAGCGCCGCGATGCTCCTCGTCTTCAAGGACGACTGACCGTGCCCGCCACCGCGTACGACGCCGAACGATTCCACGAAGGGCTGGTCCGGCATGGGCTCATTGTGCCGGTCGGGGTGCCCGGCGCGTTCGGCCGCAATCACGTCTTCGAGGATGTGCTGGAGCGGTTCAACGCGCTGGTTAGCCAGCTGTCCCGGGACGATGGCGCCGAATATTTCGTCTTCCCGCCGGTGATCGCCCGCACGGTGCTCGAGAAGAGCGACTACATGGACTCCTTCCCTCACCTGGCCGGGACGGTGTTCAGCTTTTTCGGCAAGGAGCTCACCGCGCGCGAGCTGTCCGAGCGGATCCACGCCGGGCGACCGTGGGGCGACCTCCAGGGAATGACCGACGTGGTGCTCAACCCCGCCGCCTGCTACCCGGTGTACCCGAGCTTCGCCGGGACGGTGCCGGCCGCCGGCCGGCTGGTCAGCATGCTCAACTGGGTCTATCGGCACGAGCCCTCACCCGAGCCCACCCGGATGCAATCCTTCCGGGTGCGCGAATTCGTGCGGTGCGGGACCCCCGATCAGGTTGTGGCATGGCGCGACATGTGGCTCGCCCGCGGGCTCGCGCTGCTCGAGTCGCTCGGGCTTTCGACCCGGGCGGACGTTGCGGCGGACCCGTTCTTCGGCAAGGGCGGGAAGATGCTCGCGGTCAACCAGAAGGAGCAGAAGCTCAAGTTCGAGGTACTGGTGCCGGTCATCTCCACGGACGACCCGACCGCGGTGTGCTCCTTCAATTACCACCAGGAGCACTTCGGGCAGGCGTTCGGCATCGAGACCGCGGACGGCGCGGTGGCGCACACCGCCTGCCTCGGCTTCGGACTCGAGCGGGTGGTGATGGCGCTCTTTCAGGCCCACGGGTTCGATCCGGGTGGCTGGCCCACCGCCGTGCGCGCCAGGCTCTGGCGGTGACGCGCATCCGCGCCCTCGAGCTCGACACCGCGGCGTACCCGCGGCACTTCCTGCATGCCGAGGACCGTGTCTGGGTCGAGAAGAACTGTTACGTCGACGTCTGGATCGAGGTGATCCACGCGGTCGGCTGCGATCCGATGGCCATCCTGCCTTTCGTCGTCGCGATCGACTTCGAAGGCGATCAATGGACCTTCTTCAAGCCACCGCACGAGGAGCTGCGCGATCTGTACGGGATCGACGTCCAGGAGCTCAACTGCTGGAAGCCTCTCCTCGAGCACGCCGTCGAGCACCTCGCCGCCGGCAAGCTGATCGTCACCGACGCGGATGCCTGGTGGCTGCCGGATACCTCGGGAACCGACTACCGGCGGCAGCACACCAAATCGTCGATCGTGCTGACCGATCTGGACGTCGGGGCCCGCCGGCTGGGGTACTTTCACAACGCCGGGTATTTCGCCCTCGACGGCGACGACTTCGCCGGGACCTTCCGGCTCGACCGGGCGACCGATCCGGCGTTCATGCCGTTCTATGCCGAGCTGGTGCGGCTGGACCGCGTGGTCCGCCGGCCGCCGGCGGATCTCGCCGAGCGATCCACCGGGCTGCTCCGCAAACACGTCGAGCGCCGCCCCGTCGATAATCCCATCGCCCGATTCGGGCGGCGGTTCGCGCGCGATCTGCCCGCGATCCAGGAGCAGGGCCTCGCCTACTACCACGCCTGGGCCTTCGCGACCCTGCGCCAGCTCGGCGCAGCGGCGGAGCTGGCGGCGCTCTTCCTCCTCTGGCTCGACCGCGGAGATGCGGCCCGCGCCCCCGTGTGGCGGTTCGCTCCCGCGGTGGAGGCCTACCAGCGGATTTCCGAGGGCGCCAAGGCGTTGATCCTCAAGGCCGCGCGCGCGGTGAACACGCGGCGGGCGCTCGATGCGGCGCCGCTGATCGACCAGTGGGCGGCGGAGTGGGACCGCGCCATGACCACGCTCGTGCAGGCGGCCGCCTAGTGGCCGGAGACCCGGGGGTCCGCCCACCGCCCCGGTTCCGGGTCGGCATCGACCTGGTCCGGATCAGCCGCATCGCCGGCTCCCTCGACCAGTTCGGCGACCGGTTCCTCCGCCGCGTGTTCACCGCTGACGAGGTGGCGTACGCCCGGTCGGCGCCCGGGTGCGCGGCCGCGCGGCTGGCGGCGCGGTTTGCCGCCAAGGAAGCCGGCAAGAAGGCCCTCGGGCTCGACGGCGTCGGCTGGCGTGATCTCGAAGTCCGGCGCGCCGCGGGCGGCGGGTGCGACCTGATCCTCCACGGCGCCGCGCGCGCGGCGGCCCAAGCGCTCGGCCTTGCCCAGCTGGCCCTCTCGATGAGCCATGAAGGCGACCATGCGACCGCAATGGTCGTCGCCTGTTGTGAGCCGCATGAGTGATCCGGCGGCGACGATTCGCTCCATCCTCATGGAGCACGGCCGTCTGACCAGGGACGCCGGGACCCTTCCCGATGACGCCGACCTGTACCAGGCCGGAATGACCTCACATGCCAGCGTCAACGTGATGCTCGCGCTCGAGGGCACCTTCGACATCGAATTCCCCGATCACATGCTCAAGCGCAGCGTGTTCGAGAGCATCGCGGCCATCCGCGGCGCGATCGACGAGCTGACGGCGGGACGCTGATGGCGGCCCGCGGACGGGTGCGCGGCGTCTCCGGCCACCAGCGGGTCCTGCTCGACCAGGGCTGGGAGGTGGCATCCGGGTCGATCGGCGGCCCGGATGAGCTCGACCGGCTCACCTGGCATCCGGCGGTGGTGCCGGGAACCGCGGCCGGGGCGCTGCGCGCGGCGGGGCTGTGGAGTTGGGATACCCCGCGCCGCTTCGACGCCGAGGAGTGGTGGTGGCGTACCCGGTTCGCCGGCGACCGGCGCGCGGTGCTCGGCCTCGACGGATTGGCCACCCTCGCCGATGTGTGGCTCAACGGCGCGCCGATTGTCGCCAGCGACAACATGTTCCGAGCCCACGAGCTGCCGGTCGAGCTCCGGGGAGACAACCAGCTGGTGATCCGCTGCCGCGCACTCGAGCCGCACCTCGCCGTCAAGCGTCCCCGGCCGCGCTGGCGGGTTCCCATGCTGGAGGAGCAGCAGCTCCGCTGGGTACGCACCACCCTTCTGGGACGCACGCCCGGGTGGTCGCCCCCGGCGGCGGCGGTCGGGCCGTGGCGGCCAGTATGGCTCGAGCAATGGTCGGGCCCCACGGTGGGCGACGTGGCGGTCGCGAGCCGCCTCGAAGGAAATTCCGGAATCGTCGAGGTGGCCGCGGTCCTCGGCGAGGGAGTTGATGCCGCGTCGCTGATCGTTGCGCGCGGCGGAGAGCGGGTGGTGGGTGGGCTGGCGCACGATGCGGGCCGCTGGCGCGGCTCGGCGGCGATCCCCGCTCCGGCGCTCTGGTGGCCCCACACCCACGGCGAGCCCGCCTGCTACGCAATTTCGATCGAGACGCGCGGGCCGGGCGGCCCCGCCACGGTCGACCTCGGCTCCACCGGGTTCCGGACCGTCACCCTGGATCGCGACGACGGCGATTTTGCGGTGCGGATCAACGGGGTCAGGGTGTTCTGCCGCGGCGCCTGCTGGACGCCGCTCGACGCGGTCACGCTCGGCGCCACGCCCGAGGCATACCGCGCGGCGGTGGCCCAGGTGCGCGCGGCCGGCATGAACATGATCCGCGTCGGTGGGATGATGATTTACGAGGCCGACGAGTTGTACGACGCGCTCGACGCGGCGGGGGTGCTGCTGTGGCAGGATCTGATGTTCGCGAACATGGACTACCCCGAGGATCCCGCCTTCATCGCGAACGTCACCGCGGAGGTCGACCAGCAGACGGCCCGGCTCCAGGCGCGGCCCTGTCTGGCGATCGTCTGCGGTAACAGCGAAGGCGAACAGCAGGCCGCGATGTGGGGCGCGCCGCGCGAACGCTGGGCGCCGCCGCTGTTCCACGAGGTGCTACCGGCCATCGTGCGGGACCGGCTCCCCGGAACTCCCTATACCCCCTCGAGCGCCCATGGTGGCGCCTTTCCCCACGCCGCCAATGCGGGTCCCTCGTCCTACTACGGCGTCGGGGCCTACCTGCGCCCGCTGGAGGACGCCCGCCGCGCCGAGGTGCGATTCGCATCCGAATGCCTGGCGTTCGCGAACATCCCCGCCCCGGGCGGCCTGCCCGTCGGGGCGGCACTGCGGGTGCACCACCCCCTGTGGAAGCGGCGCTCCCCCCGCGATCTGGGCGCCGGATGGGACTTCGACGACGTGCGGGATCACTATGTCGCGCGTCTGTTCGGGGTCGATCCCGTCGCCCTGCGCATCGTCGATCACGAGCGCTACCTGGCCCTCGGCCGGGCCGCCACCGGTGAGGTGATGGCGCAGGTCTTCGCGGAGTGGCGCCGCGCCCGCTCGACCTGCCGGGGCGGCCTGATCTGGTTCCTCCGGGACCTGTGGCCCGGCGCCGGCTGGGGCGTGGTGGACGCGCACGGGGCCCCCAAACCATGCTGGCATGCGCTGCGGCGGGCGCTCGCCCCGGTCGCACTCGCCATCACCGACGAGGGCGTCAACGGACTCGCGATCCATGCGGTCAACGATCGCGCCGCGCCGATCGCGGCCCGCCTCGACCTCGTCCTCTACCGGGCCGGCGAGATCGTGGTGGGACACGGCGGCGCCGACGTTACCATTCCCGCGCACGGCGCAGTGGAGTTGCCGGCCGCCGCGCTCTTCGATGACTTCCTCGATCTCTCGTTCGCCTACCGCTTCGGCCCCCCCACCGCGCAGGTCCTGCATGCCACGCTCGAGGCCGCCGGCGCGCCGCTCGGCGAGGCGTTCTGGTTCCCCGCGGGGATGCCCTCGGCCCTCGAGCTCGATATCGGACTCGCCGCCGCGCTGGCCGGGGACGAGTTGACGGTCCGCACCCGGCGGTTTGCCCAGTCGGTGTCGATCGACGCCCACAATGCCCTCCCCGACGACGACGGCTTCCACCTGGCACCGGGACAGAGCCGCACCGTTACCCTGCGGCGGACCGGCCCCGGCCCGCTCTCCGGCGCGGTCACCGCGCTGAACAGCGAGGTCGGCGCCCGGTTCGAGAGCCGGCCGTGACCGCGGCGTCCGCCGCCGAGCCGCTCTACTTCGGGAGTCCCGACCGCCCGCGCTTCGGCTGGGTCCACCGGCCCGCCACTCCCATCGGCCCCGGCCTGGTGATCGTGCCGCCCTTCGGGTACGAGGCGATTTGCGCCCACCGGGCACTGCGTCACCTCGCCGAGGCGGCCGCCGACGCCGGCGTGGTGACCGTCCGCCTCGACCTCGACGGTACCGGCGACAGCGCGGGCGACGAGCTCGACGACGGCCGGCTGGACGCGTGGCTTGCGAGCATCGCCGATGCGTGCGATCTGGCCATCGCTCGAGGCGCCGATCGCCTGGTGCTCGCCGGCGTTCGGCTCGGCGCTACCCTCGCCGCGCTGGCCGCCGAGCGCCGGTCCGACGTCGCCGGGCTGGTCGCGATCGCGGCGGTTCCCAGCGGGAGGGCGCTCCTGCG
>JBGPEJ010000109.1:0-10266 GCA_041482775.1 Gemmatimonadota bacterium | reverse complement strand
GTGGGCGACGGTCAGGGAGTCGAACGCCTGGGGGATGGCACCCTGGTCTTCGCCAGCCTGGACGGCCGCGCAGCGGGCCTGCACCTCTCTTCGAGAAGCTCGACCGGCGCCCGCGCGACGGCACTCCGGGATCTTGCCCGACTCCTCGACTACGACCGTTGGCGGCCGGTCCTCGCGGATGTGACGAAGGAGCAGGAGACTCCCGGGGAAACGGTCGAGAGCGTGGCGCTCCGGCTGGCGCACCAGGTGGAGCGACTGCTCGGTGTGGAAACCTGCGTGGCGCTGGCCCGGGGCAGCGAGGTCGAGATCGCAGGGGTTTCGTTCCGGTCCGACCGGCGGATGCTCCGGACGGTGGTGGAGCAGGGGAGCGCCCTCGAGCAAACGGCCCTGGGCGTTTCCGGGGAACAGACCGGCGTGGTGTCCCCACTGGGCAATGTCGTTTCCGACCGGCGGCAACGCCACGATCCGGCCTACGTCATCGCGATTCCGGGAGCAAAAGCGCCGGTGGGCGCCATCGCGGTCTGGACGCCGGGAGGCGCCCCGCCGCAGGGCCAGGCGCTGGCGGCGTTCCGCAAGGCCATCGAGGGCGCCGGGCCCCGGATGATGTACGCGATCGAGCGCCAGTCGCTGGCGGACGCCGCGATCCGGGATCCGCTTACCGGATTGCGAAACCGGCGGGGTTTGATGGAAGTGATGACCTCGGTCTCCACACCCTACGGCGCGCTCATTTACGCCGACCTGGATCGGTTCAAGTCGCTCAACGATCAGCTGGGCCATCCCGCGGGTGACGCCGCCTTGGTGCACTGCTCACGGGTGTTTATCCAGGCGGTCCGGGACGACGATACCGTGGCGCGAATCGGCGGCGAGGAATTTGCCATCTGGCTTCCGGCAACGTCGTTGGAGCGAGGGCGCCAGGTGGCCGAGCGGATCCGCCAGGCGCTCTCCTGGAGCGAATGGCGGTGGCAGGGGGAGCGCTGGCCGCTCAGCGCCTCGTTTGGGGTGGCGGCGTGTCCCGAAACGACCGCGATGCGCGAAGGTCTCCCGGCCCAGGCGGACGGGGCCCTCTACGAGGCCAAGCGGGGGGGTCGGAATCGGGTAGCGGTGGCTGGTGGGGCAGGAGGGGAGGGAGCGAGGGAGCCTGTCAGCTAGCGATCCGGAAAGAAATGTATCATATGGATCATAGGCAATGAGAGTGGATTACCTCCTATGAAGCAAATACCGTAATAACATGGTGTTACGGAGCGTAGATCATCAAGTTGGCCAACCCATCCGACACCAATCTATGTTGCGATTCCCGCTCGGCGGCATTACGATGACTACTCAGTCGTAGCAAGGGGGCGACTGGTTTCGACGGGTCAGTAGAAGGTGTGGCAGCGTGCCCAGGTCCAGGTCCCTGGTAAAACCGCTTGGAAACGTTCAACTGCCAACTCTGATTTGGCGCTGGCTGCGTAAGCTGAGCTTAGCTCGCTCTACGCACCTTCGGTGACGGAGCCCGTCCGGGGCGACGGCGTCGAATAGCAAAGCCGGGCTGGCCTGCCGCGGTCCTCCGACGGGGCGGGTGAGACTTTTCGGAGGTCCGTCTCGGGAAGGTTGGCCGCCGACCGGCCCGGGACCACGCAGAGATGACGGCCTACGCACGTAGACGCTGTGCTGGAAGCTGGTTCGGACCAGGGTTCGATTCCCTGCGCCTCCATCCCGGGCGGGTCGCCACACGGCGATCCGCCCGGTAGCTTTCTGCCGGTACCTCTCCGGGAGTCTCGATGGACCGCAGCCGATCGGTTCGACTCGGCGTCGTCGCGCTCGCCCTGGCCGGGCCGGTGGCCGCCCAGCAGCCGGTGGTGGACACGGCGCGCCTCGGGACGATCAGTTTCCCGACCTCCGGCCCGGCCGCCGCTCAATCCGAGTTCATCCGCGGCGTCCTCTACCTCCACAGCTTCGAGTACGGACGCGCCGAGCGAGCCTTCCGGCGCGCCGAGGCGCTCGCCCCGGATTTCGCGATGGCCTTCTGGGGTGAGGCCATGACCTACACCCATCCGGTCTGGAACGAGCAGGATCTGGGCTCGGCGCGGTCCGCTCTCGAGCGCCTGGGCCCCACCCCCGAGGCGCGCCGGGCCAAGGCGCCGACCGCGCGGGAGCGGGGTTTCCTCGAGGCGGTCGAGACGCTGTACGGCGAGGGCGGAAAGGCGCATCGGGACACCGCCTATGCGGCGGTGATGGAACGGCTGGAGCGCGAATACCCCGACGACTTGGAAGCCAAGTCGTTCTACGCGCTGGCGCTTCTCGGGCTCAACCAGGGCGTCCGCGATACGGTCACCTACCTCCGGGCCGCCCACTATGCCGACACCGTGTTCCGGGCCAATCCCGATCACCCCGGTGCGGCGCATTACCTGATCCACTCGTATGACGATCCGCTGCACGCCGACATGGGGCTCGAAGCGGCTCGTGCCTACTCCCGGATTGCCCCGGGCGCCGCCCACGCCCAGCACATGACGACCCACATTTTTCTGGCGCTGGGAATGTGGGACGACGTAGTGTCCCAGAACCGCCTCGCGATGAACCTCACCACTCCAGCGCCGGGGCACTACAGCAGTTGGCTGGTGTACGGCCTGATCCAGCAGGGTCGCTACGATGCCGCGCGCGAGCTGATCGAGATGCTTCGCAAGAACCTCAGTACCGGCGGGCTCCGTGGCCAGTACAGCGCGGTGGTGGAGATGCGCGCGCATTTTCTCCTCCACTCAGAAGACTGGCTGAGCCCGGTGGGGGGATACCGGTTTGAGCCGGAGCGCATGACCACCCTCGGTCAGTTGACCGAAGTGTTCACCGAGGGCGCGATCGCCTATCGGCACCGCGACCGGGAAGCACTTTCTGCGGCGTCGCAGGAACTGGCACGACTGGTCGAAGCGATCGGGATCGACCTGGGGCCCACCGACCCGGCCACTCGGACCGGCCGGGTAATGGCCCGCGAGCTTGGCGGAATGCAGCTCTTCCTGGGGGCGTCGCGGGAAGCGGCGATCCGGGTCCTGCAGGAGGCCACCGCGATAGAGGATGCCCTGCCGATGGAGTTCGGCCCCCCCGGCATCGTCGAACCCTCGCACGAGATTCTCGGATCGATGCTGCTCGAGGTAAGCCCCACCGAGGCGAAGGGGGAGTTCCTCCGGGCGCTCACCCTCGCGCCGGGGCGCTCCCGGGCCCTGATCGGCCTGGCTCATGCCTCGGTGGCTGCGGGTGACAAGGCCACCGCCCAGCGCGCCGTGGATCAGTTGAGCGTCAATTGGCGCCTCGCGGATCCGCGGGTCCGGGACCTCATTCCGCCGCTCCGCAAGCTGGTGGAGAGGATGCCCTAAGGCGCGAGGAGCTGGAACGCTCGTCGGGCGAGCGCCGCCGCGAGGTCGGCGGTCTCCGCGAGGCAGTTGAGGTGGCCCATTTTTCGTCCGGCGCGGGCCGCGTTCTTGCCGTACAGATGCAGCTTGACTCCGGGGAGCGCGAGGACGGCGTCCCAGCGAGGCTCCCCGTTCCGCCAGAGTTCCCCCAGCAGGTTCACCATGCAGATCGGCGAGAGCAGGCGTGGCCGGCCGAGCGGAAGTTCACAGAGGGCCCGGATCTGCTGTTCGAACTGATCGACGGTGCAGGCGTCCAGGGTGTAGTGGCCGCTGTTGTGCGGCCGGGGAGCGAGCTCGTTGACCTGGAGCCGGCCGTCCGCGGTGACGAACAGCTCGACGCCGAGGACGCCGACGTAGTCCAGCAGCTCGGCGATCCGGGCGGCAAGCGACTCGGCCTCGTGAATGACGGCGCCGTGGAATCGCGCCGGGACCGTGGTGGTGTGGAGAATGCCGTTGACGTGGGTGTTCTCTCCCGGAGGAAAGACCGCGACGGTACCATCCTCACCCCGTGCCAGCACTACGGAGAGTTCTCCCTCCAGCTCCAGGCGCCGCTCCAGCACGCACGCCACTCCGCCGAATGACGCGAACGCGCGGCGGGCCTCCTCGCGCGACTCGACCGCCGCTTGTCCCTTCCCATCGTACCCCAGGCGGCTGGTCTTGAGCAGCGCCGGCGGGCCCACCCGGTCCCACGCCTGCTCGAGCTCATCGGCGTCGCGCACCGCGGCAAACGGAGCGGTGGCGATGCCCGAGTCCGCCAGAAACCGCTTTTCGGCGACGCGGTCCTGCGCGATCGCCACGGCCAGTGGCGCGGGTCGGACCCGCACCCGTGGGGCGAGATACTCGAGGGCCGCCGCGGGAACGTTCTCGAATTCCGTGGTGACCGCCAGGGTGCTCCCGGCCAACTCCGCCAGCGCGGCCCGGTCGTCGTAGCTGCCAGCAAGGTGGCGGGACGCGATGCGTCCCGCCGGCGAGAGCGCGTCGGGATCGAGCACCACCACCTCGTACCCCATGGTCCGGGCCCGGGTGGTGAACATGCGACCGAGTTGTCCTCCCCCGAGGAGGCCGAGGCTCGCTCCGGGCAGGATCATCCGGTGGTCGGTGTCGGGAGCTTGATCGCGCGGACTTCGGCGTCCTGGGTCGAGCGAAACCGTTCGAGCTGAACTCGGAGACCGGGATCCCACGTGGCGATCATGGCGATCGCGTGGAGCGCCGCGTTGTGCGCCCCGGCTTCGCCGATGGCGAACGTAGCGACCGGGACTCCGGCGGGCATCTGGACGATCGAAAGGAGGGAATCGAGTCCCTGGAGGTGCCGGGACGGCACCGGCACTCCGAGCACCGGGAGGACGGTCTTCGCGGCCAGCATTCCCGGCAGGTGGGCCGCTCCTCCCGCGCCGGCGATGAGGCAGACCAGGCCGCGCCCCGCGGCACCCGCTGCGTACTCGTACAGCAGATCCGGGGTCCGGTGGGCGGAAACGACTCGCGCCTCATAGGCCACCCCGAACTCCGCCAGTCGACGGGCGGCGTGCTGCAGAACGTCCCAATCCGAGCTGGAGCCCATTACGACACCGACCTGGGGGTTTGCCATGCGATCCTCTTGTCCGGGGGTGGGATGTCGGCTCGGCCGCGGGGAAAATCGCCTGGGGTTCCCCTCGGATCAAGCAAGGCTCTGTTGAACCGGCGAGACAGCCGCGGCATCGACGCCCATACCTGGGGGGTGCTCCGAACCCGCAACCCCTTGCAGCCATTGTCACTAACCCGACGGGAGCCGGGTGGCCCGGCCGTTGCTCTATTTGCTATGGTTGCCGGCGGAATTCGCCGCGGCAGCAATCCTCAGCCGGATGCCATGACGCCGAAGCCCGCGGGTTCCGACCCCGTTCCGCCGCGTTCCGGCCGGCTCCTTCTCCGGAGCCGGTTCGGCCAGCGGCTTCTCCTGCTGTTCGTCGGATGTGCTCTGATCCCGACCTGCGCAGTGGCCGTACTCTCGTTCCGAAGCGTTGCCCACCAGCTCACAACGCAGAGCCAGGAGCGCCTGGGGGCTCTGGCCAGCGCCGCGGGGAAGACTCTCTACGATCGCCTGTCGCTCCTGGAATCGGACCTCCGCAGGCTCGCCCCCGGTCTCATCGCGTGCGGGCGCGAAGGAACGACCAGCTCGTGTGGCGATGCGCTGGGATACGCGGCGGATGGGATCGTGCGGGTTTCCGACAACGAGCCGGGACGTCTCCTTTCCGGGGAAGCAAACCTGCTGGCCGAGATCGGCTCGGTTGATCTCCCGGAGTTGGCCCGGGGTCAAAGCGCCGTCCTGACCCGGTTCGACGGGAACCGAACGTTGCGGCTCTACCTCGTACACCGGGCCCAGGCGAGCAGCGATGATCGCGGGGATCTGGTTGCGCGGATCAGCGCCGACTACCTCTGGTCCCCGGGTGACGCGGAGGCTCTCCCGCCGGGCGTCGAGATGTCGGTCTGGTCCCCCGCGAGCGGGGTGCTCTTCGGGCCGCTCACGGCGGCGCTCCGTCAGTCGCCGGCGATGGGGGCTCGGTTGGTGGCGACGTCGCGAGGCGCTTTCGAGTGGACCGAGCCCGGCGGAGTCATCCTCGCCACCTGGTGGTCGCTGCCGGAAACGCGGCGGTTTCGGCTTCCCCCCTGGCGAATCGTCCTGAGCGAACCGCGCGACGATGTGGTGGCCCCGATGGCCGCCTTCGCCCGGAGTTTCCCGCTTCTCTTGGCCTCGGCGTTGGTCCTGGTGCTCGGGCTGGGTGTAACCCAGATCCGCCGCAGCATGGTGCCGCTGGCCGAGCTCCAGCAGGGCACCCGGCGGATCGCGGAACGGGATTTTCAGAGCCGGGTGCTGGTTTCCAGCGGGGACGAGCTGGAGGAGCTCGCCGGCGCGTTCAATTCCATGTCCTCGCAATTGGCCCGCCAGTTCCATGCGCTCAAGACCGCCGCGGAGATCGATCGCGCGGTGCTTTCTTCGGTGGACACCAATGCGATCGTCCAGACGGTGCTGGACCGGTTTCCCGAGGTGTGCCCCTGCGAAGGCCGCAGCATCACCCTGCTCGAGCTGGGCGACACCGCGTCCTCCTGGGTGGCGCTGGGCCACGACGCCAGCCACCGGCGGGTCAAGGCGGTGCTGAGCGCCTCCGATCTCCGGACCGCGCGCCAGCATTCGGAGCGTTTTGCCGTGGGAGAGGACGGGACCCCCCTCCCCGAGTATCTGGCCCACTTCCATCGCCCGGGGGAAAATCAGGTCGAGGTGTATCCGCTGCGGTACGGGGGAGAGCTGCTCGGGGTGCTGGCGTTCCGCCGGGCGGCGATCCCACCCTCGGACGAGGACCGGGTCCAGGTTCGCCGGCTGGCGGACCAGACGGCGGTGGCGCTGTCGAACGCCCGCATGGTGGAGCAGGTCCGTTTCCTGGCGTTCTATGACAGCCTCACCAAGCTGCCCAATCGAGTGCTCTACAAGGAGCGCCTGACCCAGGCGCTGGTGCGGGCGGAGCGGAACGGCACGCTGGTGGCTGTCTGCTTCATCGACCTCGACCACTTCAGCCGTTACAACGATACCCTGGGCCACGACCTCGGCGATCAGTTGCTCAAGGAAGTGGCGGCCCGCCTGGTGGCCTCGTCCCGGACCGGAGATAGCGTGGCCCGGCTCGGGATGGACGAGCGAATGGTGGAGGTCGCCCGCCTCGGCGGCGACGAATTCACCGTCGTGCTGCAGGACATTTCGGACCCGCAGGACGCGGTGCGGGTGGCCCGCCGGCTGCTGGAAACCTTCCGCCAGCCCATGCGCCTCGGCCCCAAGGAGGTATTCGTCACCGCCTCGATCGGGATCGCGATCTACCCCTTCGATGGCACCGACCTCGAGGACCTGGTGAAGAACGCCGATGTCGCGATGTACCATGCCAAGGAGCGGGGCCGGAACACCTATGAGCTCTATTCGGCATCGATGAACGCCGAGGCGCTGGCCCGGATGGAGCTGGAACAGCAGCTTCGCAAGGCGGTCGAGGGGCGGGAGTTCACCATCTGGTACCAGCCGATCGTGGATCTCGATACCCTGAAGCCGACCGGAGCCGAGGCGCTGATCCGGTGGGCGCATCCGAGCCGCGGCCTGGTTTCGCCCGGCGAATTCATCGCGTTGTGCGAGGAGTGCGGACTGATCGTTCCGCTGGGAGAATGGATCCTTCGCACCGTCTGCAGCCAGAGCCGGGCGTGGGAGGCCGAAGGGTTCGGCTCGATCCGGATGTCGGTGAACCTCTCCGCTCGCCAGTTGCGGCACGAGGGCATCGTCGAAACGGTGCGGAGCATTCTCGAGGAGACCGGAGTGCATCCGCGGTCCCTGGTGCTCGAGCTCACCGAGTCGATGCTGATGGAGCCGAGAGGGGTTACCGGCCGCACCATTCGCGAGCTGGCCGACCTGGGCGTGAGTCTCGCGATCGACGACTTCGGCACCGGCTATTCCTCGCTCAGCTACCTCATGGATTTCCCGGTCACCACCCTCAAGATCGATCGATCCTTCATCGCGGGGGTCACCGACAATCCCGGCCATGCGGGGATCACCACCGCGATCATCGCGATGGCCAAGGCGATGGAGCTGGATGTGGTGGCCGAAGGAGTGGAGACCGAGGAACAGGTGGTGTTCCTCCGGGAACGTGGTTGTCAGAAGATCCAGGGCTATCTCATCGGTCGGCCGGGACCCCCTGCCGACTTCGCGGCCTACCTTCGGGGCGAGCGACCGCTGCCGGTGGGCTGATGCCCCGGCTGCCTTCCGACATTACCGTCGTCGGCGCCGGTTTCAGTGGAGCCGTCGTCACGGCGCGACTGCTTGAGGGCGCGCGCGCTCCGGTCACCTCCGCCTGATCAACCGGTCGGGCGCCATGGCGCGGGGAGTGGCGTACGGTACCCGCACCGAGTCGCACGTGCTCAACGTGCCGGCGGGCCGGATGAGTGCCTTCCCCGAAAACGAATCCGATTTCCTCCGCTTTGCCCAGACGCTGCTTCCCGAGGCCACCGGCGGGAGCTTCCTGCCGCGCCGGTTATATGGAGAGTACCTCGAAGCGGTCCTCCGTCGGGCCGAGGCGGAGGCGGCTCCGAAGGTGCGACTGGAGGCGATGACTGGGGAGGTGGTGGCGCTCGAGCCGGGGAGGGCGGGGGCCGGCGCGGTGCTCGTGCTGAACGATGGCAGCCGGATCGAGACCGATCGGGTGGTGCTGGCACTGGGCAACTATGCGGCCGCAGACCTCCCGGTGGATACCCCGGAATTCTACGGTAGTGGCCGCTACATCCGTGATCCGTGGCGGCCCGGCGTGCTGGCGCCGATCGACCCGGCCGCTCCGGCCCTGCTCATCGGCACCGGCCTCACCATGCTGGACGTGGCGTTGGACCTGGCCACGCCCGCGCGAAGCGCCCCGATCCACGCGGTTTCCCGCCACGGCCTCCTGCCGCACTCCCACCGGTCGCCGGCGGTACCCCCGAATCACTCGCACTGTCCTCCCGGGCTCAGCGGCTGTCCCGCGACCGCGCTCGACTACCTGCGCGTGGTCCGCCGACAGGTGCGCGCGCTCGCCCGCGAAGGCGTGGACTGGCGTGAAGTGGTAGGCGCGCTGCGCCCGGTCACCCCGGCGCTCTGGCGGGCTCTGCCCGTCAGGGAGCGGGAGCGGTTTCTTCGCCATCTCCGTCCCTATTGGGAGGTGCACCGCCACCGGTCGGCACCCGAGCTGGCCGCCGCGCTGGTGCGCCTGATCGACGAGCGCCGGCTCCGGGTCCACGCCGCGCGGGTACTACGGTTCAAGGAGCGAAGCGGCCGGGTGGCGGTCACCCTCCGGCGGCGCGGTGGAGGAGACACGGTGCTGCGGGTGGGTTGGGTGATCAACTGCACCGGGCCGGCGAGCGACCTGAGGACCCTCCCGGATCCGCTGATCGCCTCGCTCCGCACCCAGGGGCTGATCCGGCCCGATGCGCTGGGGCTCGGTCTGGAGACCTCCCCTCGCCACGCGGTGCTCGAGGCCGACGGGCAGCCCTCGGGAGTGCTCTTCCACGTCGGGCCGCTGCTCCGGGCGCTCCACTGGGAGGCCACCGCGGTACCGGAGCTCCGCGAGCACGCCCGCGAGGTGGCGGAAGAGCTGCTGAAGCACATCAACCGGCCGACCGCCTGACGGGCGGCCGGTCTCCTCAGACCGTGGCCCGGGTCCGGTTCATGGTGCCCCGCTCGGCCAGGGCCGCCTGGGCAGCTGCCAGGCGCGCGATGGGCACCCGATAGGGGGAACAGGAGACGTAGTTCATCTTCTGCGCTTCGCAGAAGGCAATCGCGCCCGGTTCGCCGCCGTGCTCTCCGCAGATCCCCACCTTGAGATCCTGGCGGGCTTCCCGTCCCAGGGCCACCGCCATCGCGATCAGCTTGCCGACCCCGGCGATATCGAGCGAGATGAACGGGTCCGCCTCGATGATGTTCAGCTCGAGGTAGGCGGGGAGGAATACCCCGGCGTCATCGCGGGAGAGCCCCCAGGTGGTCTGGGTGAGGTCGTTGGTGCCGAACGAGAAGAACTGAGCCTCCCGGGCGATCTCGTCGGCGGTGAGCGCGGCGCGGGGAAGCTCGATCATGGTGCCGAGGAGGTAGGGAACGGTGAGTTGGCGCTCCCGGAACACCTCTTCCGCCACCTGGCGTACGATCAGCGCCTGCTTACGGAATTCGACCACGTGCGCCACCAGGGGGATCATCACCTCCGGCTGCACCCGGCCCTTGCGACCGGCCACCGTGCAGGCGGCCTCGAAAATCGCGCGCACCTGCATCGCAGTGATTTCCGGGTACATGATGCCGAGGCGGCAGCCCCGGAGGCCGAGCATGGGATTCACCTCGGAGAGCCCGTCGATGGTGCGTTGCACCTGCTCGACC